>CAIQUS010000013.1 GCA_903875045.1 uncultured Bacteroidales bacterium
AAACCGCAAAGAACACAAAGAAACCGCAAAGAGCCGCAGAGATAACTCGCAGATAATTATAACTTTGCGGAACTCTGCGAAAAAACTCTGCGGCCCTCTGCGTTTATATTATTTGTTAACAGACTTATCGGAGTGCCCTCAATAAACCATTGATCAATAATTAACAATTGAAAATATTAGAGTAGTTTTGTATTTCAACTATCATCGGAAGGCCCTTTGAAATTTATATTTTGAATCCGACCAATATATGCCTCTCCAAATTTGCCATTTAAATTCAGCAAACATGAAACCTGGAATTTTACTCGTTCTGCTTTTCGTATTAGGTATGAACATGACGTTAACCGCCCAGAATGTAACCGTCAGAGCCACTGTCGGAGCCGACAGTACCGACTATGTTACCCTGAAAGAGGCCTTTAGCGCCATCAACCTCGGCACACACAAGGGTATTATCACGATAAAGGTTAAACAAAGTACCACCGAAAGTGCTTCGGCGGTGCTGAATGCCAGCGGTTCGGGAAGCGCCAGTTACACCTCGGTAAACATTTATCCGACAATTGGCGGATTAACTTTAAGCGGGAACTATTGGGGTCCGATTATCGATCTCAACGGCGCTGATTATGTAACAATTGATGGCCGGGTTAATGCCACAGGATCTTCTGCCAATATGACGATCGCCAATACAAGACCCAATGATGGCAGTGCATCAACGATAAAATTCAATAACGATGCCACTTACAACACGGTGAAATATTGTGTGATCAAAGGCTCAGCGACAAGTAGTGACAGGGGCATCCTGCTTTTCAGCAATATTGCCACTTCTACCGGAAACAGCCATAACACCATCGACAATAATGAGATCACCAATTCTGGCGGAAACAGACCTGTTAATACGATAGCCTCTGATGGAAATTCCAGTTATCCGAATAGTTCTAATACGATCAGCAACAACAATATCCATGATGTGTTGAATCCCAACCCCAATCATGCATTCATCATAAAATTGGGGATTGGCGGAGATGGTGGTCAGAGTTACAACGATGCCTGGACAATATCTGGAAACAGTTTCTATGATACTCAGGATTATACAATAACGACTGGCAATAATATGAGGATCATTTATATTTATGCCGACGGTGGCAATGGTTTTATTATTTCGAACAACTATTTTGGCGGTAGTGCTCCATTATGCGGTGGTGTATGGAATAAAACCACAGGAAGCAATACCTTCTCTCTCATGGAATTCAGGGTGGGGTATTCAACTGCAACTGAAATTCAGGGGAATACGATAAAAAACATCAATTTTAAGAACGGCAATAATTATATCTGGTGGGGAATGAACATGCAGAGAGGGAAAATCAACATAGGAACCTCTGCAGGTAACTGCTACGGCGCTTCTGACGGAACCGGTTCTGTTACTTTTACAGCCAATGGCAACTCGGCATTTTATGCAATGTATTTTCAATCCTCTGATGTCAATGCCCAGAACAACATCATAGGTTCAATTACCACTGTTAACACATCTTCTGCCAATGCAACAAATTTTTACGGGATATTTTTTGCTTCCAATGGCGGTACCTGCTCTCTGAGTAACAATACCATCGGTAGTATTTCGACATCCAATAGCATCCATGCGACCTCTTTTTCAACCACTGATGCCCAAAAGGTATGGGGGATTGCAAGCTGCAATGGTAATTCCGGAACTGTTAATGCGATTAACAATACAGTAGCTAATCTTACCAACGGAACGACCAACAGCAGTACGACTGTTTACGGGCAGATGTATGGAATCTTTATTAATCAGCCTACTGCGACAGTTTCGGGTAACCTGATACATCACCTGACCATTGCTAACGCGAATGCGGCCAGCGATTGTGATCCTGTTAATTTGAACAATCCTTACATTTCAGCAGCCGGAATAGCTTTTGTCAGCAGATACAATACTTCACATACCATCTCAGGAAACACAATTCATAATATATCCAATTCTTATTCGTCCTTTACAGGGCATGTTGCAGGGATTTATTTTTACGGTCAACCGACTGCAAGTTTTGTGACAGGCAATTTGATTTACGAACTAAATGTCAGTTCAACCAGCAACTCTGCCTACATACATGGAATCAAAATCGCTTACGGAGTTGCAACCTTTTCCAATAATATTATTCTCCTCGGAGGAAGCACGACGACAAATCTTTACGGCATTTACGACGGAAATGCATCAGGGACAAGCAATATCTATTTCAATTCCGTATATCTTAACGGATCTCCGACTTCAGGTTCTCTGAACAGCGCAGGATTATATAGTTCCACCACGGCCAATACCAGGAATTACAGGAATAACATCTTCTTCAATGCCCGTTCCAATAACGGAGCCGGAGGTAAGCATTACGCCATGTACATTCTATATACCGGAGGAGGCCTGACATGCGACTACAATGATTACTACGTTACCGGGACAGGCAAAATACCCGGCTATTACGGGGGTGATAAAACATCAATACCTATTGTGACCGGAGTGACAGGGAACGATGCTCACAGCCAGGACCTGAATCCTTCTTTTGCCGATGCCGGAGGTACGAATGCGGGGAATTATATCCCTTCAACCTTATTACCGGCAGCAACAGGAACGGGTGTAACTACCGATTACGGAGGATCCGCCAGATCAGGTTCATCTCCCGAGATGGGAGCCTGGGAAAAGAACAACACACTTACCTGGACGGGCTCTTCTTCGAACGACTGGTCGGTTGAAGGGAACTGGGACCTGAATTCCCTACCCCTGGCATCATCTCATGTAACCATCCCCTCTGCTCCTGCCAATCAGCCACATATAACACAGGCAGTGGCCAGTCCGGCTGCATGTAATAGCCTCACCATACAATCAGGGGCTATTCTAACCATTGATCCGGGCAAAGCCCTCACGGTCAACGGTACCCTCACCAACAATGCGGGCAACAACGGACTGGTGATCAGCAGCGACCAAAACGGAACCGGCTCACTCATCCAGCGTTCTTCCTCTGTTGGGGCTACGGTGCAAAGGTATATTACGGGTAGCGCTTCACTCACGGCATATATATATCATCTTGTCTCCATCCCAGTCCACTATGCAAACCCTGCTTCAAATCTCTTCCTTGGCTCTTACCTCTACAAGCTGGACGCGGCACAAATGGATCCTGCCAATACAAACTACTATGGGCTTTGGGTCAACCTCGGGTGGTCCACCACCACTCCGCTATTCTGTAACACGGGTTATATGATCTATTATCCTGCTGCCTCAACTACCTATACCTTCACAGGCAATCTGAACACAGGCACCTTCAGTCCCGCTGTTTCCTTTGGGGGCACGTATACTTTCAACCTGGTTCCTAATCCCTATCCATCGGCTATCAATTGGGGCGCATCGGGAGGATGGGTAAAAAACAACATTGGAGCAACGGCATGGATATGGAACCACGTGATCGGAAATTACACCACCCTTTCCGGCAACTCCTATGTGCCGGTTGGACAGGCCTTCATTGTCATGGCCAGCGGATCCCCGGTGCTGACGGTGAACAACAGCGCCTGCGTTCACAATACCCAGGCTTTCTATAAAACAACCCAGGCCACTACACTCAAAATCTCCTCTCAATCTAATAGTTACTATGACGAGACCTTTGTGGGCTTTAACGCTTCGGCAAGTTCCGTGTTCGACCCGCAGTTTGACGGGTTCAAGTTATGGGGGCTGGAAGAGGCTCCGCAGCTATGGACCGAAAAAGAAGAAAAACAGCTGAGCATCAACATGCAGCCTCCTCCATCAGGAGCCTTGATCGTCCCCCTCGACTTTAAAACGAGCTATGCCGGACAGGTAATCCTGAATGTATCAGGTATTGAAAGCTTTGACCCCTCTCTTGCGTTGCGGCTTCAGGATCATCTCAACGGGTCGGTGACCGACCTGAGGCAGAGCAGCAGATATGTGTTTTCCCATGATCCCGCAAACAGTAAAAAAAGGTTCAGCCTGATCTTCGGCTATCCGGAAGGGATCGGCGCAAACGTCACCCCTGAAGGCAAAGCCTATATCAGCAGCGGCAGGATCTACCTGGATGTACCGTCAATGCATGGCCATCTTGCAGAAATCACCGTGCATGACATGCTGGGTCAACTCATCCGCAGTCAGGAAAAAACAATGGACGGGAGCATCAGCATTGAAGCACCCTTTGCAAAGGGTGTCTACATTGTAAGCGTTTCTTCGGAAGGCCGGAATTTTATTACCAAAGCCATCAACAAGTAAACCGGAATATCCTGCAAAAAACCCTTGTAGGGCAAACACCTATAATAAAATCAGTATTTTGACTACATGATATTTGCGAAAGTATTTTTTACTAAGGCGAAATATTCATGAGATTTGCAAGAGACAAATACAATTCCCTGAAATTCCATTTTACAGGTTTCCCCTGACCTGAGCCTATAAACTGCTTACTGATAGATTGAACTTGTTTTACTTTCATACAATTACTGAGTTGTTACATATTCATAGTTTCATTCACGGGTATTTATTCCGGTTAGCCATTATTACGATGACCGATAAATATTAAACTGAAAGTCATGAAAAAATTTTACTGCCTGGTGATCCTCTTCGCCTGCATCGTTGTAAGTGTAATTGGACAAGTTGGCATAAATACCATTGGCAGCCAGCCTGATCCTTCGGCAATCCTGGAAGCCAGATCCACAGAAAAGGGTTTTCTGCCGCCCCGTATGACCTTTGCCGAAATGAACGCCATTTCAAACCCGGCATCAGGCTTAATGGTCTATTGTACCAATTGTGGTACGAATGGTTCAGGAAGGATGGCGGTATTTATGAATGGCATGTGGTTTATTTTAAAAACCAATTGCCTTGCGCCGGGTTCACCGGTAACCGGCGTTCATATCCCTTCATCCGATCAGATTATCTGGAACTGGTATGCGGTTGCAGGGGCCACCGGTTATAAATGGAATACGGTTAATGATTACAATACGGCAACGGATATGTTCGCCGCAACGACTAAAACCGAAACCGGCTTGTCATGCAATACGTCTTACTCTCGGTATGTATGGGCCAACAGCGCGTGCGGTTTTTCCACTGCTGCAATACTGGCCCAAACGACCTCTGCCTGTCTTTCCTGCGGAGCACCCATTACCATCAACCATGTTGCCGGAGCAACAGCTCCGGTTACCAAAACAGTTAGCTACGGCACGGTAACCAATATCCCCGGTGAAACGTCGAAGTGCTGGATCACCAGCAACCTTGGGGCAGACCACCAGGCCACTTCAGTCGACGATGCGACAGAACCTTCGGCAGGCTGGTACTGGCAGTTTAACCGCAAACAAGGCTTTAAGCATGATGGAACAACCCGAACGCCGGCTACAACCTGGATTACCGTTATCACCGAAAATTCAGACTGGATATCAACAAACGACCCGTGTGCAATCGAACTTGGAGGCGGATGGCGCATACCTACTTCTGCTGAATGGAATAATGTTAGAAATACCGGAAACTGGACCAACTGGAACGGCCCATGGAATTCCGGCTTAAAAATGCACGCAGCCGGCTCCCTGTTTGCAAATGATGGTTCTCTGCAACTTCGCGACTACTGGGGCAACTACTGGAGCAGTACGCAGAGCGATACCCCATGGGGCTGGTTCCTATACTTCGACAGTGGGTGGGGCTCCATGCCCGAGAGTGTCAAGGCGAACGGTGCTACCCTTCGCTGTGTCCGAAACCAGTAATTTAAAGTTTAACCACAGAATTATGAGAATAAAACACTTATTGCTCCTTGGATTTCTGCTCAACAGCAGTTTCCTTTTCTCACAGGTGGGTATCAACACCGATGGCAGCAACCCGCATCCTTCGGCTATCCTGGATGCCAAATCCACACAAAAGGGTTTTCTGCCGCCTCGCATGACCCTTGCCGAAATGAACGCCATTGCCAGCCCTGCACCAGGATTGATGGTCTGTTGCACCGATTGCGGACCGAATGGTTCAGGTACATTGGCGATGTTTGCCAATGGCACGTGGTCTATCTTCGATGCCACCTGTTTAGCGCCGGGTTCTCCGGTAACCGGCGTGCATACACCCTCTTTGTTTCAGATTATCTGGAACTGGAATGCGGTTGCAGCGGCCACCGGTTACAAGTGGAACACCACGAACAATTATGCTACGGCTATCAGCATGGGAACAGCCACTACGAAAACAGAGACAGGACTGACAACGGGCACAACATACACTCGATATGTGTGGGCTTATAATACCTGCGGAATATCGACATCGACAACCTCAACTGCTCAAACTGTTTCATTCGTTATTGGCCAAAGTTATGGAGGTGGAATCATCTTCTACCTTGATGGCACGGGGCAGCACGGCCTAATTGCAGCCACCAGCGACCAGAGTATCGGAGCGCAGTGGGGTTGTTCCGGAACAGCCATCGGAGGCACATTCTCTGCCATTGCCATGGGGCAGACCAATACAACGGCTATCGTAAACGGATGCAACCAGGCCGGCATTGCAGCGCGTATATGCGACGACCTTGTTTTGAACGGGTACAGCGATTGGTTTTTACCATCGTTAGACGAGCTAAATCAAATGTGCCTGCAAAAAGCCGCAATTGGAGGGTTTGAAATCTACGGCACTTATCAGAGTTCCTCCGAGCACAATGATATCTACGTGTGGGTCAAGTCCTTCTACCAATGCATGCAGTTCTACAACGGTAAGAACTCCACCTACTGGGTGCGTGCTGTGCGGGCTTTTTGATTAACCATTTAACAATTGGACAATTTTTAATAATACCGCTAAGCGGGCGAACTTTTTTCAACCATGGCATTATGAAAAAAAAATACTTATTGCTCATTGGATTACTGCTCAGCAGCATTTTCCTTTTCTCCCAGGTGGGTGTCAACACCGATGGCAGCAACGCTGATCCTTCGGCCATCCTGGATGCCAAATCCACACAAAAGGGTTTTCTGCCGCCCCGCATGACCCTTGCCGAAATGAACGCCATTTCAGGCCCGGCGCCGGGTTTAATGGTCTATTGCACCAATTGCGGTACGAACAGTTCAGGTACATTGGCCATGTTTATCAATGGCATGTGGTTTATCTTAAATACCGATTGTTTGCCCCCGGGTTCTCCGGTAACCGGCGTCCATATCCCATCACACTATCAGATTACCTGGAACTGGAATGCGCTGGCCCCGGCTACAGGTTATAAATGGAATACGGAAAATGATTACAATACGGCAACCGATCTGCTCACCGCAACGGCTAAAACCGAAACCGGCCTGTCGTGCGGTACGCCGTACACGCGATATGTATGGGCCTATAACACCTGCGGTATTTCCACGGCCACAACCCTGACCCAAACGACCTCTGCCTGTAATACCTGCGGTGCTTCCATTACAATCAATCATGTTGCTGGAGCAGTAGCCCCGGTGACCAAAACCATTACCTACGGAACGGTTACCAATATTCCCGGCGAGACTTCAAAATGCTGGATCACCAGTAATCTTGGGGCAGACCACCAGGCCACTTCAGTCAACGATGCTACAGAGCCATCGGCAGGCTGGTACTGGCAGTTTAACCTCAAACAAGGCTATAAGCATGATGGCACAACCCGAACACCGGCTACAATCTGGATCACCGCCATCAGCGAAAATTCAGACTGGATATCAACGAACGACCCGTGTGCGATTGAACTGGGAAGCGGATGGCGCTTGCCAACATATACTGAGTTGGATGAGGTTCGAATTTCCGGCAACTGGACCAACTGGAACGGCCCGTGGGGTTCCGGATTAAAACTCCACGCTGCCGGGGTCCTGGCCGGCGCTGATGGTATTCTGGCCACTTCCGGTTTCATGGGCTTATACTGGAGCAGTTCGCAGTCAGGTGCCACCTCCGCTAATGGCCTGTACTTCTCCATTTATTCAAGCCAAAATCAGACCTACGACAAGCCGATGGCCATTCCTGTCCGCTGCGTGCGAGATGCCGGTTGTTTACCCCCGGGTTCTCCGGTAACCGGCGTTCACATACCATCTTCTGATCAGATTATATGGAACTGGAACGCGGTTGCCGGTGCCACCGGTTACAAGTGGAGCACCACGAACAATTATGCTACGGCCATCGACATGGGAACAGCCACCACGAAAACAGAGACAGGACTGACACCCGGCACCACATACACACGATATGTGTGGGCTTATAATACCTGCGGAATATCTGCACCGACAACCTTAACTGCTCAAACTGCTCAAACTATTTCATTCGTTATTGGCCAAAGTTATGGAGGTGGAATCATCTTCTACATTGATGGTACGGGGCAGCACGGCTTAATTGCGGCCACAAGTGACCAGAGTACCGGAGCGCAGTGGGGTTGTTACCAGACAACCATCGTTGGTACATCCACTGCCATTGGCACGGGACAAGCCAATACAACCGCTATCGTAAACGGATGCAACCAGGCCGGCATTGCAGCGCGTATATGTAACGATCTTGTGTTGAACAATTATGACGATTGGTTTTTACCCTCGAAAGACGAGCTTAATCAAATGCACGTGCAAAAAAACGCAATTGGCGGTTTTTCGTACATGGCCTATTGGAGTTCCTCCGAGTACAGTGCGGGCAGCGCGTGGGACCAGAACTTAATCTTTGGCTGGGAGAACAGCAGCGATAAGAACATTGAATCCAACTCTATTCGCGCTGTTCGGGCTTTTTGATGAACCATTTAGCAATTGGACAATTTTTAATAATATCGCTAAGCGGGTGAACTTTTTTCTCGTACCGTCAAATGTGAAAGTTTGGCAGAATAAAAAAAATAGCAAAATTTTTTCCAGGGCTGCAATTGAAACGAAATTTTGATTTGACTTAACCTTTACAAATTCTAAATACAATCCTATGAGAAACCTTTACAAACTTATTATTGTGCTGGGATTTTCTTTTGCTCTACCTTCATTTTCCCTCTTCGCCCAGGTTGGAATCAATAATGAAAATACTCCGCCGGATAATTCTGCCATGCTCGATGTAAAATCTACAGTTAGCGGGTTGCTTCCTCCCCGGATGACAAATACCCAGATGTATGCCATTGTAAACCCTGCCAATGGACTTATCATTTATTGCACCAATTGCAGCAACTCAGGAAACGGAGCATTTACCATGTTTATGAATGGTGCATGGTATACGATTGCCCCCACCTGCATCTTACCACTCGCTCCTTTGGCAGGAGTGCATTTGTCCGAAGCAACCCAGATCACCTGGAACTGGAACACAGTTCAATATACCACCGGGTATAAATGGAACACAGCGAACAATTATGCCGGGGCAACAGAGATGGGCACGGCAACCACAAAAACCGAAACCGGCCTGACCTGTAATACCCCATACACCCGCTATGCGTGGTCTTACAACGCCTGCGGGAATTCTACGCCGGTCACCTTAAATCAAACAACTTCTGCCTGTGGGGGAGCATCGCCATGCACAGGAACACCTACGGTATCTTATGGCGGCCAAACATACAATACCGTTCAAATAGGCTCACAGTGCTGGTTCAAAGAAAACCTGAATATTGGTACGAGAATCGATGGCACTGCAGATCAAACAAATAACGGCACAATGGAGAAATACTGTTACGACGACCTTGCATCGAATTGTGCCATTTATGGAGGTTTATACCAATGGAACGAGATGATGCAATATGTAACCAGCCCGGGTGTGAAAGGGATTTGCCCTTCGGGTTGGCATATTCCCACTGACGCTGAGTGGACAATAGCTACAACCTTTTTGGGAGGAGAAGGTGATGCGGGCGGGAAAATGAAATCTACTGGCCCCGATCTGTGGTATCCCCCCAATCTGGGGGCAACCAACGAAAGTGGATTTACAGCCTTTCCGGGAGGCAACCGCCTGGACCTCGATGGCATGTTCTACGCCATGGGCAACTACGGCTACTGGTGGAGTTCATCTGAAAGCGGGACGGACTATGCCTGGAACCGGTACCTGAGCACCTATTACAGCGCTGTAAGCAGAAGTTTCGAGGGAAAGTTTTTAGGGGTTTCTGTGCGTTGCGTTCGGGATTTATAAAATTAACAAACAAACTCAACAATTTAACACCCAATATTATGAAACCGCTGTGTGTTTTTACATTATTCGTGATTCTTTCGGCGTCCACCGTCGTTGGACAAATAGCTGTTAATACCGACGGCAGCCTGCCGGATAATTCTGCAATGCTGGAAGTTAAATCGGCCAGCAAAGGATTGCTTCCTCCCCGGATGACACATTCCCAGATGAATGCCATCGCAAGCCCTGCCAACGGACTGATCATCTATTGCACCGATTGCAGCAACTCGGGTAACGGAGCCCTGGCCATGTTCAGCAGTGGCGACTGGTATATATTTGCCCCCACCTGCATCCCGGCACTCACTCCTTCGGCAGGAATCCATGTTCCGGCAGAAACCCAAATCATCTGGAACTGGAACACAGTTCCCAATGCCACCGGGTATAAATGGAATACAGCGAACAATTATGCCGGGGCAACCGACATGGGAGGTGTTACCACAAAAACCGAAACCGGCCTTACCTGCAACACAGCCTGTACCAGGTATGTGTGGGCTTACAATACCTGCGGGAATTCTACGCAGGTCACCTTAACTCAAACTACTTCTGCCTGTGCGGTTGCGCCCTGCGAGGGAACACCTACGGTATCTTATGGCGGCCAGATTTACAATACCGTTGCAATAGGCTCACAGTGCTGGTTCAAAGAAAACCTGAATATTGGAACGAGAATCAATGGCAGTGCAGAACAAACAGATAACAGCACAATAGAGAAATACTGTTACAACGACCTTGACTGGTTGGGTTGTGGCTTTTATGGAGGTTTATACCAATGGAAAGAGATGATGCAATATGCAACCAGCCCGGGTGTGCAAGGGATTTGCCCTTCTGGGTGGCATATTCCAACGGATGCTGAGTGGACCATCGCAATAGCCTTTTTGGGAGGAGCAGATGTTGCGGGCGGGAAAATGAAAGCTACCGGTACGCGGGAAGCTTTCACCGGTTGGTGGTATTCCCCCAATACGGGGGCAACCAACGAAAGTGGATTTACAGCTGTTCCGGGAGGCATCCGCTACTACTTTGGAACGTTCGATGCCCTTGGCTACGGCGGCATCTGGTGGAGTTCATCTGAGTCCAATACAATTGGTGCCTGGTTCCGGAGCATAAATTACGATTACAACGATGTAGGCAGAAACGCCAGGCCCAAGGATGAAGGGTTTTCTGTGCGTTGCGTTCGTGATTGATAAGACTATCTGTAAATCTGACTATTTTCCTGTTTGATTATTTTTACCCTTTCAAAATACAATCCTATGAAAAACCTTTACAAATTTATGATCGTGCTGGGATTTTCTTTTGCCCTACCTTCATTTTACCTTTTCGCCCAGGTTGGAATCAATACTGACAATACCCCGCCGGAAAATACGGCCATGCTCGATGTGAAATCTACAGCAGGCGGGCTGCTTCCTCCGCGGATGACACATATTCAAATGAATGCCATCGCAAACCCTGCCAACGGATTGATCATCTATTGCACCGATTGCAGCAACTCAGGCAACGGAGTCCTGGCCATGTTCATCAGTGGCGAATGGCAGATGTTTTCCCCCACCTGCATCCTGCCACTCGCTCCTTCGGCAGGAACGCATGTTCCGGTAGTAACCCAAATCACCTGGAACTGGAACGCGGTTCCATATACCACCGGGTATAAATGGAACACAGCGAACAACTATGCTACGGCCATCGACATGGGAACAGCCACCACGAAAACAGAGACAGGACTGATGCCGACCACAATATACACACGATATGTGTGGGCTTATAATACCTGCGGAATATCTGCATCGACAACCTTAACTGCTCAAACTGTAACATTCGTTATTGGCCTGAGTTATGGAGGAGGAATCATCTTCTACCTTGATGGCACGGGGCAGCACGGCTTAATTGCAGCGACCAGCGACCAGAGTGCCGGAGCGCAATGGGGTTGTTACCAAACAACCATCGGAAGCACATCCACAGCCATTGGCACGGGACAGGCCAATACAACAGCCATAGTTAACGGATGTAACACAGCCGGGATAGCGGCTCGTATATGTAACGACCTTGTGCTGAACGGTTATGATGATTGGTTTTTACCATCGAAAGACGAGCTTAATCAAATGTACCTGCAAAAAGCCGCAATTGGTGGCTTTCCCAGTAACGTCGTCTATTGGAGTTCCTCCGAGATGGATATAATCTCAGCGTGGATCCAGATCTTCAACAGTGGCTGGCAAGGCTTCCCCACTAAGAACAGCACTTACTATGTGCGTGCCGTGAGGGCTTTTTGATGAACCATTTTAACAATTGGACAATTTTTAATAATACCGCTAAGAGGGCGAACTTTTTTTCAACCATGGCATTATGAAAAAAAAATACTTATTGCTCATTGGATTACTGCTCAGCAGCATTTTCCTTTTCTCACAGGTGGGTGTCAACACCGAGGGCAGCAACCCTGATCCTTCGGCTATCCTGGATGCCAAATCCACACAAAAGGGTTTTCTGCCGCCCCGCATGACCTTTGCCGAAATGAACGCCATTTCAAGCCCGGCGCCAGGCCTAATGGTCTATTGCACCGATTGCGGTACGAACAGCTCAGGCACATTGGCCATGTTTATCAATGGCATGTGGTCTATCTTAAATGCCGATTGTTTGCCCCCGGGTTCACCGGTAACCGGCGTCCATATCCCCTCATCCAATCAGATTCTATGGAACTGGAACACGGTGGCCCCGGCCTCAGGTTATAAATGGAATACTGTAAATGATTACAATACGGCGACTGATATGTTCGCCGCAACGACTAAAACCGAAACCGGCCTGTCGTGCAGTACGCCTTACACACGGTATTTATGGGCCTATAACGCCTGCGGTATTTCCACGGCCACAACCCTTACCAAAACGACCTCTGCCTGTTTTACCTGTGGCAGCTCCATCACAATCAACCATGCAGCAGGAGCAGTAGCACCGGTTACCAAAACAGTTACCTACGGCACGGTAACCAATATCCCCGGCGAGACTTCAAAATGCTGGATCACCAGTAATCTTGGAGCAGACCATCAGGCTTCAGCTGTTAGCGATACAACGGAGGCTTCAGCGGGTTGGTACTGGCAGTTTAGCCTCAAGCGGGGATACAAGCATGACGGTACTACGAGAACGCCCAATACCACCTGGTTTAACATCATCAGCGTAAATTCAGACTGGCTATCAACAAACGACCCGTGTTCCATTGAGCTTGGCACTGGTTGGCGTGTTCCAACCGAGACCGAATGGAACAATGTTGCTGTAAGTGGAGGATGGACAAATTGGAACGGCCCGTGGAGTTCGAACCTAAAAATGCACGCGGCCGGCTACATGGCCAGCACCGGTGGTTGGCTAACCTTGCGCGGATCAATCGGCTACTACTGGAGCAGTACACAGTACAATGCCCTCGGCGGCTGGTGCCTGTACTTCCATAGTGATATCAGCAGCATGAACGGCACCAGCAAGGCGATCGGCAATACTGCCCGTTGCGTCAGAGACTATTGAGCACCGTAAGTATGCAGGAAAAATCAGATTGATTCATAAAACTCGAAATACCCGATGTTTGAATGTGAGATGTGAAATCTGAAATACGAAAGTCCCTTCCCCCCAGAAATTCCTCCTGATCCGTGGCCATCGTGTCACTGTTCTTTGCCTTTTTGATATTTGCACCACGGCAGGTGCGTGGACAGGTTGATGCATCAGAGACACGCCCACTCCCTACTCATTTGCCGGACACGATACACCAATTCGTTCTCCTTCTCTGATCACTGTTTCATAACCCTTTAGCGTATTGATCAATAAATCCTGATCGAGGCGGATTTTGTTTTTTTCAAACAGCAGCACTACCGTGGAACCCCCAAATTTGAAATACCCTTTCTCCTGCCCTTTTTTTACAAAATTCCCTGAATAGGTCTGTACGATACTTCCTACCATGGTCGCACCTACTTCAGCCATCACAACATCTCCGAAAAAGGGGTTTGAAATGATGGTATATTCCCTTTTGTTCAGACAGAATATTTCAGCCATTTTCCGCAAGGCCAGGGGGTTAACTGAATAATATTCACCGTCGATCCTGACGATGGGTGATACATTTCCGCTAACGGGAAAATGGAATCGGTGGTAATCGGGGGGGGCAAGCCGGATGATCACCAGGGTGCCATCAAGGTACTTTTGAGCAAGGCGGTCATTATTCAAAAAAGAAAACGTATTGAAGCGGTACCCTTTGATGATAAAATCGCTATGGCTGATGTTGGTATATGCCAGTATTTTTCCATCGGCAGGCGACACCGCCACGGATGAGGTGGTATCCACCGGTCTGGCACTATCCTTTAGTTTCCGGGTAAAGAAATCGTTGAAAGAGTTGAACTCCTGCTTTTGGGCGATACTCAGGTCGATATCAAATTCTTCAACAAAGGGTTGTATTTTTTTGGTCGATGAAGCACGGTCCATGCTGTTGCCATAAACCCGTGAAACCACCTTTCTTTTGGCCAGCGCCCACAATGTTGCTTCGCCAACCGGATTATGATACAGCCACACCAGCCACTTTTCGCCAGCCACTTTTTCCGTTTTCAACAAGCCGCTTTGCCTGTCGTAATATTGGATTGGGGCTTGTGGTGGCAACGGATATAAAGCCATTATGGCAATGACAGCAAGCAATAACAAAATGAGGCCCCACCTCTTGTTAGTTTTTGAAATGTTCATCTGTTGGTATTTGTTTTTATGAGTGAGATGGAATAACGCCCGGTGGGCCATTTATTTATCAGCGGCTTACCGGTCTGAAAATATTCGAATCGTTCAGGACGTATTCCGTGACCTGGTCGCCGCTTTGCTGCTCTTTTCCTTCTTCAGTCCAGGTACCTTGCCTTGTCACAATAACGCTGGTGGTGTTACCCTCTGAGATATCCTTGATGCTATCAGCCCATTCGTTCAACGAGTTTATGTCCGAAATCATCATGCTGTTGTCCATGGACTCGAGTGTCAATGACGCTGCCAAAGACGGCAGGTGATAAAAAAATGTCCAGTTTTGAACAATCCCCTGGTTTGAGTAGCCTGCATCCTCAACGAGAAAATCATTCCTGCCCAACCGGCCAATCCGGTAATCCGGCTGGGCTGACCATTCACCATGGGTCCCGAAGTTCTTAATGAAATTAATAACCCGCCATGCGTTCTGTTCGCTCTTCTGTGCCACCGCAATGCTTACCATCGGATTGCAGGCATGACAAAACACCATCCCGCCGTTTTCGAATTCATAGGTGCCGAAAATAATCACCGCCCTGTTGGTGCCAGCGTCAGCATAGTACAAAATGGTATCCAGCCTTGTGTGGCATAACCCGTCAGAAGAGACGTTGGTGGAATCCTTCTCCGAAGGTGATGGTTCCCATTGGCACCATTCGTTCTGCGCCGGTACATTGAATAGGGCCGGGTAGAGCGTCTGCCTGTCCAGGGAAGACAGTACGACGTCAGAATGCTGGCCGGGCCGGCAGGAGCCAAAAAGCATGATGAAGGCGAGGATGATGACTGTTTTCATGACAGCAAAGTTAGAGTATTCGCCCGATGAAGGTCGCGACCATTTACTACTTAATTTCTTTTTATCGCACAGACAGCTAATCGGAAAATTCCGGGACTTACGTCGTATGTCTCTTTCACTTTTCCATTGGGCTTTATTAGCATCGGGCTGCCGGTTGTGTCTTCCGAAATAATACCGTCTCACGAATCAACGGTGCGGGTTGCCATCGTTTTGCCTGCTGGTAAAGGTTTTATAATTCTGAACGTTACCTTTCAAAGTGTTGGTGCAGAAAATTATGATGTGAAATCTCATTCAAATTAGCCGTAATTTTGCATTCCGGCATCTTGTTTTTTTTAGGCAGCATCCCAAATCCTTCGGAAGAAGGAGTCGGAGTTTCAAGCAATGCCAAAGGTCATTTTGGTTCGCCAGGTTATGAAGACTCAAAGTTTGAGTCTACTCCGAAAAGTCGTTTATTCATCAAATCACCATTTAAAAAAATGTTAAACCGCAAAGAACACAAAGGAACCGCAAAGTGCCGCAGAGATAACTCGCAGATAATTATAACTTTGCGAAACTCTGCGAAAATACTCTGCGCCCTCTGCGGTTAAATTATTTGTTAGCAGACTTATCGGAGTGCCCTTAACATTATCAATAATAAATACGACAAAAATGATAGAAATACTTAAAAAATTATTTGGTTTTGGCCCAAATGTGAATTTTGCCGAATTAGTAAAAAATGGAGCAGTTATTTTGGATGTTCGGAGTAAAAATGAGTTTTCGGATGGTCATATCAAAGGAGCAATCAACATTCCTGTTGAACAACTTGGAAACAACCTGCATAAGTTAAAGGATAAAAACCGGCAAATAATAACCTGCTGCGCATCAGGTGCGAGAAGTGGTTTTGCAAAAAAAATGTTAATCTCAAATGGTTACCTCAACGTTTATAATGGTGGAGGTTGGAGCAGCTTAAATCAGAAAATAAGGTAGATTTGTAATAGATACCCGTCGAAAAAACAGGAGAAATGGATTCCGAAAAATACGATGACATCCTGTATGACTATCGCATTCTCCGGTGGTCAGCAAGGATCCTGGGGGCAATGGAGGCATAAGATGGACAGCCTGATCTGGCGGACATATTCAACCCCCTGCCTGCAGCTGAACAGATCTTAGGCAATATAAACCGGTATCGTAAACCTGAATGTTGAACCACCATGTTCATTCGATTCCAACCAAATCCGGCCACCGTGCAATTCCACAATTTTTTTACAGTGAGCAAGTCCGATTCCGGTTCCATCAAATTCATCACGCCTGACCATCCGTTGGAAAATCATGAAAATCTTCTCCTTCTCTTTTTCTTTGATGCCAATGCCATTGTCTTCGAAGCTGAAAAGCCATTCTTTTTCCTGGTTTTCTGCTGAAATTTTTATTTCCGGGGAAATCTCTTTTTTGTGGAATTTGATCGCGTTACAGATCAAGTGCCGGAACAAGAGCCCTAATTCTTTTGGATAACCATCAACTTCAGGTAGTTCCTGCAGGATGATTGTAGCATTATTTTCTTTCACAAAAGGGGTTAAATCATCAAGGATTCCGATGACCATTTTTTTGCAGTCGACCTTTGTTATTACGCTCCCTTTCCCCAACAAAGAATAATCGAACAGATTCTTTAGCAACAACCTCATCCTGGTTGCCGAGTGAAAAACAAAATCAATGCTTTTATTACCGGCTTCATCTAATTTCCCTGAATACTCTTCGTGAAGAAGGTTGGTGAAATTAGTAAGCGCTACCAACGGTTCGGTCAGGTCATGGGTCGTAATATAGGCAAACTGTTCGATTTCATTTATTTGGAATTCGAGTTTTTTATTGACCTCCTGGAGTTGCCTGGTACGTTCTTTAACACGTTGATCAAGGGTAATATTAAGTTCATGAATGGCTTCCTCCGCAACTTTGCGGTCGGTGATGTCGATAATAATGCCCCGCAATCCCACAGGTTTGGTTTCTTTAAAAATCGGATTTGAATAAACCAACACGTTAATTAACGATCCATCAAACCGGATCATGGTATATTCGTTACTCTCATCGCGTTGGCCCATCATGCGGCGCTTAATGTTTTCGATGGCCCTGGGCCTGTCCTCCGGGATGTAAAGGTTTATTGTATTTAAACCTCCAATATCATAATCTCCGGGGTATCCTAAAACTTTAGAAGCCTGCTTATTCACGTAGACAAGCTTTCCCTGTAAATCAGATTCAAACACAATTTGTGGGAGGAGGTCGGCCATTTCCGTGAATTTTTTCTCACTCTCCTGAAGTGCAATTTCTGAAACCTTACGCCCGGTAAGGTCATGAATAATCAATTGAACTGCAGGTTTGTTCAACAGCTGAATCGGGATGGCTTTAACCTCAACAAACACCTCCGAGCCATCGATCCGAATAAGTTTTTCTTCGATGGGAGGCAATGTTTCTCCTGAAGAGGCAGCGGTAATCATTCGCCCGATCACAAGCGCCTGATAATCGGGATGAACAAATTGCAAAACCGGCTTTCCGGTCAATTCGTCTGTACTGCCAGCCCGCATCAAACGAAGACATTCTTTATTTACAAAGACAATTTTTTCATCTTTATAGATGATAACTGCGTCCGGCGAATTTTCGACAAGCGAACGGTAATGTTCTTCACTTTCTACCAGTTTCTTCTCGATTTTCATCCGGATTTTTATTTCATTTTTTAACTTCCTCGAAACATTGTAAAAGAAATAAGTAATTGATGCCAAAATCAATAAAATTAACAGAAAACCAGCAATTAACCTCCATGGGATTGCCAATTTCGGTTTTAAGTACTCGGCATAAAACATGCCCTCAGTACTGAAAGATACATCTATCATCTTCAGCTTTTTGTAAGTATTTCCGATGGACTCCCACCTGCCTGGGTTTGAATAGCCAATTTCGACAACATTCGGCATGATCAGGTTTTTCATCCGGTCGGCTTCAAACCTAAGATGTTCGCGGCTATGTCGTTGGCTGTACTTTTCGTAAATAAGGTTAACTATTTCTTCAGGATTTTCCATCGCATATTTCCAGCCTTTGAGCGATGCTGCCCTGAAATTTTCGACTAATAAAGGATCTTTTTTGATGAGCGCCTCGGTGGTAAACAAACCGTCGCCATAAAAATCGATACCGCCCATCGAAGGCGAGATAATGGTGTATTCAAAATTGGCTTCCTGCAGTTCAAATGGTTCATCGGTCGAATAGGCTGAAATGCCGTCAATTTCTCCGTTTATTAACTTATCGGCATTAAAAGCATGTTGGTCAATAATGTATTTGCCGGTGGTAATTCCTTCGTCGTTCAAAAAGGCAATAATGTCGGCGGCATTTGGCTCCATGGCAATTCTCTTCCCAATCAGGTCGTGAACATGTTGGATACCCGATTTTTTTGTGGTCAGCAGGATTTGTGGTGAATGTTGAAAGATGTTAGCCAAAACAACCGCCTTTTTCCCCTGCGAACGCATAATTAGTATATCCGAAGTTGAAACCCCGAATTCTGCCCTCCCATCAAAAACTGCCTCCGAGGGGTTTTGGCCTTCCATAGCTTCGAGTAAGTTAACCTCTAACCCGGCATCCTTATAAAAACCTTTTTCGATAGCTGCATAATACCCAGCAAACTGAAACTGGTGTTTCCATTTCAGTTGCAAGGTAACCGTTGTTTGTTTTTGCGCTATCAGCGGCGAAAGTATTATTAAAGAAACCCATAAAACAAAAATCCTTTTTAAGAAATGTTTCATAATTTGTGATTATTTATCTGCATAGTACCAATGTTCCTTTCTGGCAGCCTTAGCAATCATGGCTAGTTTGTCTGGTGGAATCATCATTGTAGTTTAATGGTTTGCAACCTCAATGGGCAATTGGGTAACAGAGGCCCGCAACGGAGTCAAAGGTAGAGGTTTTTCCATTTATAAACTCATGCGACATGCCGGTTTTGGCGGACCCCTTTACACAAATAACATTTAAGGCATAAAGATTATTGGACATGCC
The DNA here is from genome assembly GCA_903875045.1 of uncultured Bacteroidales bacterium. Lineage (GTDB taxonomy): Bacteria > Bacteroidota > Bacteroidia > Bacteroidales > FEN-979 > CAIVAT01. The sequence goes on from CAIQUS010000013.1 coordinate 19,620, forward strand.
GATGGGGTTGACCATCCCGGGCCGGAGTAAATTGACCACCTCTATTCATTGATTGTTAAATGTGTGGCATGGTCAAGCAAAATCGGTGGAAGGCGGTCAAATGGCCCGGCTTTTCAAAGCAAGGGCCGGATTACCTGGCATTGATGATATTACTGCAAATTCAAAACAATGAAACCTCATACTGGTCAATCATGATCGGCCTGGGATGGTCAACCCCATCGGCAGGTCCCCTTTTCTTCATTGTGTTTTGTTTTGATGAAAATTTTATTTTATTTAGAATGTGTCTTAATTAATGATTACTTTTAGCGGCTAGAATACCTAAATCTTTCGATTTTACCACATGAACATCCTGGAGGAAGAAACATGTGCAACGTTTACAGGTACAGTCTTTTAACCAAACGGCATCATCATTAAACAGGCCAGGATGAAATATTTACACTTAAAACAAATAACAATATGAAAACGATAATCTTAACAATTCTGATCATTTTACTTAGCCTCGGTGGTTTTGCCCAAACCATCCACTTAACTGGCAGTGATGGCAATGGATATTATAGCGGCAGACTAGGGATCGGAATAGCTGTACCTGCATATAAATTAGATGTTGTGGGTATTAATGGTCCACGCCTGAGGATTTACAGCCAGGATGGATATTTTGCCGGAATGCTGGTTAAAAACAGTACCCATGAATATTTCGTTGGCGTTCAGGGAACCTGGGAAGCGAACGGAGGCACAAACTCCGGCTTCCACATTTATGATAATACAGTAGGAGCCCGAAGGATGGTAATTGATGCCGCTGGAAATATGGGCGTGGGCACCTCGGCCCCGGTCGCAAGACTGGATGTTGCAGGTACCATTAAAATTGTTGATGGTTCACAAGGTGCAGGCAAGGTATTAACCTCTGACGAGAATGGCCTGGCCAGTTGGGTAACACCAGTAACGAATCCTGCAAAAGTTGAATCAATAAAAAATTTGCAGGATGATGTTGACAAGTTACACAGGGATAATGAGGAACTCAGGACACAAATCAATTCAATGAACGATTGCATCCAATTACTTTGCACCGAGCGGTCAAAATCAGGAAGTGTAGCTGAAATAAACGAAAACATGCTTTTCCAAAACCAACCGAATCCTTTTAATCTTGCAACAGTGATCCGTTATAAGCAAGCAGAAGATTCAAAAAATGGTCGAATAATTTTGCGCGACCTCGAAGGCAGGATCATTAAATCAATTACGATCAATGGGACAGGCAATGGCCAGGTTACCGTAAATGCCAATGAAATTGAGCAAGGCACCTATACCTACACGTTGGTAGTCAATAACGAAAGCATCGATACCAGGATAATGGTGGTAACCAGGCAGTAACTTCGACCGAAGTAAAGCTGTTCTTGACATGAAGCATGTCTTATAACTTAAATTTTATCTAACCCGCCTGACAGGGAATACAAATTAGTTTCCTGATGCCAGTCCATTTATCGTTGATTATTCGATGCTGGAATCATTAAGGTCAAGGCCAACAAAGACAATGGTTTCAGAAGATGCGCCTATCATAAAACGCAAATTGAATAAATGTGACAATCATTCAAAAATAAATAGCTAAAAAACCGGATATCGCATTTTTTTTAATAACTAAAATACCACCCTTTATAAGAAAACCATGATTCTGGAAGCCTTAACCAGACGACCTTTATCATCTTTTAAGTATCCGTATTTTTCGAGCGCTAAACGTATCTTTTGAATGCTTTGATAATCGTTATCGCTTTGTGAAGCACCAAACGAGCTAACAACCTGAAGGGAGAAACGCTCATTTCGGCAGACTAAAGTAAAAAGTTGCCCCTGTGTTCACCTCTCCTTCGGCACGGCAATGGCCTCCATGACGTGTAATGATCCGGTTCACATTGGCCAATCCGATCCCGACTCCATCAAAATCGCTGGATTTATGAAGTCGTTGAAATACACCGAATAGCTTTTTAGCATACTTCATATTAAAGCCGGCTCCGTTATCTTTTATGTAAAAAGTAATCTCGTTGTCGGATGAACTGCTGCCAATCTCTATTACCGCTTCCGGCTTTTTCATGGTATATTTGATGGCATTAGAGACCAGGTTGATCCAAACCTGCCGGATGAGATTTTCATCTCCTTTTACCTCAGGCAGCGTTTCAACATGAATGGTGATCTTTCTGTTTTTAATTTCAGGATCAAAGAATTTAATGACCTGCTGAACCATCTCCGATGAACGGATCCTTGTTTTTCGCAATTCGATTCCATTCAGCCTGGAGAAAGACAATATCCCATCAATCAATTTCTCCATATCCGAGGCAGAAGAAGAAATAATGTCAAGGTATCCAAGGTCTTTTTCAGACAGTTCTTTTGATTGATTCTCGAGGAAAAGACCGATAAAGGAGCGGATATGCCTTAAAGGTGTTTTCAGATCATGTGAAACAGAATAAGAAAATGTTTCCAGTTCTTTGCTGGCTGCTTCCAGTTCTGAGGTGCGTTGTTTGACGCGCAGATCCAGCGTCCTGTTCAGGTCAAGGACCTCTTCTTCTTTTTTCTTCAGCTCCGTGATATCTGCGTTGAAGCCATACCAGGTGATACTGCCATCAGGAAGTTTTTCGGGCGTTGATTTCGAGTAAATCCATTGGATTTCCTTGCCAGGTATCTGAACCCTGAATTCACAGGTAAAATAAGTCAAATGTTTCGCAGAGTATTCGATGTCGCTGATTACTCTTTCTGCATCTTCAGGGAAAATTACCCTGCCAATTGGACCAAAGTCATCAACTACCTCTTCCGGGGAACAGCCAAATATATTTTTTATCCCTTCTGATGCTATGGGAACGCAGTAGGTTCCGTCAGGTCTTCTTGTAAATTGAAAAATCAAGTCAGGCAAATTTGAAGAAAGCTTTCTGAACTGGATGTCTTTTTCACGAATTTTATCTTCCATCCGCCTGCGTTCGGTAATATCCTGATTAACTCCATACGTCCTGACAGTGCGACCCTGCGCATCTTTGATGATAAAGAAGTGAACGCTGATGTATCCTAACTCACCGTCAGTATAGAAAATCCGATGCTCTACATCCCGGCTGAAGTTGGGGTCTGTTGATTCAATTGCCTTTCTGGTTTCAATACCAACCTGAAGCATATCGTCCGGGTGAACGAAACGCCCGGCATATTGAGCGGATGTCATCGTGTAGCCACCTTCCCGTTCAGCTGTCGTCCGAAAAATATTATAGAAATGATCGTTGAATGTAAAGGTGTCAGCTACCACATCATATTCCCAGGGACCCAGCTTAGCAATTTCAAGTGCATTTGCAAGTTGAGCTTCGCTCTTCATCATTTTCTCTTCCGCCTGTTTGCGCTCGGTGATGTCATATAACATTACAAGGTGCTCGCCCTCATTGGCATTTGAAATCAAACTGGCTGTTGCCAGTACGATTTTATCTGTTCCGTTTTTGCATTTCACTTTCAACTCCATTGGAGTGAATGCCGCCCCGGTTTGTTTTGCTTTCTGAAGTTCGGATTGCCATTTACCGGCTACCGCCTGACGGTAATCCAGGTCGGGATAAGCCTTCGGCCACCAGGATGACAGCGTCGGAATATCTTCCAGTGAATAGCCAAAAGTCGTGACAAACGCAGTGTTTAGTAAAGTGATGTTTTGTCGTTCATCATTCAGCGCCATCGGTACAGGTGAAATATTAATAATATTACGGTACCTTGCCTCACTCTTTAATAATCTTTCTTCAAAATGTTTGCGCTCGGTGATATCCATATATATGCCAAGCATACCGGTCACTTCACCAACCGGATTTTTTAAAGGTATTTTGGTTGTTAGAATGATGCCCGTTTCGCCGGCGGCATTTGTTAAATATTCTTCAATATTTACTTTGGAAGATTCACTTTTCAGAACCTGCAGGTCATCCATCCGGTATGATTCAGCACGGTCGCGCCATCCCATTTGAAAATCATTTTTCCCGATTACTTCTTTCGGATCAGAAAATCCGGCATCTGTTGCGGTTACCTGGTTACATCCCAAATAATTAAGATTTTTATCCTTCCAGAACACTCCGGCCGGGATGGTGTTGATAATTCCTTCGATAATTTCCTTTGATTCGCGCAGTTTTTCTTCAGCCTGCTTCTGTTCAGTAATGTCAATGTGTTGAACAACTGCATTGGTTACCTTCCCCTTCGAATTCAGGATAGGTGAAATATGTACCTCAAAAAAAGCCTGTGTAGTCCGTCCCAATTTAAGAATCTTAACAGCTGCAGTGTCGTAATGGAGGGTGAAACGGGCAGTAGCACCATTTTCAAACACTTCTCTGACCTTGGGCATAAACCCCTGCTCTTCGACAATGTTATCCTTAAATACATTATAAATGCCTATCACCTCTTCGTCTTTCAATTTAAAAAGATCTCTGCAAGCCTGATTAAGACGTACCGCATTGCCTTGTTCATCTGAAATCCACATTGAGTTCGGGCTGTGCTCGATGATGCTGTTAAGAAACAATTGCGTTTGTTGCAATAGATCTTCTGCCTGCTTGCGCTCGGTGATATCAAAAAAAGACGCTATCAATCTTTGATTGTCCAACATTTTAATGGAAATCATCGAATGCCATATTTCACCATTTTTCCGATAGAAAGTAAACTCGTATTTATCAGGGGCATCCCTGGGGTTATCCATTCTCGAGCGGTTATATACTTTCATCCGTTCCAGGTCCCCGGGGGGAATTAGTTTTGTCCAACTCATCCCGATGACTTCCTCTTTGGTGTAACCACTTGCCGTACAATATCTTTCATTGGCCATTGATATCGTGGTATCTGGCTCAATGAGTGCCATTGCTACCGGGTTATTATCAAATATTAAACGAAAGATTTCCTCGCTCCCCATCAAAGGTTCTTCCTCAGGATTGCTCCCGGTGATATTTTTTTCCCCTGAAGCTTTTATTGAATCAGGTTCTTTGCGTACTTCCTGAAGTTCCTTTTCCAGTTCTTCCCTGGTTTTGGTTCGATGGCCCATATTATATTCTCTTTCAAAGAATAAAAATACAACTAAAATACAACTATTACATATTATATTTGAAATTTTGAAATTGAAAGGCTGAGGGCACTCCGATAAGTCTGTTAACAAATAATATAAACGCAGAGGGCCGCAGAGTTTTTTCGCAGAGTTCCGCAAAGTTATAATTATCTGCGAGTTATCTCTGCGGCTCTTTGCGGTTTCTTTGTGTTCTTTGCGGTTT
>CAIQUS010000014.1 GCA_903875045.1 uncultured Bacteroidales bacterium
CAGGGAACTTATGATGTTACGATCGACTGGCAATCCTTTGGGCCGGCAATTATTGCTGTGACCGGAACCAACAACACAACTACCTGTGTTTCTTCCTCAACTCATTCACTTACCATTCATCCTAAACCTCTTCCATCTTTCACCGCATGTTTTGAAGTAACCACTACTCCCGGGGCTAAAAAATTCACCCTGCGCGGTGCAACACCCTATGTGGGCAGCCAGGGTGTGTATTCCGGTAACAGGGTCAGTTACAATGTCACATCAGGAAATTATGAGTTTGACCCGTTCGGAGCCAGCGCCGGTGCTTATCCGGTACTGTATACATTTACAAACAACTTTGGATGCACCGCCAGCGCAGGGCCGGTGAACATCATCGTTCAAAACGGCAGCTTTTATTGTGGTGGTGACCTCACCGATGTGCGCGATGGAAAAACATATCCAACTGCCATGATTGGCGGAAGGTGCTGGATGACCCGGAACCTTGCCTATGGCACCACCCTGGATCCTCCGACCACACCGCAAACCGATAATTGTATTATCGAAAAGTATTGCCTGGCCTCCGATCCGGCCTGCTCAGGGTATGGAGCCCTTTACCAGTGGGATGAACTCATGCGCTACGGATCAACTTCGGCACACCAGGGTATCTGCCCGCCCGAATGGCATGTTCCGTCAGAAGCAGAATGGCAGGTACTCATCAATAATATTTCAACGAACGCACCCACCCCCGCTGATGCACTTGCAGCCGGTTTTCTCAAAGACCTGTCTCTCAATCCCGGTTTTTTTGCGCTGCTCGAAGGCCTATACTATATCAACAACACCTGGAGCTTCACAACCGGAAATTTAACCGGAACCATGTATTGGACTTCAGGGTTAAACACACAAAATCTGTCGCTTGCCCGCGGAGTGAACATTTACAACCCCAGCGTATCACGATACTGGAGCAGCAGGGGAAATGCATTTTCGGTGAGGTGTATGAAGGATTAGGCTTCCTAAGCGAGGTAATCCCTTACTGCCTTTTGGATCCCTTTTTTAACAAGCGGCCAGGTTTGGTTTTTAAAGCTTACCGGCGTCTCGCTATGATCCGCATCATTAAAATATGTAATCGCATTGGGAATGCTAATTGCCAAAATTTGATCTGGATATTTTTGTTTATGAAAGGATATGAGTTTTTCCAAAGAAAAATGTTGTAATAACTCGTACAAATCCCAGAAGTCTTTTTTTCTTCCTCTGCCCAGAATAGCTTGAATTTTCATTGCACCAATATCACCACTGCTATACATTCGGATATTGTCCTCACATTCTATGGCTGCAATTGGCAATTGTGGAATATAAACGATATCAACTTTAACGTTTTTAATGTAACAGAAAATTCCAAATTTCTTATGTCCGCCTTCATAAATAAACTCATTTCCAAAAATTTGTCTTAACTCGGTTTCTATGAGGATATGATCAAATTTATTATGAAAAAACAAATCCAGATCAATAGAACTGCGGTGCCCATAACGAAGCGATAACGCGGTTCCTCCTACCAGTGAAAATGGTTGAAGTGAAGGCATGCCCATAATCCTTTTCAGTACGGAAAAAGTTCCGGGTTCGACTGTCTCAGTATGTAACATCTGAATTCACTTAAAGGTTTATCAATCACTGCACTCGCCAGATGTATCCTGTGTTCTGGTAAAAACTTTGCATTCAATAAGGCCTGGGTAACCTTTTCATCACCATAGTAACGGCGGCAATTGCGGATATCCTCCACATCGCCCCGCTCAAACACCCGTTCAATCACAAAATTGGCCCTGAGGTCATAGTCCATTTTTTCAAAATTGACATCCCAGAAAATCCGTTTGTTAAATATCGGTTTTTGTTTCCCTTCCATTTGACAAAGGTAAAGATAATCATGAAAAATTATCAACGAGGCGCTCAATTCGCAAACTGAATAATACAGTCCAAACCAACCCTATCAATGCATCATTATTTGACAGAAATACCTTTGTCCTGCAATGAATTAAAGATTAATTTGTAAATTTGCACCACTAAAAGCAACCTGTTCACATTTTCGTTGTCATTAGTATAATGGAAATCTTCACCAGGAACTATAAAGCTGCAAATCCAGAATGACATTTCGGTTCGCATACCTAATCTCTTTCTTTCTCGTTTTCATTCAGAACATTTTTAGTCAATCAAGCACTGACAGTTGCCATAAAGCGGATGTTTTTTGCGGGAACAATGTGATTACCTATCCTGCAACTGTTGGCCCCGGTAGCGCCGGTCAGGGAATACCAGCTGAAAACAATTTACCTCCCGACGGGTGGGGATGTTTGAGTTTACGGCCAAATCCGGCCTGGTTTTTTATGCAAATCGGTGATCCCGGGCTGGTAACAATTTATATAACCAACCATAAGCAGGATCCGCCCGCACCCCCAAACCCACAGGACAATGACATCGATTTTATCTGCTGGGGGCCCTACACTTCTCCAACTGGAGCGTGTACCAATGATTTGACACCCGCACACATCATTGATTGCAGCTATTCAGGAGAACACAGTGAAACCTGCACCATTCTGAACGCACAAACCGGAGAATTCTATCTGTTATGTATTACAAACTTTGACAATACAGCAACAGATATTACCTTCAGCCAATCGAATTTTGGGCAAGTCGGTGCGGGCAACACCAACTGCAACATCGTACTCAACTGCTCTGTACTTTCAATAACCACAGAACCAACCACCTGCGATCCCGGAACGGGAACTTTTACACTGAATGGCACCATCGAATTTACAAATCCTCCCGCCACCGGGGTTTTATTGTTAAAGGATGTCACTGCCAGCCCAATCATGCAGACTCAGCTTGTACCACCTTTTATCAGTCCGATGAACTACTCCATCCCCAATATTCCCTGCGACGGACTCCTTCATACCCTGGTTGCAAGTTTCTCTGACGCTGTGAATCCATGCAATCTGGATAGCGCTTATCAGGCTCCTATTCCCCCATGCCCTTCGGGGGTTATCAGTGGAGGAGGCCCTGTGTGCAACGATGGAACCAGTCAAACCAACGTAAGCATTGCCGTTGTCGGAGCAGCAGGCCCATACAACTTCACTTATGCCATCAATGGGGTCAACCAACCACCTGTTACCAATTATGCGGGGTCTCTTCCTTATATAATTAATACCAACACACCGGGAACCTATACACTCATTTCAACCTCAAACAGCTCCTGCTCAGGATCGTCATCAGGATCAGCAACTATTTCACTGGTACCCATCCCTGTGGCCCCTGTTCCGGTAAATCCTGCGAATTATTCCTGTGGGAATGACAGGGTACCCCTACTGGTTACAGATATTCCCGGAGTTGCCGTCAACTGGTATGATGCAGCTTCAGGAGGCATCAAACTCTTTACAGGAAACCCTTTCTTGACACCGGTTTTAACCGCTACCACTACTTTTTATGCCGAAGCCGAAAGCATTACCGGCAATTGTAAAAGTTTGACAAGAACGCCTCTTACTGCAGAGGTTCGGCCTGTTCCGGCAGTTTCAAATGCCTCAACATCAATGAGTATCTGTTCTGGAGAACCCTGGTCTGTACCCTTGACCTCGACGCCGGCCGGCGCTTCATTCAATTGGACTGCAGGTTGTCTCCCTATCGGGTCAGTAAGTGGTTTTGTCACCCCGGCCGCAGGAAACATACTAAGTGATCCTCTCATCAATACAACTACAGGACCTGGTGTCGTGAAATATCAGGTTACGCCAACCTTGAATCAATGTGACGGAATTCCAGTCCCATTCAACATCACCGTCAACCCAAAACCCATCCCTGCATTCGTTCAGTCATCTGCCTCAGTTTGTGAAGGGGCTCAAAGTGTTATTTACAGCACCCACCCCGGGATGACAAATTACCTTTGGAGCATCTCTTCAGGGGGAACGATTACATCCGGGCAAACAACCAATACTGTTGAAGTAAACTGGTCGGTTGTTGGATCAGGTACCGACCGCTGGATTGAAGTAAATTATACAGATGCAAATGGTTGCGTAGCGGAAAACCCAACCAGGATCTATGTTACCGTGAAGCCAATTCCCAATGTGGTGGCAACACCATCCACCCTGGATATCTGCAGCGGGCAAACTGCCGCCATCCAGTTTGAATCAACAGTGGCCGGAACCATTGGATCAACGCAATTCAACTGGACACTGACTGCGGGAACAGGAGTATCACCAAATACACTCTCCGGATCAGGAACAATCAACCAGGCTTTCACATCTGTCAGCAGTGCCATTGAACCAGTTCTTTTCCAGATCACTCCTTTGGCTAACGGTTGCAGCCCGGCAAATCCTGCACCTTACACATTGAACGTCAAACCAGTTCCGAATCTAACCACGGCCCCCATCAGCCCGCTCTGCTCGGGAAATTTGACCAATATCAATCTTTTGTCAAGTGTAGCAGGGACACAGTTCACATGGACTGCCTCAGTCCTTTCAGGTTCAGCCACCGGACAAACAAATTCAGTGGTTCCGGGTGTTCTGATAAATGATCAACTCATCAATACCGGGAATGACGATGCTGTTATTCGTTATACCATCATCCCCCATGCCAATGGATGCAACGGAATCAGTTACAATTATGATGTGACCGTTCATCCTGTTCCGCTGTTGACCAATTCACCGAAATTAAAGGAGATTTGCCAGGGAAACGCAACAGCAATCACACTCACCTCCAATGTTACTGGGTCCCAATTTACCTGGACATGTGCACAACCCTCCGGAAATGTGACCGGATGGGCGAACAGTTCAACTCCCGGAACCACAATTGACCAGATTCTCCAACTTGCCATTTTTACCCTCGACTCCGTAATTTACCATATAACCCCCAGTGCCAGTGGCTGTTTTGGCCTGGATGCAAATTACAAGGTCATTGTAAACCCGGTACCCAGGGTAACCAATACGCCAATGCACGACACCATCTGTTCTGCCACCCAGGCCAATGTTGCGCTTACTGCCACTTGCGCCGGAACCAGTTTTTCCTGGTCGGGTGCTCTGGGAACAGGAAACATCACCGGTTTCGGAACCGGCAACACCCCTCTCATTTCTGAAACACTGATAAACCATGGAAACACTACAGGATCGGTGATATACACGGTCATACCCCACGCCGGGCTTTGTCTTGGCAGCGACACCCTTTACACGGTGTATGTTTACCCAAAACCGGGACTGACCACCGCTCCACTTAATACAACCATTTGCTCGGGAACCCTCATCACCATTCCACTCACTTCGAATGTTGCCAATGCCAGTTATTCATGGACAGCATCGGCAAGTTCAGCCTCGGTAGCAGGTTTCGGCCCGGGGAACGGGACAAACATTACTCAAACAATCACAAACTCAGGCACTACGATCGAAACGGTAACTTACACGATCACACCAAGGGCCAATGGATGCAACGGCGACAATTTTACTTACATTGTCACAGTAAATCCAGTCCCCCATCTGATGAATTCACAACCTGATCCAGTCTGCTCCGGAACAACTCTGAACATCCCATTGATACCGGATGTAACCGGCAGTACTTTTACATGGAATGCATCCTGTTTGCCCGTTGGGTCTGTCACGGGTTTTACCGCAAACCAGGCCACTGGTATAAATGTGATAGCCGAAACACTGACAAATACCGGGAATATTGTTTCCACAGTTACATACCTGATCACTCCTCATGCAAATGGGTGTTCAGGATCAATAGCCGGACTGACCCTGCCGGTCAACCCCAGCCCGGTGATATCATGTTCTGCAGGACAATCCATTTGCTCCGGGACGGCTTTTACGCCGATTACACTTAATTCCACAGTTGCAGGGACCCTGTTTTCCTGGTCGGCTTCCTGCCCGGTGGGAAGCATCAATCCTTGTCCCATAGCCCCCGGCACAGGAAGCCCGGTTCCCTCTGTGACTTTCATGAATGTCACAGATATCCAGCAAACCATAACCTATTCAGTCAATTCGTCATTTAATGGTTGTCCCGGGTCCTCTACAACACATGTTGTTACAGTAAACCCAAGTCCAACAGTAACCAACTGGCCACTCGAACAAACAATTTGCTCTGGCCAAACCAGTATAAAGGTAAACCTTACCTCAACAGTATTGGGAACAACTTTTTCCTGGACCGCCTCTACAACCGCCCCCATCACAGGATTTTCATTGGCCGGTTCTGACAATATCCCTGCTCAGACACTTTCAATTCCAACAGGGAATACTGGTTTTGTAACCTATCACATCATTCCGTCCTTCACCGGCGGCACATCCTGCCCCGGCGCACCCACCGATTATAAAATCCATGTCAATTCGCTTCCTACACCTGTGATCACTGGTCCAACCCTGGTTTGTGAACTGCAACCGGATGTAAAATATGCAACACCAAATGTCCCTGGCCATTCATTCAACTGGATCATCACCGGGGCAACCAGCGTGATCAATGCCGGCACAAATGAAGTGACAGTTACCTGGGGTCCTTATACCACCTCGCCCGGAACGCTTGTGCTCACCGAAACCATTGATGCGACAGGCTGCCAGCAAACCACAGTAGTTACCCATGTCGTGTTACAGCAACGACCAATTCCAACACTTACCGGACCGGAATCTGTATGCATTGGATCCACAAATAAAATTTATCAAACCGAACCGGGAATGTCGAATTATGCATGGTCGGTTACCGGCGGTAGCATTACTGCCGGGGGGGGCGCTGGCAGTCCTTCAGCAACTGTTACCTGGAATACAGTCGGTACACAAACCATAGAGGTGAATTATACCAATTCACTGAATTGTCCCGGATTCCCTGCCAAACAGTTGATTGTTACGGTCAATCCTTTGCCCAATACGGTCATCTCCCAGGGATCAGGACCTGTTTGTGAATCTATGCCGCATACCTATCAGGTGCCTGCTGATCCTGCATCTTCCTTTTTATGGACAATTACGCCTGCAACCAGGGGAATAGTTTCCGCAGGACAGGGTAACAGCAACATCAGCATCGACTGGTACACCAGTGGAGGTGCAGTTGTTGCGGTAACAGGTACCAATACCACCACAGGTTGTATCTCCTCCTCCACTTTTCCGGTGATTGTCAATCCAAAACCATCACCTGTTTTCACGGGATGCTTTGATTTAACCACCACCCCAAATGCAAAAAAAATTATTCTTCGCGGAGGAAATCCGGCATTGTCTTCACAAGGAGTTTATTCGGGAAACAGAGTTTCATTGAACAATATCTCCGGTCAATACGAATTTGATCCCACAGGTGCAAGCGCAGGATCTTACCCCATAACCTATACCTATACCAATACGTTTGGATGCCCGGCAAGTGCATCACCGGTTTCCATTACCATTACCAATAACACTTTTTTTTGTGGTGGCAAACTAACAGATGTACGTGATGGAAGGCAATACCAAACCGCTACCCTTTCAGGCCGTTGCTGGATGACTGAGAACCTTGGTTATGGTGCAATTTTACCAAATGTGCCCGCAACACCCCAAACCGACAATTGTGTCGTCGAAAAATATTGTTTACCCGCTGATGCAGGTTGTACCAGCAATGGCGGGTTGTACCAGTGGGATGAACTGTTGGATTATTCAGCTTCAGCCAGTACAAAAGGCATTTGCCCACCGGAATGGCATGTTCCGTCAGAAACGGAATGGCAGCAGCTAATTGACAACCTCGTTCCAGGAATCGGCGCCCCAAATGCCAATGCCGCTGTATCACCGGAATTAAAAGACATTTTTCTTACCGGTGGATTTCATGGTCTTCTGACCGGTTTCAATTACCTTGACAACACCTGGGTTTTCAACTCCGGCCCTGTGACGGCAACAATGTATTGGACATCAACGGCCTCCAACATGGACCACAGCACTTCCCGTGGCCTCAACATCTATACTCCAAGCATTTCACGGTACTCAGGGAGCAGGGCAAATTCATTCCCTGTGCGGTGCGTAAAAGATTAGTTTATTTATTATTGTATCTTTATAGAACTTTTTAAGGTCATTCACAGAATGAAGATTCGTTCCATTTTTTGTCACCTCCTTTTCTGGTTTCTGGTTTCAATTTTACCATTGGAATCAAGATCACAATTAACTGTTGTTCAGGGATCTGACATCGGAATGACGCCACTTGAATTTGTTCAGACATATCTTGTCGGTACCGGTGTTGCTGTTTCGAATGCAACATATAACGGATCATCCGAACCACTCAACAGCACAAATCGTATTCCCCTGAAGGCGAGGGATCAGGTTGGTTCATTTTCTAATGCAGGAGGAGCGATTAGCCAACTGGGCATCGGTGGTGGTGTGCTCCTGTCAACCGGATATGCAGCAAATGCCAAAGCCGGATTGAACCCTGATGCTGACATGTGGGGAACCAGCCAGCCAGCTGAAAGCGACCCTGATCTGGTAATTCTTGCAGGCATCACCGTCCATGACAAATCTATTCTTGAGTTTGACTTTGTTCCGCAAACCGATGTGGTCACCTTCAGGTATGTGTTTAGCTCCATCGAATTTGATGGATTTTGCGGATCAATCAACGATGCTTTTGGCCTGTTTCTGAGCGGCCCCGGCATTGCCGGAGGATTGGGATTTGTAAATGATGCAGTCAACATAGCATTGTTGCCAAACAGCACTAATTATGTGACCATTTTTAATATTTGCGCCGCAGATCAGGGAAATACCGGAAACGGCGTTTATTCATGGTGGAATGTAAAAAAGGATTTCTTTTCATATAACCGGCTCACCTACGTTTTCTCTGCTTCATACTCAATCGTTTGCAACCAGACATACCACATGAAATTTGCCATTGGTGATGCTTCTGACGGGGTGCTGGATTCAGGTGTTTTCCTCGAGCAAAACAGTTTCTCCAGCAATAATATTACAAGTTCTACCTCATTCTCCAATCCACTTACCGGCCAGCTGCTTGTTGAAGGATGCAGCAATGCATCACTAATCTATACGATTCCACAACCACAGGCCACCAACCTGGTAATTGACCTTGCAATTCATCCTTCAGGAACTGCTACCCAGGCAGATATTCTGCCGAATCCCTTCCCGTTACATGCAACCATTCCAGCCGGACAACTGCAATCAACACCAATCCTAATCATTCCTGTCTCTGACGGAATTCCTGAACCGATTGAGAACCTGGTGATCAAAGGCACCACCGTTACTTGCAATATCACAAACGAAATCACAGCTGATTACTCCATCAAGGATTATACGCCGCTTTCCATTGGACTGGGAAATCTCACAATTTGCGATGGTTCACCGGCAACATTAAACGCAGGTATCACCGGTGGACAACCCGTGTTGCCTTCCAACACCTACCATTATCTCTGGAGTACAGCAGATACCACCCCAGTCATTGTGGTCAATCCTCCTGCCGGCCACCATCTTTATTCGGTAACCGTCACCGATGCATGCAATCAATCGGGCAGCAAAGAAATTTCTGTCGACATCGGGACAACCCCGGCATCAGCCGGTTCCATTACCGGCACCTCCACCATTTGCACGCCAGCTATCGGAAACACCTATACTGTGCCTGTCATTACAGGCGCTGACAGTTATATCTGGACCCTCCCTTTTGGTGCAACCATCACTTCCGGGCAGAACACAAATTCCATAACGGTTGATTTTGGCACATCAGCCACCTCAGGGATCATGAGTGTAAAGGCGCACAGCAACTTTTGCGGCGATGGGGCACCCTCGATACTCAACCTTGTCGTCAACCCGGCTGTGCAAGCCGCCGGACCGATCACCGGGGCTTCAACTGTGTGCCAGGGGTCCGCACAGTTTACATATTCCATTGCACCCATTGCATTTGTCACTGATTATGAATGGTTAGTCCCTGCAGGGGTCACCATCATCAGTGGAACCAATACAAACCAAATTACCTGCGTATTCACAACTTCAGCAGCTTCAGGTAATTTTTCGGTTCGGGGATTCAACCTTGATTGCGGATTTGGGCTCCCTGCTATCAAGCCGGTACTGGTAAACCCTATGGTCGGACCTGCAGGGCCAATCACAGGCCCCTCCGTGGTTTGCCAGGGCCCCGATCAGGTAAACTATACCATTACCCCGCTTGCTTTTGCAACTTCGTATGAGTGGTCTGTACCATCAGGGGTCACCATCCTGAATGGCACCAATACAAATCAGATAACCTGTATCTTCACCTCCTCCGCCGTGTCAGGCAATTTCTCAGTAAGAGGACACAACGCCGAATGTGGCTTTGGCTTGCCAATGGTGATGCCAGTCACGGTAAACCCGCTGCCAGGGCCAGCCGGGGCTATCTCCGGTCCCGTTACTATCTGCCAGGGAACTGATCCGGTGATATATTCTGTCACACCTGTTTCCAATTCAACTTTGTACGAGTGGTCGGTACCTTCAGGGGTTACCATCCAGAGTGGTTTAAACACCAACCAGATCACCTGTATTTTTACCCCCGCGGCAATTTCAGGTACTTTCTCAGTGAGAGGTTACAATGCCCAATGCTATTTCGGAACACCTGCCGTAAAGCCAGTCATCGTAAACCCATTGCCCGGACCAGCCGGTCTCATCACAAGCATCAATGGTTCCAATGTTTGTGTGCCTCAAACTGGTATCGCATATCAGGTAAACCCGATTACGAATGTGTCAGCATACAACTGGGTTTATACAGGAAATGGCGCAACACTGAACAATCACAGTGCTTCGCTTATCATTGATTATTCAGCTGCGGCAACCTCAGGAGGACTTAAGGTGAACGGGGAGAATGCCTGTGGTGCGGGCCCTGAATCCATGGTTTACCCAATTACCGTCAACCCAAAACCGGCTGTCAGCTTTTTACCTTGTATGGAGGTGAAGACTACCAAGAATGGCAGCCCGGTCATGCTCAGAGGTGGCAGCCCGGTTGGGCCAGGAGGTAATTACAGCGGGAACGGTATCTCACAACTGAGCCCGGGAGTATTTATTTTTGATCCGGCAAACAACAATGTTATTGGCGGAGGAACATTGAATGGGGTGGATCATACCATTATATATCGGTATACCAATGTATATAACTGTTTTGATGAAAAATCGGCCATAATATCTGTCTACGTTTCAAACGCAAATGATCCTTGTCCAGGAACTGTAAAAGATTATCGTGACAACCAGGTTTATCCTACTTTCCTCAGCGGTACCGGTGTGAATGCGCGTTGCTGGATGGCAGCAAACCTGAACTATGGCAGTTATATCAATAAATCGCAGTCTCAAACAGAAAACTGCATCATCGAAAAATATTGTAAAAACAACATCGAAACAGCATGCGCCCTTAACGGAGGTTTTTATCAATGGGGTGAATTAATGCAATATCAGGAAAATTCAGGTTATCAGGATATTTGTATGCCTGGCTGGCATGTCGCCACGGTTGCAGAATGGGACGCCCTGATCTCGGAAAATTACGGCAATGGCAATGCCGGGAGTACGTTGAAGGACATGCTGAACTCCAATGGATTTCACGGGATGCTGGAAGGAATGCTTTACAACAATCTCGTATGGGCGTACAACACAGGTTCAACCACCGGTACCATGTTCTGGACTTCCGACGCCATATCGGGTAGTTATGCAACAGCCCGCGGTCTCAACATTTTCAATCCCAGTGTCTCTTTGTATCCATCAAGCCGCGCCAATGCATTCCAGGTGCGTTGTGTAAGAAACTGAAAGGTATTGTTAGTATGAAGATCCTGCTCATTGAAGATGAAAAAGAATTATCTGGTTCCATCCTGGAATACCTTCAAAAGGAAAATTACCTGTGCGAAGCAGTTCCGGATTTTGAGCATGCCCTGGAAAAAATAAACCTCTATCAGTACGACTGCATTGTTGTGGATATCAATCTGCCTGATGGTAACGGGCTGAACCTTATCCGTGTTTTGAAGGAGATCAAATCGGAAACCGGCATCATCATCATCTCTGCCAGAAATTCTTTGGACGACAAAATAACCGGACTTGAAATTGGTGCCGATGATTATTTAACAAAGCCATTTCATCTTCCCGAACTCAATGCACGCATCAAATCGATCATCCGCCGCCGCAGTTTCGGCGGGGTCAATGAGATCGTTTTCAATGATCTCCGGGTACTTCCCGAACAAATGGAAGTCACAGTAAGCGGCCAATCACTGATCCTGACAAAAAAAGAGTACGATCTGCTTGTCTTTTTTCTCTCCAATAAGGACCGCATTCTTACACGCGAATCCATCGCGGAACACTTATGGGGGGATGAAATGGACATGGCCGATTCATTCGATTTTATCTATACCCATATCAAAAATCTTCGAAAAAAAATCATGGAAAAAGGTGGCGAAGATTATATCAAGACCGTTTATGGCATGGGCTATAAATTTACCGACCAATGAAGCTGCTTACCCGCACATCAAGGTCGTACATTTATATTTCAGTGATGGTTTTCATCATCAGCGGGTTTATCATTTTCAACATGCTTCATAACATTTTTAAACGACAGCTGGATGAAACCCTGAACGAAGAAAAACTGCTGATCGAACAAACCATCAACTATTCCGACAGCGTTCCCGATTTCCGTTTGGTTTTTGGGCACATGATTGATGTTACCATTCTTAATTCACCTCAAAAAAAGGCAGGTTATATCAGAGATACCCTGATGTATGACAGTGAACTTGGCACATTTGCTTCATTCCGTCACCTGTTTAGTGAAAATACCTCAATCAGTAATAAAGGCTATACCATTAATATTTACAAACCATTACGGGATTCTGAGAAATTGATTACGGAAATTGTAATCTCCCTCTCGCTGGTATTTACCAGCCTCCTGCTCCTGCTGGTCCTTGTAAATTATTTTATCGCACGCCGGGTTTGGGTCCCGTTTTACCGCATACTTCATCATCTCAGTAATTATGAGATCAACCAGGCAGTACCCCTTGAACTTGCCAAAACGGATATATATGAATTCAATCTCCTCAGCCAGGCGCTGGAAAAAATGTCAAAAAAAATCAGACTTGACTATCTGAATCTTAAGGAATTTAATGAAAATGCCGCACACGAACTCCAAACACCACTGGCCATTATAAAAACAAAGCTTGAATTGCTGATCCAGAAAGAGAACCTGGATGAAAGCCAGCTGAAATTGCTCAGTGCTGTTTTTGAGGCAACAACCCGCATGTCAAAATTAAATCAGGGACTGCTGCTCATATCAAAGATTGAAAACAATCAGTTTCTTCAGACGGAAAAAATCGACCTTTCAAAAATCCTCGACAAAACTATTGACCACTTCGGGGAAATGATCAACCACAGAGGTATTGCCGTGTTCAAAAATTATCAACATCCTGCCTTTCTGGTAATGAATCCGGTTCTGGCTGAAATACTCATTACCAACCTGGTTTCAAATGCGATCAGGCACAATATCCTCAATGGCCGGATTGAATTGAATGTTCAACAGGATACATTTACTATTGCAAACACGGGAATCATCATGAAAACTGATCCGCGTGATCTTTTTCAGCGCTTCAGGAAATCGGAAAACAATCCGGATTCTGTTGGTCTGGGGCTCTCAATCGTGCAAAAAATTGCAAATCTTTATCAGCTGAAAGTTGACTACCAGCACCATGCGGGTTTCCACACCTTGAAAATTTCGTCCATGCGCCTTATTCCTTAATCCAATCTGCACAGGGTAAGGTTCGGCATGGTATTGAATTGATTATCCCCCGGAATTTCCCTTGCTACAAGATTTCAACAGAATTATATCTCAATTTTGCACCAGTCATTTTTTAAACCTGTTGTGTATAAAAGATTTATGAAAAAAACACTCTTAATATTTGGTCTCATATTATTCAGTTTGATCATTTTCGCCCAAACCAAAACAGAATTACAACCTGCGGAACTTCAGAAACCCATTTTAGAATATATTTCTAAGAATTTCCAGGGGTATACCATAGATAAAGTTTTCAAAGTGGATGCGAAAGGTGTGATTACGTATGATATATGTGTCAACAAGGATAAAACCCACGAAAAACTTTTCTTCGATAAAGATGCAAAATTTCTGAGAAAAGAATCCTGCTCGCTGGAATGTTGCCAGGGGACGATAAAAAAATAATCAATTTTTAATAAATGTCAGATTTATTCGTTATTACATATATTCCTTATAACATAGCATAACATTAAAACCAACATCCATGAAAAAAATAATGCTCTTTATGATTGCTGCCATATTCTCGGTGGCGACTTTTGCCCAGGAAAAGAAAATGACTGAACTGAAAACAGATCAGTTGCCAAAAGAAACAACAAAATGGGTAACCCAAAACGCTCCGGGAGGAACGATTGTCAGGGCTGGAAAAATTGAAGAAAACAATGTGGTAACCTATGTCGCAGTGGTTGAAACCAAAGGACAAAAACACGGATACCAGTTTGATAAAGATGGAAAATTCTTAGGAAAATTCCAGGCTCCTCCGGCCACAAAAGCTAAAGGACCTAAAACAGCACCTCCTGCTCCAAAAAAATAATTTCATTTTGATGAAAAAAAAGCCGGATTCTGTCCGGCTTTTCTTTTTCATCAGGTTTCCGAATAGTTCTTATTAATATCTTTACAGTTTAAAAATACACCTCCCTATTTGATCTAAAATGGAAACAGACAGCAAATATAACTTTCAATGGAAAGACCTGGGTGATATTGACCTTGGAAGGCCAAAACTTGGCCCGACAACCCTTGTTGCCGTTTACCGGCTGATGCAATATACCATGCGCGATGTAATCGAAAAGCAACTGGGGCCAAAAAGAACAAATGATATCTTCATCGAAGCGGGCCACAAAGCCGGGATGGAATTTTGCAAAAATGTACTTGATACGACCCTCGACTTCAATGGATTTGTTGCCAATTTAACCGAAAATCTGCTAAACTTCAGTATCGGGCTACTCCGAATTGAGAAAGCAGATATGGACAACTTTTCTTTCATCATTACAGTCTCTGAAGACCTGGATTGCTCTGGCCTTCCTTATGGCGGTGTTACTGTATGCGATTACGATGAAGGTTTTCTCGCCGGTATCCTGCATGTATATACAGGCAAGAACTTTACAGTGAAAGAAATCGACTGTTGGGGAACCGGGGAGCGTACCTGCCGCTTCGCAGTTGAAATGATTTCTGAATAATCAACTCATGGAAAACGGCCAGGAACAAATTTTAAATACATTTAACCGCGTGCTTCAATTATTGATGGACGGCGCCATGGAGGAAGGCATCGCCATTCTCGATGGCGTTAATCCGGAAACAGCCGCAAATCAAAACGATTCCACTTTCATTAACAATTTTAAAAAATTCATTCAGCAATATTATGAAGGGGCCAACTTTATCAACGCCCTTGCCGAAGGAAACCTTGACATCGAGCCACCCCGCCGGAATTATGTAATATCACATTACAAACAGCTCCAGTCAAATCTTCGCCACCTTACCTGGCAAACACAGCAAATCGCAAGAGGGGACTACAATCAGAAAGTCAGCTACCTGGGCGAATTTTCTATCGCCTTCAACCAGATGACAGATGCTTTACGAGAAAAAAAAATGATTGAAGATCAACTACGCGATCTTTATGCTACCCGTGATGTGTTCATGTCCATCATTTCACACGACCTGAGAAGCCCGTTTAACGGTATTCTCGGATTCGCTGACCTACTGGTACAGGATTACGATGAATTGAGCGACCAGGAACGGAAACAGTGCATCGAGAACATTCAGAGTTCATCTCAAACCGCTTTTGACCTTCTGGAGAACCTGCTTGAATGGTCACGCATTCAAACAGGAAAAATTCAGTTCACGTTTGAAGAACTTAACCTTAACAGGGTAATCCTGGAAAATTTTATGCTTCTCCAATCAGCAGCCGATAAGAAACAAATTCAACTGAATAATTTGGCACCCCCCGATTGCTCCGTCTATGCCGACCGAAATTCAACATTAACCGCCATTCGTAATCTTCTGTCCAACGCAATAAAATTCACCCCCAGGGGCGGAAAAATAACAGTAAATGCCTTGCAGCATGACACGATGTGGGAAATTTCAATTGCAGATAGTGGCATCGGGATTAAGCCTGAAAACCTGCTGAAATTATTTGTTACCGGCGAAACCGTTAAAACAAGGGGCACCGAAAATGAAAAAGGTACCGGACTGGGTTTGCTTTTGTGCAAGGAGTTTGTCGAAAAAAATGGCGGTACAATCCGCGCTGAAAGCACTCCGGGATTTGGCAGCGTATTCTTTATTACCTTACCCGGACAAAAACCGTAAATTCCACTTACTTTGAAATTTTCTCATTGACCAATGCAAGGATCGCCTCCTCAGTCGTTTTTGTTTTAAGCACCAGATCATCGGCTTTTTTCAGAATATCATCAAGAAAGGCCTTGTCTTTAAACCCGGCCCCATTTACCTTCACATTAAGATAGGCTCCGATTACAGCTGATCTCACACAAAGTGCTCCGACCCCTGCATCGGTAACTGAATTAGGATTACCAGATTCAACCATGGCCTTGATGAGATCAAATGATTCAAATGACTTTTGCATGGTGCGAAATGGTACTTCAATAGCATACCGCGTGGCATCCTGGATGGCATTAGTCCTCAAAGTTTTTTCTTCATCGCTGCCTTTTGGCAAACCAAATGCATCCATGATCTTATTGAAAGCCCTTGTGTCCTCGTCAACAAGATATAACAATTCATCTTTTATTTTTTGTCCCTTCTCGGCCCATGTCGAAAATTCCGCCCACCGGTCATCCCAGCCTGCTTTGTGTGATGACAAGTTTGCTACCATGGTCCCCAGTGAAACACCCAAAGCTGCTATATAGGCCGATACTGATCCTCCACCGGGGGCAGGCGATTCTGAAGCTGTTTCATTGGCAAACCCTTCAGCGGTCATACCGACAAGTTTCTTATCCTTCGGATCCTCCAGTAAATACTCAATGATCTTTTCCCTTGGGTTGAATGGCTTCAGATCATCCAGGCCCAGAGATTTAACTGCAATTTTAATAATCTCCTCTTCTGAAATCCCAACCGATCTTTGCTGCTTGAGCAGAAAGTACTTCCCCGCATCGATCATCGCCTTTTTGGGAACAAGTCCGACAAGTTCAGAACCTGACACCCTCATTCCACGTTCCTGAGCTTTCTGGCATGACACTTCAAAAGCTTCATGCACAGCAGTAATGCTGATATTCGTGAGGTTGATTGAAACCTGCGCAATACCATATTCTTCAATGAACCAGCCAATTGCTTTGCAGGCTTTGAGTGCACCAGGCATCCATACTTCTTTGCCTTGCTCATCCTTTTTGATCTTTCCTGTGATGGGGTTTCCTTCTCTGACAGGTCTCCCTTTTTCCCGGATATCAAAGGCAACCGCGTTGGCACGGCGTGTGGAAGTCGTATTCAAATTGATATTATAGGCCACTAAGAAATCACGTGCACCGATGGCAATTGCTCCGGTGCGGGGATTGAACCTTGCAGGTCCGAAATCAGGTTTCCAGATCGGATCTTCCAGCTTTTTATGCAATCCTTCATATTCCCCCGACCGGCAATTTGCCAGGTTACGGCGCTCTGGCAACAAAGCGGCACTTTCGTAGCAATAAACCGGTATTTCCAACTCTTTCCCTACACGCTCGGCAAGTTTATGTGCATAAAGCGCGGTCTCTTCCATTGAAATATTCGCTATAGGCACCAGCGGACAAACATCGGTGCCCCCAAACCGTGGATGTTCACCATGGTGTTTGCTCATATCTATGACTTCCGATGCTTTTTTAATTGCGCTGAAGGCTGCCTCAACCACTGCATCCGGTGTGCCCACAAAAGTTACCACGGTACGGTTGGTCGCTGCACCAGGATCGACATCCAGCAGTCTCACCCCCTCCACTTTTTCTATTTCATCCGTAATAATCTTGATTATACTCAGGTCGCGACCTTCAGAAAAATTGGGAACACATTCAATAAGTTGCTTCATAAGGAAAAAATAAAAACGAAATGTTAAACATGTTACAAAATTAACTAAAAATTTGTTTCCCCGGTCACGCGTCACGTGTCACACGTCACCCGTCACCCGTCACCCGTCACCCGTCACCCGTCACCCGTCACCCGTCACCTGCCCACTTTTTTTTTGCCACCTCCCCACAATTCCCTACCTTTGTTACTTCATTCACAAACATTCATGCCATGAAAAAAATCCTGTTGCTGATGCTCCCTTTAGCCCTTCTTTTCGGGCAATGTAAACCGGTTGAAAAATCCGATGAAAAAACTTCCGTTTCCTTTATCAAACAACCAACCATTGATTCTGTGATGATCAAACTTACACAACAATTTGGCGATGCCAGTAAAACCCGCATGGAGAAAGGGGTGAAACAATGTGCAGCTCTTTGGATTTCAAAGGATGGAACTGAAAAAGAGTTTGAAGAATTCTGCCTGAAATATTTCGTTGGCGACCCTGCAAAACTTGAAATTCTGTTCAAACGGTTTTCATCAAACTGGGAATCATTGTTTGGCCATTTCAACATGATCAGCCTTGATTTGAAAAGGGGAATGCATTTAGATATTGGCGAGATGCTCGAAATTGATGAGATCTTCGGTGCCTATGAACCGGGTGCACATTTCAATGATGATTTCTTTAACAACAAACTGGCTTTTATTACAGCCCTCAATTTCCCCTTTTATTCCCTGAAAGAAAAAGAGGAACTTGGACCAAAATGGAGCCGTTCGGAATGGGCCCATGTTCGGATGGGTGATTTATTTACAGCCCGGGTGCCAGCCGATGTCAATGTTAAAATCGCTGAAGCCCTCACCAATGCTGATAATTACATCTCCGGTTATAACATCTATGTTGGCAATCTGCTTGATGACCAGGGAAAAACACATTTTGCAAAAGAGATGAAACTTTTATCGCACTGGAATCTCCGCGATGAATTGAAAGCCAATTACAACAAAGGGGAAGAAGGGTTGCTCAAGCAACAGATGATTTACCAGGTTATGCTGCGGATCATTAACCAGGACATCCCCGACAGTGTGATCAACAACCCGTCATTCCAGTGGAATCCGGTTTCCAATAAGGTTTTTAAAGATGCAAAGGAAGTTGCAAACACCCCGGAACCGGATACCCGATATGCAGTCCTTTTAAATTTGTTCAACAATATGAAACTGATGGATCCATACACACCGATGTATCCTACCTATATCATGCGTGCATTCGACGGTGGTATGGAGATCCCGCAGGAACAGGTTGAAAAACTTTTTACCGATTTCTGTTCATCCCCACAAGTTAAACAAGTAGGTGAGTTGATCAGCAAGAGGCTGGGCCGCCCCC
Organism: uncultured Bacteroidales bacterium; assembly: GCA_903875045.1. Classification (GTDB taxonomy): domain Bacteria; phylum Bacteroidota; class Bacteroidia; order Bacteroidales; family FEN-979; genus CAIVAT01. Next base: position 19,319 of record CAIQUS010000014.1, read on the forward strand.
TGCAACCATTTGATATCTGGTACGATGGATTCAAAGCACGCAGCAACATGAACATGGAACTGCTCGATAAAACAACACGTGCTAAATATCCCGACACTCAGGCATTTGAAGCTGACATTCCCAACATGCTCATAAAACTTGGCTTCAAACCGGATAAAGCCCGGGAAATCGCTTCCCATATTACTGTTGATCCGGCACGCGGAAGTGGCCATGCATGGGGTGCACAAATGAAAGGCGACAAAGCACACTTGCGCACACGTTTAGGAAAGCAAGGAATGGACTACAAAGGCTATAACATCGCTATCCACGAACTTGGTCACAATGTAGAACAAACCATCTCCCTTTATTTCGTTGATGACTACATGATGCAGGGTGTTCCCAATACAGCGTTCACCGAGGCCCTCGCATTCAATTTCCAGAAACGTGACCTGGAATTGCTGGGAATCAAAGACAACGACCCCGACAAGGAGGCATTGGCGGCAGTTGATAACTTCTGGATGAGTTATGAAATAATGGGTGTTTCGCTTTTAGATATGAAAGTATGGAAATGGCTCTACGAAAATCCCGCAGCAACCAAAGAACAGCTCAAAGAAACTGTCGTTAAAACAGCCATCGAGGTTTGGAACCAATATTATGCACCGGTGTTCGGCACAAAAGATACGCCCATTCTTGCCATCTATTCGCACATGATCGACAATCCTTTGTATCTGTCGAATTATCCGGTGGGGCACCTTATCGACTTCCAGCTTGATCAGTTCCTGAAAGGAAAAAATTTCGCCGATGAGGCCATCCGAATCTATTCTGCCGGACGACTGATTCCACAACTTTGGATGAAAAACGCCGTTGGAAATGAAATATCTATCAAGCCTTTACTGGATGCCACTGATGAAGCATTCAAAAAAGCATCAGTCCTGGCACCAGCAAAAAAATAATTATTTTTATTGAATCTTGTCTGAATTAGGCAACCTTCCGCCCGGAAGGTTGTCTTTTCATTAAGTTTTTTCGCTATTTTTGTAAAAAAATCCACTATCTATGAAAAAGATCATATTTACCATTTTATTTCTTGCACCTATTCTGCTAAGTGCGCAGAATTACACAAACATTTGCTCTGCAGGTCCTGCTTTTTATAAAAAGATGAACACCAATACCCTGAAGGCATATAAAACTTCCAGTTATACCTTGCCGGGAGGAGGTGATACAATTTTTTATTCATTTCCGATCATCCGCGATAGTGCGGCCGAATGTAAGGATACAACCAAGGGATCAATTCTTGGCAGGAAAATATACAGACAAAGTAACAGTTACATGTTCTATTTCTTTAACAAATACAACGATACCATTTATATTTATGCAAAAGCACTCTTGAATGACACCTGGAGATTTTCAAAACTCACTTCCGGCACCTTCCTTGAAGCAAAGGTTACCTCCATGGGCCCTGACAGCGTAATGGGTGTGTTGGATGATGTTATGAGAATTGAACTTCAGGCCAGAAGAAATGATGGGTTGGCCATCTCAAGTCCCTGGAATGGCAAATATCTCAAGCTGAGCAAACATTATGGGTTGGCAAGAACTTTTGATATGACGAATGTTCCCTTTGATACAACCAATTACACCATTGTTGGAAAACTGAAACCAGTGATCGGAATTCAGGATTTTGGCTGGAAAGAAGTTTATAATTTTAACATCGGCGATGTTCTTCACTACTCCGGTTATACCAATTCCTCCTCCGGTGGTCCGAACACTACATGGAAAGAGATCCAGACGGTTTTTGCAAAAACAACATACGGGACTAATATCGACTCTGTCATATATAAATTTGACCGTTGCCGCAGCACCATTACCAACCCCGGAAATAATCATGTCTATTTCCGTGATACCATTGTTACAAAATACAAGTTCAATGTTATGGCACTCGATTCTACCATTCTGCGTTTACCCGATCAGTTTAAGCGCCAGAATGTTTATGCTTCCCAGTTTGACCGCTATATGAAAGCCTACAACAACCGTCAAACAAAAAAAGTGACTGAAGACAAATACCGTTTTCTCAATTCATGTTGGGTAATTCCGACCGGTAGCGTGACACTTTACCGCAATTATTCTGAAGGTCTTGGTTTAACAGAATACTATCGTGATGATCAAAGCACCCAGGAATTCTACCGTCTTGTGTATTTCAAAAAAGGATCAGAAACCTGGGGCGCCGCGGTTGGGACACAATGTTCGCCCATCCTCGACGTCAGTGAGCAACCGGTTGCCACAACCCCGCAGGTGCGTATCGTTCCCAACCCGATGAAAAATCAGGCGCAGGTAATCATTGATGGCATGCAAACCACCGAAAATGCAACTTTCATGCTCTACAATCTCGTTGGTCAGGAAGTTTACCGGATGACCCTTAACTCAAATACAACAACACTCACCAGGAACAATCTGCCAACGGGTCTCTATGTCTATATTCTGACCGGAAAAAATCTGATGGTTAAGGGGAAACTCATGATTGATTAAAACTTTGCATCAGGACCTGGTTTCCTGCTTCAATTCAAGCAATATTTTAGAGGCTGCCTTCACGAAGCAGCCTCTTTTTATTGAATCAGGCTGGCTGGATTACCTTTCCATTCAGGATAATTTGCTCAGCTTTGTTGCTACCATAAGCATAAGGCATAAAAGAGTAGGATGGAATTGGTTTTGTGATAAAAAAGTTTGCAATTTTTCCCCGGGCAATACTTCCGAAATCCTCACTCAATCCCATGGCATAAGCACCGTTGATGGTAACCGCATGAATGGCCTCTTCCGGAAGCATCCTGTATTTGATACAAGCCATCGACAGAATAAACTGCATATTCCCCGAAGGCGATGAACCCGGATTAAAATCACTGGCCATTGCCACAGGAAGCCCTGCTTTGATCATTTTACGCACAGGCGAATATGCCATTTCCAGGAAAAATGCCGCCCCGGGCAATATCGTTGGCATAGTTTCGGTTCCCAGCAGACATTCTATCTCTTCATCCCCGGTAAATTCAAGGTGATCTACAGAAAGTGCATTATACTTGACCCCAACCTGAATTCCCCCGGAAAAATCCAGTTCATTCGCATGGATCTTGGCACGCATTCCATATTTCATTCCTGCATTCAGAATACGATCTGTTTCTTCAACTGTAAAAAATCCACGATCGCAAAAAACATCAATATAGTCGGCAAGGTTATCAGCGGCAACCTGAGGGATCATTTCACTGATCACCATATCCACGAATTCTTCCTGCCGGCCTTTATATTCGGCTGGCACGGCATGGGCCCCGAGGAATGTCGGAACAATCTTTACCGGTGAAAGTCCTTTAAGTTTACGGATCACCCTGAGCATCTTAAGCTCATCCTCAACGCTCAACCCATAACCACTCTTAATCTCAACTGCACCGGTGCCAAACATCATGATCTCATTTAATCGGCCCATCGCCTGTTCTATTAGTTCGTCCTCATGGGTTTCATGCAATCTTTTGGCTGAATTAAGAATACCACCTCCCCTCCTGGCAATCTCCTCATAACTCAATCCTCTGATCTTATCAATGTATTCAATCTCCCGGCTTCCTGCATAAACCAAATGGGTATGGCTGTCGCAGAAACTCGGGAAAACCATTTTCCCGGAAGCATCAATAAGTTGGAAACCCTCTTTCTCCTCCCCGGATATCGGAAACGGAAAAGGCATGGTCCCAAAATCCTTTATTCGCGAACCTTCGGTCAGGAGCCAGCCATTCTTAATGGTTCTTAATTTTGACATGGCTTTGCCAAACACCATGCTCTGTGGTTTTTCCTCGACTTGTACGAGCTCTTTGATGTTTGTTATGAGGATGGACATGTGTTCTGTTTTAATTCACGAAAGTAACCCTTTTTTGTATAAATTCCGCGGATTTGGAATCACATTTCATTTTTTGTATGATTATAACCGGTATCTTTGCAAAAAAATTCAACTTATTGTATCTTAAACAGAATCAACACATCCCATGAGAAAAACTGCACTATTTCTATTGATTTTAATTCTTTTTGCTGCGTATGATACCTCAGCAAAACATGTTGAAGTTGCAACAGCAAAGCTGGCTGGAAAAAACTTCTTCTGTGAACGGTTAAGCAGCCACTTGTCGCAAACCATTTCATTCAATGATCTGAAAATTTCAAGTGAATTTGTTGAAAAATCCGGGAATACTCCAGTCTATTACACTTTCAATTTCGCCGGTAAGGGATATATAATCATTTCTGCAGATGATTGTTGTTTCCCGGTAATCGGATATTCTTTTGATTCGCAATACAGCCAGGAAAATCAACCTGATAATTTTGTATTCTGGATGAATGGAAGAAAGCAGGAAATTATTTACAACATTCAAAACAATACTCCTCCTGATCCCGCTGTTACCAGTGAGTGGGACAGATTGGCCAATATGGATCCGCAGGCAATAACCGATGGACAATCGGCTGTTACCGAGGTAACCCCGCTTCTGAAAAGTACATGGGACCAGGGGTTTCCTTATAATGTGCTGTGTCCGTCCGATCCATCCTGTGGCTCCTTAGGAGGTCACGTTACTGTTGGTTGCGTGGCAACGGCAATGGCCCAGATCATGTACTACTGGAGATGGCCCAATACCGGTACAGGATCACATTGCTATACCCCGTCCGGATACGCTCAACAATGTGCCGACTTCGGAAATACAACTTATGACTGGAATGGAATGACAGATTCACCATCCAAGGAATGTTACCCGATTGCACTGATTTCCTATCATGCCGGTATTAGTGTGAATATGATGTATAACAGTGATGGGGCATGCTCCTCCGGTGCATACCAGTCAACAGTACCAGGCGCGTTAAAAAACTATTTCAAATATGCATCCAGCTGTACTTCAGCAAATAAAATGTCCTATTCCACCACTGCCTGGAACAGCATGCTCCAGGGCGACTTGAATACTGGTAAACCCATTCAATATGGTGGACAGGGTCCGGGTGGTGGACATTCCTGGGTTTGCGATGGTTATCAGGGAGCCGACTTTTATCACATGAACTGGGGCTGGAGTGGTTCATCCAATGGCTATTTTTACCTCAATAACCTTAACCCAAGCGGATATACATTCAACAACGGACAGGAAGCAGTTCTGCATATTGAGCCCAATACATCCCAGTATCCAACCTTTTGCACTGGCACTACCCTTGTGAATACCTACGTTTTCGGCTCTTTGGAAGATGGCAGCGGACCTGTTGCAAATTACCAGGATAATGCCAACTGTAGCTGGCTGATCGCTCCTGATGACAGTGTAGGCACACTAACACTTAACTTTACTCAATTCAATACTGTGGCGGGTGATGTTGTAAAAGTTTACGACGGCAGCAACGCTTCTGCACCTTTGATCGGAACATTTTCGGGAGCATTAACTTCTATGCCAACAGTAAACTCAACAGGACCAACCATGTTCATCACTTTTACAACGGATGGAGCGAACTCCTCCCAGGGCTGGAAGGCAAATTACACGGCCAACCTTGTTAAATTTTGTGCTTCCTCCACCACACTGCTTGATGGTTGGGGAACCATTACCGATGGCAGCGATCGTTTCGATTACCGCAACAACTCAAATTGCAAATGGAAAATCATGCCGGTCGGAGCATCTAAAATCATTTTGACTGTAAATAGTTTCAGCACGGAACAGGACAACGACCGTATTCAAGTTTATGACCTGGGAACAAGTGCGCTGCTTGCAACATGGTCCGGAAATTATACAACCCCGCCACCTCCCCTTGAATCAACCTCAGGATCGGTCATGCTTATGTGGACCAGCAACGGATCGGTACGCGGCCCTGGTTGGAACATTAGTTATTCACCAATGGTTGGTACTGAAGATGTTAATACAATCAACAACATCACAGTTTATCCAAATCCTGCCACGCAACTTATTAATATTGGTTTTTCTGTAACCGAACCACAAAATGTGAAGATTGAACTTCTGTCGCTCCAGGGAACACCGCTTTATCAGGATAATCTGACCGGGATTAAGGGACAATATTCCAAAACAATAGATGTTTCTTTGTTTGCGAGGGGTATTTACATGCTTCGGCTTAATTCAGACAAGGGCACATCGGTGAAAAAGATTGTCATACAATAAACGCAGGATCTCACTGAGGAACCCGTGGCAATTCAATGTCACGGGTTTTTTTTTTCGTTGAAAAGAATATCAACCTCTCCGCGGTTTTTAATACAATCAACCAGGCGGTTTTTCAGTTTCCAACATGTCATCTGCCGAAGGTCGAGCAACCTTGAAAGTTCATAGGTGGAAACAGCCGGGTCATGACAAACCAGATAAACAATGCGAAATGCCTCTGTGATCGGAATATGGCACCGGTGAAAAATTGTATGCGCTGTGGCCGACTCTTCTGACTTGCACCTCGTACAACGCCGGGCATATAATGTTTTTCCTTTACAATAATTTGTATGCCCGCATTTGGTGCAAACAAACCCGGCTTCCCATTTCTTTTCAGCCAGGAATTTTAAACAGTCTTCCTCATTTGAGAAAAATCCTGCAAGTTCTGTAATATCAAGTTGTTTGAAAGAAATAGACATTTGATAAAAAAAATTATTATGCAAAATTAATAAAAATAGTGATGTTTATGCGATTTGTTTTAATATTTTTTTTACCTTTGCAGCGTTATTCAAATAAACCTCATTATGAAAAAACTGACATTCCTCCTTTTATTTCTTGTTTCCTTTACTTTCACTGCCTGCAGCAGCAACGATAACAAAGGGAATAACGGCAGTGCAAACACAGATGGACAAGTGAATAAACTTACTGCCGAATCATTTCAAAAACTAATTTGGGATTATAAAGCAAACCCCAGGGATTTCGTATTTAAAGGTGATCAGCCATGTATTATTGATTTTTACGCTGATTGGTGCCGGCCTTGTAAAATGGTTGCACCAATAATGGATGAGCTTTCAAAAGAATATCAGGGGAAAGTAAGAATCTACAAAGTTAACACTGATGAGCAACGTGAACTGGCCGGATTATTCAACATCAGTTCAATCCCGGCTGTCATGTTTGTTCCTAAAAACGGGAAACCACAAATGTCTGTTGGTGCCATGCAGAAACCAGCTTATTTGGAGTTGATCAGGAATGTGCTGGTGGTAAAATAGTGGACAAGTGGGCAAGTGGGCAAGTGGGCAAGTGGGCAAGTGGACAAGTGAAGGAGTGACCGTGCAAAGTATTTTTTTTTAGTTTTTAACTTCTAATTAATATAAAATGGTAGAGCATTTAACCAAAGAAACCTTTTTAACAAAGGTCTTTAATTTCGAAAACAATCAGGAATGGAAATTTGAGGGAAGCAAACCTTGTATCATTGATTTTTACGCCGATTGGTGCAATCCCTGCAAAATGGTGGCTCCGATCCTCGAAGAACTGGCTACAGAGTACGCCGGAAAAATTGACATCTACAAAATTGACACAGAGGCGGAACAGGAACTTGCCGGAGCCTTTGGCATCCGCAGTATTCCTTCGATGTTGTTTGTGCCGATGAATGAACCGCCTCAAATGTCGGTTGGCGCATTGCCAAAAGATTCTCTTAAACAGGCCATCAGTGACGTTTTGTTGAAAGAAGTGAATTAACATGGCCATTCTGGTTACAACAGCCTATTGTCCTTCTGTTAGTTACATGACTGAAGTCATTCGGGCTGATGAAATAGCCATCGAAAACTTTGAAACATATTCAAAACAGACCATACGTAATCACTGCAATATTTTAGGTCCCAATGGCAGACAAACTTTGAGCATCCCGGTTATCAAACCAAATGGTAACCACTCCATGACAAAGGATGTTCTTATTTCACCTCATCAGCCATGGCAAATGATTCACTGGCGATCGATAGAAACGGCGTACAACAATTCGCCGTTTTTTCTTTATTACCAGGACTATTTTACTCCTTTTTATCATAAAAAGTTTAAGTTTCTGCTTGATCTCAATTTCCAAATCCTTCAAACTCTTCTGCAAATCCTGAAAATCGGACCCCAGATCCGGTTCACCGAAAAATTTGAAAAATTACCCGTTGGCATAACCGACCTTCGTCCTGCAACAGGTTCAAAAATTACTGCTCAACATTTCAACTACCCTCATTATACCCAGGTTTTTGAATCCCGTCATGGTTTTATTCCTGAACTAAGCATCATTGATGTAATTTTCAACCTCGGACCAGAATCCTGTTCTTATCTTCAATCCATCAAATAAAATAAGCCCGATCATTCTCAGGAATAGCCATTTTTCTTATCTTTGCATTTATTCAATCTAAATTAATTGGCTACTCTTTTTGACCTTAAGCAGGGTGAATCAGGCCTGATCACGAAAGTGAAGGGACGTGGTGCTTTCAGAAAACGTATTACGGAGATGGGTTTTGTGAAGGGCAGGGAAGTAACCGTCGTCAAATCAGCACCATTCCAGGATCCCATTCAGTATAAAATCATGGGATACCATGTTTCTCTCAGGCAAAGTGAAGCCCGGCTCATCAATATTTTTTCAACCGATGATCAGAATATTCAATTCATAACACCCATTGAAACAGAGATTTATTGTGGAACCATCGAAGAGGGAACCCAACGAATTTCTTACGGCGACCGCGGAAAAACGATCGACATCGCCCTGGTTGGAAACCCCAATTGCGGAAAAACAACCCTTTTCAATTTCGCATCGGGCTCGCATGAACGGGTAGGAAATTTCAGTGGGGTCACAGTCGATTCCAAAGAGGGAAAATTTAAACATGCCGGTTATACATTCAACATTACAGATCTTCCGGGAACTTACTCCTTAACCGCCTATACTCCCGAGGAACTTTACGTCAGGCTTCACATCACCGAGAAAATTCCCGACATTGTTGTGAATGTTGTTGATGCATCAAACCTCGAACGCAACCTCTATCTCACAACCCAACTGATCGACATGGACATCCGGGTGGTGATCGCCCTCAACATGTTTGATGAATATGAAAAAACAGGAAACAAACTAGATTACAGCGCCCTTGGCAAACTGTTGGGAATTCCAATAGTACCAACCGTGAGTTCAAAAGGGATAGGGATTCCGGAACTTTTCGACCGGCTCATTGAGGTTTTCGAAGACCGTGATCCTGTGGTACGTCATGTACACATCAATTATGGTCAGGAACTCGAACGATCAATCGGAAAAATTCAGGATGTGGTTTGGCAGGATAAATCTCTTACCGACCGGATTTCATCAAGGTTTTACAGCATTAAACTACTCGAAAAAGATGCAGCGGTGTTGTCATCCATCAAATCATCCGAAAAATATGATGCAATACGGGAGATTGCAGAAAAAGAGATACAGCGTCTCGAAACAACCTTTAAAGAAGATTCTGCAACACTGGCCACCGATGCCAAATATGGATTTGTAGCCGGCGCCTTAAAGGAAACACAGCAAACTGCCTATAGGGTTAACCCCGGGAAATCCGTCAGTGAACGTATCGATAATATCCTGACCAACAAATATCTTGGATTTCCATTATTTGTTGTCTTTCTTTGGTTAATGTTCCAGTCTACGTTTACTTTTGGCGAAATACCAAAGCACTGGATCGATCTGCTGGTTTCACTGATTGGCAACCAGGCAAATATCATCCTGCCTCCCGGTCCGCTAAAAGATTTAGTAGTTGACGGAATTATCAACGGCGTTGGAAGTATCATTGTTTTTCTTCCCAACATCCTCATCCTTTTTTTCTTTATTTCCCTGATGGAAGACACTGGTTACATGGCAAGGGCAGCTTTCATCATGGATAAACTCATGCATAAAATAGGTCTCCACGGGCAGTCATTTATCCCGTTGATCATGGGCTTCGGCTGCAATGTACCTGCCATAATGGTTACAAGGACTCTCAAAGATCGTAACGACAGGCTTCTCACAATGCTTATCAATCCGTTCATGTCATGTAGTGCCCGGTTACCGGTATACATCCTTATCGCCGGATCGGTCTTTCCCGGATATGCAGGAACGATTATTTTCGGGCTGTACATCACAGGGATCATTTTAGCAATCATCATTTCATTGATTTTCAAAAAAACCTTGTTTAAAAGCAAAGAAGCTCCATTCGTGATGGAACTCCCCCCCTATCGCATGCCAACCATTCAGGTTATTTTGCAACACATGTGGGAAAAAGGCAGACAATATCTTAGTAAAATGGGAGGAGTTATTCTCATTGCCGTCATCCTGATTTGGGCACTCGAATATTTTCCAGGAGGAAATTCGCTGAGCAAGGAAGAAAGACTGGAGCATTCTTATATTGCTAAAATTGGAAAAACCATTGAACCGGTAATAACACCACTTGGATTTGACTGGCGCATGGGTGTAAGTCTGATTACCGGTGCTGCTGCCAAGGAAGTTGTTGTAAGCACAATGGGCGTACTGTTCGGATCGAACCATTTTCATGAAAACGGAAACCCTAAAACACTGGGATCTAACATCCAACAGGCCACATATCAGACTGGACCCCGTGCAGGTCAAAAACTTTTTACACCCCTGGCCGGCATTTCATACCTGCTGTTTATACTGATCTATATGCCTTGTGTGGCCGTTGTGGCAACTGTAAACCGCGAATCCGGCAGCTGGAAGTGGGCTCTTTTCCTTATCTCCTACACAACTGTACTCGCCTGGCTGCTGTCATTTGCAGTATTTCAAATTGGTTCTTTAATACTTTCCTGAAATGATTTGGCAATTTATGATCGTTGGGGCAATCGTAATCTGGGCACTTGTGCTGACCACCATCCGTCTTTTCCGCTTTTTCAAAACGCCGGTTTCCAAATGCGGAGGATGCAACGGATGCGCTTTGAAAGACATCAAGGGTCTCATTACTAAATGATTAAATAAACCAGAATGGCACACATAAAAATATGATCGTTGTTCATCTAAAAAATTAGCAGGATCTTTGTAATTTTATCCTGAAATACAATTCTATTGTTTATGCCAGAAGTCAGCAGGTTTTATGGAATTATCATTGCCTTTTATTACAATGAGCATAACCCACCGCATTTTCACGCGAAATATGGTGAATTTATTGCGGAAATTGATATAAGAACATTACAGATTCTTAAAGGAGATTTACCGAAACGAGCCAAGACATTGGTTTTGGAGTGGGCAGATGATCATCGTGACGATTTAATGCAAGATTGGGAACTCGCACGTCAAAAACAGGAATTAAAACAAATTGCCCCTTTAACATAATGAATTATGGAAACAATTATTGAAGTCAAACCCTTGGACAATTATCTTATATGGGTTTTGTTTGCGGATAATTTTAGTACAACTATTAACATTAAACCATTTATTAACACTGGCATCTCAGCCAAATTATTAGACTTTGATTACTTCAAACAAGTAAAAATCGATGAGTTTGGTGGCATTGCCTGGAATAACGGCTATGACTTTTGTCCGAATTATTTACGGGAATTGTCAAAGGAAAAGAAGGATCAGTGTGAATAAAATTATACAAAACCACTCTCAACCAAAATTTCGACAATGGACTATGGAATTTGCCTTCACAGTGTAATCCCGGTGAGGGTGGAACCTTCGCACAAATCAGAAATGATTACTCAGGTTTTATTCGGGGAGTTGTACCGCATAAATGAGAAAGAAAACGACTGGGTTAAAATCCAACTCTTACTGGATGATTACCAAGGATGGATTAACATCCTGCAGATGAGTGTGATAAACGAGCAGGAATTTCTCCGGCTTTCCGATGCAGAAACATCCATTTCCTCTGACCTTGTCCAGCTTCTTACCTGTGAAAACACTCAATCAATGATCCCATTGGTTATCGGGAGTTCGCTCCCGGCGTATGATGACTTTCGGATAAGTATAAACAAGAGTGTTTATTTATTTGATGGCCAGGTTTCCGCATCAACCCTCAACGGCGAAACTCACGGCCATGAATTAATCCTGAACATCAGGCAACAAATAATTGAGGATGCCAAACTTCTCCTGAATGCCCCTTATCTGTGGGGTGGCCGGTCACCTTTTGGCATCGACTGTTCAGGGTTTGTTCAAATAATTTTTAAACTTCAGGGGTTGAAACTCCTTCGTGATGCCTCACAACAAGCTACACAGGGTGAAATAATCAGTTTACTTGCTGAAGCCATGCCAGGTGATCTTGCATTTTTCGACGATGCTGACGGCAATATTACCCATGTTGGTATGCTCATCGATGCTCAGCGAATTATTCATTGTTCAGGGCATGTACGCATCGATGCCCTCGACCATGAAGGAATATACAATCTGAATTTGCAGAAATATACACACAAATTACGACTAATCAAACGAATAATCTGATAATCAGCAGACTGAGGAATGAATTAATCCTTCTTCGCTGGTTTTGAAATTTTCTCCTGATTGAACACCCAGGTCAGTCGGACGGTGATTACATTGTTGTACTGATAGCGGGTATACTCAATTCTTGGATAAGTACCAGGATCCTTGACCAAAACAGTCCGGTTGCTTCTCATGGAATACTGGTAACGCAGATTTGCCCATAGCTTGCTCCATAACCGGATCTGGAGATCGGCGATAACAGCTATTTCATTGTTTGAAAGTGATGTTTGATAAATGAAGATACTGTCGTAAAAATTATTTTTTGTTTCTTTATAGTTGACCAGTTGTCCATAAGAAAACCCCACGCCACCGGAAATCAGCTTTTTATCTGTGAAATGGATTAAAACAGGAACCTCGGCATAATCAAGGTTTAACCGAAACCTGGTCGAATCAGTGGCCCCTCCGTGGTAACTTCCTTTTTGAGAATAGAGTAACTCCATACTCACCGACCAATTGTTCTTTTTCCCAAATGGCACCGCAACCATTGGCCCCACATTGAGACCTACCTTGTTGAACCCGAAAAATTCATCACCATCCACCTGGGTAAGGTTCATCCCAAGACTAACAGCCCCGAGAAACCGCTGTGCTTTTACCGGCGAAGAGAAAGATACTGTAAAAATCAGAAGGAAATAAAAAGTGGCAGCACGCATCAGCATTGGTATATCCCCGTAATTCGTAATTCGTCAATCGTAATTCGTTAATAGTAGTTCGTCAATTGCATACTAACGTTTAATTGCCCTGCTTAGTATGCTGGCCTTTCATGGTGAGTTGTATCCGTTTTCGATCCATGTCAATATCCAGTACCTCAACCATCACCTTTTGGTTGAGTTTGACAACTTCATTTGGGTCTTTTACGAAACGATCTGCAAGCTGGCTTACATGAACCAGCCCATCCTGGTGAACCCCCAGGTCGACAAAAACACCAAAATTTGTAATGTTGGTAATAATTCCAGGTAGTTTCATGCCTATCCGGAGGTCGTTGATAGAGTGAATATTTTTATCGAACTCGAACATTTCGAACTGCTTCCTCGGGTCTCGGCCCGGTTTGGCTAGTTCGAGCATGATATCATGAAGAGTGGGCATTCCGACCTTTTCGCTTATAAATTCATCCAGATTGACCTTTGAACGCAATTCAGAACTCGCTATAAGCTCATCAACCGTACAATTCAACCTTTTGGCCATACGATCAACTACCAAATAACTTTCAGGATGAACGGAACTCCTGTCGAGTGGATTTTTTGCATCACGGATACGCAAAAATCCAGCAGCCTGTTCGAAAGCTTTGTCACCAAAACGGGATACCTTCCTGAACTCGGCGCGTGAGTTGAATTGCCCGTTTTCATTGCGATAGGCAATGATGTTCTTAGCCAGGGCCCGACCAAGCCCTGAAACGTAGGTGAGTAACTCCTCACTGGCAGTGTTGACCTCCACGCCCACTTTGTTGACACAACTAACCACCGTATCTTCCAAACTTTTCATGAGGGCTGTTTGATCTACATCATGCTGATACTGACCTACTCCTATTGATTTTGGTTCAATCTTAACCAATTCGGCCAAGGGATCCATGAGACGCCTCCCAATGGAAACTGATCCCCGAACTGTGACATCATAATCAGGAAATTCTTTTCGCGCAACTGCCGAAGCGGAATAAACAGATGCTCCACTTTCATTCACAGCGAGAGCGATCACATCCCTGTCAAACGGGATGGCCTTGATCAATCGTTCAGTCTCACGCCCGGCTGTTCCATTCCCGATAGCGATCGCCTCAATCTTATAGGCATTGACAAGGCTTTTTATCTTATGGATCGATTCTTTCACCTCATTCTGGGGTGGATGGGGATAAATTGTTTCGTTATGTACCAATTTTCCCTGACGATCGAGGCAAACTACTTTACATCCTGTCCGGAATCCGGGATCAATCGCAAGCACATTTTTTTGTCCGAGTGGTGGAGCAAGCAACAACTGCCGCATATTTTCGGCAAATACCCTGATTGCTTCCGTATCAGCCTTTTCCTTGGCCCACTGGCGCATTTCAGTTTCAATGGAGGGGAATAACAATCGTTTGCAGCTATCGGTAATGGCACCCTTCACCAGTATTGCTGAAGAATTATTACCTTTAAGAAAAATCCTCCCCAGAATTTCCTCAGCCTGTTCATTTTCAACTTCAACAGATATTCTCAGAAAACCCTCATTTTCACCCCGGAACATAGCCAATAACCGATGGGATGGTACACGGTGCAATGGCTCGTGATAGTCAAAATACATTTGAAAATTAATACCATCCTCATCCTTCCCCTTAACTACTTTCGCTGCAACCACTGAATCCTTTTGAAATAAGGCTCGGATGCGTTTACGTGCATAACTGTCTTCATTGACTTTTTCTGCAATAATGTCACTTGCACCCTGGATGGCTTCTTCCACTGACAGCACACCTTTTTCAGGATCTACGAATTTTGAGGCCCTGAATTCAATGTCATCATAACGCTGTGAAAAAATTAAATCGGCCAATGGTTCAAGTCCTTTTTCACGTGCGATGCTGGCACGGGTTTTCCTTTTGGGTTTAAAAGGCAGGTAAATATCTTCCAATTCAGCCAAAGTGGCCGCCTTGGTAACCGCCATTTCTAATTCCGGTGTGAGCTTTTCCTGCTCCTGCAACGATTTTAGTATGGCCGTGCGCCGCGCTTCCAGTTCTTTTAATTGGGCAAGGCGATCGCGGACCTGCGCGATAACCACCTCATCCATTGAACCGGTCATCTCTTTCCTGTACCGGGCAATGAATGGTATTGTAGCGCCACTTTCAAGCAGATTAATTGTGTTTTGAACAAAGCCCGCAGGCTGTTTAAGTTCATCGGCAATGATCTGGGTAAATTTTTCGTTTATCATCTTACAAGTGTAACCGTCCCTTTAAAAACAACATCGCCCTGGGTGATAATATCCTGCCCCAGAAAACCAATGTTTACGATCCAGATATAGGAAGCGGGCGGACAATATTGGCCTCCAAAGGTACCATCCCAAACTTTATCAACATTATCAGATTCGAAAACCAACTGACCCCAACGATCGCAAACAACCATTTTAAAAGTAATATTTTTATATAATGCGAATACCCTGAACACATCATTCAAGCCATCGCCATTGGGAGAAAAAGCGTTTGGTATAAAATATTCAAACACCTTTACAAACGTTGTATCCGAATTGGTGCAGCAGTGAATATCCTTCACTTTCGCCCAATAGGAGCCCTGGCTTTCAACATTGATAATGGAATCCCTGGAACCGGTTGACCAAAGATAGTCAGTGTATCCGCCACCAGCATGAAGATTTATGGCAGATCCTTTATACAATAAAATTGTATCTCCTAAAACAATGCGGGGCAAGGGATAATTTGTCACACTTACAGAATCTGTATAGGCCTGACCATTAAATGTTTCAGTCAGCTTTACCCAATAGCTTCCAGGATTTGCATAAGCATATAAAGGGTCCTGTGCATTGGAGGTTCCACCATCTCCAAAATCCCATGACTGTGAGTCTATATTAGCTTTATTGGTAATCCGAAATTGTGTTACATTTCCATGGCACACACTATCCCAGGTAAAAGGAGGTATATTGACATAACTTTGAACAAAATTCGGAAGGCTGTATATGCTTTTACGGCCCAGCAGAGGGAAACTGCTGCCTGAAACATTGTTCAACAGGTTAAAATTACATGCAGTTCCCGCACGGTTCGGATTATAGATTACCTCGAGAGAATCCCGTTTTGAAAGGATGTTATTCGTGCGTGATATATAAATTCGTCCATCGGTTCCCAATTGCATGGCTGCCACACGGATACCAAACACGGAATCGATCACAACCGGATTTACCAAACCATTTTTAAGGTTGAATTGGTAAATAAACGAAGGCATTGACGGGTGCTCCACCCCGCCAATTTCAAAAAGGGTGGCATACAGAAATCTGCCATTGGGTGAAAACTCTATACCATAAGGGTTTACATTCGGTTTGGTTGCAGTATAGCTTTTGGAATTTGAAACAACTCCTGTTTCATCATTAAAATCAAAAACCTCAATCTTTTTTTTCTGTGTAATGGCAAGTGCAAGCCTTTTACCGTCAGGTGAAGCTTTCAGGTAGCCCACAGCATTGTTGGCATCCTTGCTGCTCCCTCCGCTGATGCTGCCAACGGCACTGATTACAGGAGGAGCCATTCCTGCGTTGGTGATGAGATAAGCATAAAATTTATCAGAATTCCATTCATGTGCAATGACCCAGAAAAAATTTCCATTCTTATGCTTTACCGCTGTCAATTTCTGGCAAACCGGAGATAAAACCGGTACATTTAAGGAACTTGAAACCGCATCACCCAGTCCATTCCGAAGTTTTAAATCAATAAGGGTATAAGATAAACCTTTGGTGGTATATGTAACCGAATCCTGGAACTTTAGAATATCAACAGTAAAAATATAATACAGGGATGAATCGCCTGGCCAGGGAACAATGATACATGGCTGTGTTACGCCAAGATCACCTGCCAATCCGGTGGCATTGGGCATGATGGTGTTTGTTCTATCCCAGACTCTCTTTCCGTCAGAATAAAAAAGGAGGTTCCCCAAACTGTCGCATATACTGGAAGAGGCTTTAAATGCAGTCATCATATTTTCATTGGGCACAGGGGTTACAGTGCCAAATCTGAAATCAAGACCTGCTTTTTCACCAAAATACCAAAGATCAGCTTGTTTTTGCGACCTCGGACAATTACTTTTATACCAGGTTGTCTGACACGGCGCTATACTGGATAACAAGAGAAACAGGAAAGACAAGAGGGTTTGCCCTAACCATTTAGCCGGAAGTGTATTAGATCTCTTTTTCGGCACTATTCAACGACCAGCTTTTGAATGTGAGAATATGATGAACTGTTAATCCTGATAAAATAGACCCCCATTGGCAACCCTGAAAGGTCGATATTTACCCCGGATTTTCCATTTACCGGAGACTGGAAAGTGAATTCTCGAAGAACTTTACCCAATGGATTCAGCAGGGTACCTGTCGCAACATCGAAAATGCCATTAAGTTCAATTCTGGTCATACCTCTGGCCGGATTAGGGACAATGCGGATATGGTCTGAAACACCCAACTCATTTATACCTACACAAACATCAAAGGAAAAGAAAACATTGATGCTTCCTGTACCTTTGCATCCATGCTCGTTGATTACCTCAACGGAATATACCTGTACATCAGAGCCAATGCCAGTGGTACCAAAGGAAATTTGCTGAGTTACAGATCCATTTGACCACAAATATGTTGAGCCGGGGTTTTTTGCATCAAGTTGCAATGTATCATAAATACAAACCGTGGTGTCGTTTGGTCCAAGATGAATCACAGGTTCAGCATAAATAGACACCATGGTACTTCCCTGGGTGGTATTATACTGATCATTTACTGTAACATGGTAGGTGGTATTGATTACTGGATTCACCAAAGGATCGGCATCAGTTGAAGTGAATCCCGGTGGGACTGAACTCCATAAATATTGATAATATCCCACATTACCTCCACCTGCGGAAGCATGTAACCGCGTTGAATCGCCCCTGCAAATCGATGTCGGTGTAGCAACCGGATTAACATTCAACGGGCCACCCGTTACTTCGACAGATACATTCGCAGCATTGGTACTAACACAATTCGTTGCCAGGTCGGTAGTCACAAGTGAATAAACTGTGGTAGACGTGAGGTTCACAGTTTGAGGATTCTGTATACCGGCATTGATCAGTTTGTCGGCGGGCGACCAGCTATAATAATAGTTGCTGGTTCCGTTCAATACAGTTCCATTGAGAAATGTGTAGGTTCCATAGGGAATTGATTTATCTGTGCCGGCGTTCGCAACTGGCAGAGGGATGACAGTTATTGTTACAGAACTTGTTACCGAGTTAAACCCGTCGAAGGCAGTTACCTCATAGGTAGATGTGACTGGTGGTGCCACTGTTGGATTTTGTAAATTGGAAGTAAAACCATTGGGCCCCGTCCAATGGTATGTGTAGTTTCCTGCCCCCCCCGACCCTAATGCCTGTATCTGGGAGGAAGCACCGAAACAGATAGAATATGGGCTTGCAACGGCATTCACAGCCAGTGCACCTCCTTCAATGTTAATTGTTACCATATCAGTTGCCTGGCAATTAACCGAATCATCGGTAACATTTAAGGTAAAAACCTGAGTTGTAAATAAATTAACTGTTTGTGGATTTTGTACACTATCATTCACAAGTTTTGCGGCAGGAGCCCACTTATAATGGTATGTCCCACTGCCCGCGGTACAACTGCCATGTAGCGTAGTGGTTACCCCGTTCAAAATACTTGTGTCGTTGCCTGCATTCGCAACCGGATGATAAACATTGACAAATGTGGTGGAAGTATCAATACTTGTTTGGCCTCCAACGACAACACTCAAAAAATAATTTCCAGAGTTGGCGGTTGTAGCATTGGGGATTGTCGGATTTTGCATCTGAGAAGTAAAACCTGCTGGCCCCCACCAATTATAGGTTGCTCCCGAAATGGATTGTGCCGTAAATTGCAACGTTTGTCCTGTACAAATCGGACTGTTACTTACACAGGCAGGTGGTAAAATAGAGCAATCGGTGGTACCTGTTCCGCTTGTTTGCTGAAAGATGATGTTACAAGGCAAATTTGAAAAATTTGTAATAATCAGCATATAATATTGCCCTGTTTGAGCATTTAGAATGTCACATGTTTCGTATGCGCTTGTTGAATAACTACAGTCCACAATTTTCGGCTGGGTAAGAAGTCCGCAACATTCCTGTGATGTAAATGGCCCCCAGCAGCAAAAGTCGATATCTCTGGCCGGCTCACTATGCATTTGAATGATGATATTCCCCGAATTGGCAACTTTCATATAATACCATGCCGGATTGGGTCTTGTCGTCAGACAGCCATAATATGGACCAATTTGACCAGGAGGAGAATTTACTCCGGCGGGAAATGAATACAGCGTTCCGGTACAAAAGGGTGCGGCAGTTTCACAGGTGCTATTACCACCTGTTCCCTGCTGGGCATAGATTGCCTTGCCCAAAATAAGAAGCAATATAAAAAGATACCAGTTTATTTTCATAACCGAATGGTATTATTTGTATTTATCGTTCTTATTCAGCCATTGTGATTCCTTATCATCCGTCCATTCAGATGAAATGAGTACGACTTTACTTTTCAGTTCGTCGAATATTTTCAAAATGTCTTTTTCACTGTATTTATTACTGGCTTTGAAACAAACATTGCTTTTAGAAATATCGGAGTCAATATTAACAAGTTCATCAGATGCAAAACTGAGATTCATAAAATAAACCCTCTCAAACCTGGTAGGTAACTTAGAAAAATCAACCAGAAAATAGGTATTCGCTTCATCTTTGTCAACAGTTGCGGCAAAATTCCCTTTAAAATCGAATTTTGCATATTTTGCAAGAAATTCGTTCCCTTCAGGTTGTACACCTGCCTGTTGCGCATTGATAGTCAAATTAATAACTAATGCAATGGCAAGAAAAAAAACACGTATCATCTGATAACTATTTTGAGTATTATAGTACTGTCCAAATCAATCGTTTACAAAAGTACAACAAAAAAAAACAAGAATTCTTTGAAAATTGCAATATTGAGTTTGGGAGTTTACCAACCAGAGGCAAGAAGGTCAATAATATGGATGGTTTTTATAGGCAGGTTGTGCTTGTCGATATAGGCTTGCTGGTTCATCAGGCAGGAAGAATCAGTAGATACGATATATTCAGCCCCGGTTTCCATGGCGCGATTAACCTTTTGCTCAGCCATGGCGGATGAAATTGGTTCAAATTTAGCAGAAAATGTTCCACCGAATCCACAACAAACTTCATTCTCCTTCATTTCCCTTAATTCCAAACCCTGAACATGAGACAATAATCGGCGGGGTTCATCCTTCAGATTGTATTCCCGGAGTGCAGCACACGAATCATGATAGGTGACCACATGCGGAAAAGATGCACCAATGTCCTCAATATTTAATTCATTTACCATAAAATCGGTAAATTCGAAAATATTTTTCTTAAGCTGCTTATATTCAAGATGATATGCAGTATTATGAAAAAGCCAGCCATAGTAGTTCCTTATAAACCCGATACATGATGCAGAGGGGCCGACAATCGGGCGATCACTTGGGAAATCCCGAAGAAATTTCTCTCCCATTTTCTTTGCTTCATCCCAAAAACCACTGTTAAAAGCCATCTGGCCGCAACAAGTTTGGTTTCCGTTATAGTTGACAACAACATCAAATTTCTCAAGAATCTTGACCATATTCATCCCGGTGTCAGGATATACCTGATCAACGAAGCAGGGTATAAAAATATCTACTAGCAAAATAGAAATAAAAGATTAGTGTAACTAAAATTCAGAGTTCAAAAGTAAGGAATTATGACGTTGGTAATGCGGAATAAGGAAAAAATTGCACTCCAAAACAGGAAAGATTCGATTATAAACCGATCAAAACACTCAACACTCAATCAAACAGACATATATACAAAAACAGAAGCTGTGCTAACTAACGCTTCTGTTTTTGTATGAATCAAGACTGATATTTAATCAATCCAAACACTGGCGGCAACACTCCAATTGCAGTGTATTACAACACCCCATTGGCTGTGATCTATTGGTACAGAGAGAACTTGATTCAGATAGATCGTATAGGGTCCTTTAATTGTTGAACCATTTCTTTTGACAATCCATACCTTTGCATGTACAAGCTGAGGGTGGGTAGAACTTGAAGAAATCACAACATCCATCTCCCGCTTTTCTCGATTAGGGGGGATTCCATGGGTAATAACTTCCTGAAATGCTGCTTTTGGCTCCGTCAACTGGTAGTTAAAACTGGGAATAGGTTGAATCGTGTAGTGCTGAGCATACAAACTGCTCAATCCTGAGAATATTAAGAATGCTGCGAGTAAGATAATTTTTTTCATGAGGCCTGTTTTAGGAAGGTTAAATGTTGAATGGTGTGTTCATAATTTTCAAAGTTAGGTTACTGGTATAACAACCGCAATAATTAATTTCCATAAATTATTCTTACGGAAACCCGCTATTGGAAATAGTAGTAAAAAATTCATGTATATGGATATCAACATGATTATTTTTTTAAAAGCCGGTCAAATTGCTCGCCAAATAAAACCGGGTTTGTATAACTTCATGCAATAAATTCAACCTGATGCAATTTTCTCTGACTGAAAATTGAAATTGGACTGGGAAGCGGTGAGAGAGTGAATCAAATAATGCCCTTTTCTAGAAGAATTTTAATCAGTTCTGCATTGTTTTTGGCATCGCATCTTTCCCTGACATGTTTTAGCGTTTTCTCAACAGTCGAAACACTTGTTTTTTTCGCATCAGCAATTTGCTGTTGAGTAAGCCCGGAAGATAAAAACAACACAAGCTCATGTTGATTTGGGGTCAAATGATATTTTTGGCCTGACAATATGTTTGACAGTTTTTTTTCATAATCAGGTTCAACAAGTCCGGAAAAAACAATCTGCCCTCTGATAACTTTCTCTAAGGTCGATTTTATTTCAGATTTATTGGTACTTTTAAGCAAATAGGCCATAACCCCTGCTTCAAACATTTTACGTTGCCATGAAGAGGAATCCTCGGATGTAAAAATCACGATGGGTTTTCCGGGAAATTTTTCTTTCAACTTTTTAACGTTCATCAACGGATTTGCCTCAGGCAGCCAAAGGTCAAGCAGAAACACATCAAATGTGTCGGCATCTGCTTTCTGAGCTGCGTCATCCACACTGAAAGCATTACCCATGATCTCAATTTCATCCCTTGAAGGCCTAAAAAGGTTTTTCAGACCCGTAACAATCACCGGATGATCTTCAATGACATAAAGTCTGATCATATTTTGTGCTTTTAATTTTTAACAATATATTTTTGATCCATCGGAAAAATAATTTCCCAGGAGGTCCCCTTACCCGGGATAGATTTTAAATTTGCCTGGCCACCCACCAACTTTGCCCTTTCAAAAATATTTAAAATTCCCATACTCGGCCTGGTTTTTTCTCCAACGGTGAACCCGGGCCCATCATCAGAATATAACAGGTTAAGTTTGCCGTTGTTGGTGAATATTTTAATCTTCACATGGCTTTCTCGTGCATATTTTCCAGCGTTTGTAAGTAATTCCTGGATAATGCGATAAAAATGCAGCACAAGTTCGTTGGAAAGGTCAGGGAATTCTTCAGGCATTTCAAGGTCTATATTCATCCTTGATAACTTTTTAACATCCTCACACAGGCCTGTAATCATTTCACTGAATGTAAAGTGTTCAATCATAGCCCTGTTCATGCGATGGGATATCTGCCGGATACTTACACCCAACTCTTTAATGCGTGCTTTAATCTGATCTTTGATCTCAGGATCAGGAAACTCAATATTTTCAATTGCGCCCGACATCCCCAAAATAAGTTGACCGGTTAAATCGTGCAATTCTCTGGCAATTCTTCCTTTCTCGGTCTCTTCCATTTCAATAATCCGTTGGGCGGACCCGATCTTCTCTTTCTGAAACTTTGCGCGGTTGCGCTGTTGCAAAAAGAAAATTGTAAAAAAAGAACCCAGCACAAGAAGGAGTGCAATGACAAGCCAAAGTTCTGTTTTCTGCAAACGGTTACGCTGCACCAAAAGTTCTTTTTCTTCGTTTTGAATAAGCAATTCTTTGCTTTTCAAATTCAACAAAGCTGCCAGAAGCCTCACCTGATCAGATGCTTTTTGCCGGTAATCGGCTACCAGGTATTTTCGTGCTTGCTTTTCAAACTCCCAGGCTTTTTTATAATCTCCCTTTTGCACACACACATCAGCATAGGTGTCGTAAAGGGAGGATAACCAATCGTAATCTTTTTTTTCCTTTGCAAGCGGAATGGCCCGATCTTTCAGGCAGAATTCAGCTTTCTGAACATTTCCTTTCTCGAGATAACTGTAGGCCATATTGTTATATGCACCAAAAAGTATCTTGAATAAATTGGCATTGACTGCAAGATTCAGTGCCATTTCATAATAGAATAATGCTGTATCAGGGACCCGACTTTGATATCCCATATTGATATAGATATAGGCCATTTCCTCTTCAACCCCATTGACTTTTCTTAGGTAGAAAAGTGCTTCTCGTTGCATTTCCAATGACTTAAGTGTGTCTTTCTCAAAAGGTTGCCTCGCCAGATTTCCGATCGCAACGCCCATTTGTTTGTAAAGTGTATCCTTTTGAGCGACCTTAAGTGCCAGTCCAAACATTTTCTGAGCGCTTTCATGATCATGTATGTTTATTTTGATGTTGCCAAGTGCAATATAAGCATTGGCAATGCCCTCAGGGTCTCTGACTATTTCAGCCAGTCTGATCGAGGAATCCAGAAGCGACATAGCATCAGTATAGTTATAGGCAGCACTGTAAAGACTGGCGATATTATAGAAAACATGAATTTTTTGTTTTACAAGATGGCAACTATCCGCAATTTTCAATGCTTTATCATAATAGTAAAAACTTGAATCCTTATGATTCTGTAAATATGCCTTGCCAATCCATTTATAGGCATCGACAAGATCGTTTATTGAATCATTTTTACGGGCAATTTCCAGAGCCAGCCTGGCGTATTTAATTGATAGTGTATTATTACTGACTTTATTCCTTTCAACCAAAAGGCCCAAGGCTTTAAGTGTGTCACCGGGATAACCATTTGTCAAGGGTTCCATGGTCCTGTTTGCATTGGCTACGTTAATCCCGGCAGGAATAAGTAGTACAATGCTCAAGATTATCAATAAAAATATTTTCAACTGGTTCAAATTTTCTTTTCTAATAACCTGTATTTAAGTATTTTGTAATATACAAAACACATAACAGGTTGATTGTCCCATTCATATTTCAATTTATTCAAAGGTAAGAAAAATTTTATACACAGATATTTCTTACCCGAAATAAATATTTTCCATTTTTTTCCAACGTATAAGCCTCGTTAAACCGGTTAACAGATAAGAACCTTTATTCAACCAACTGATTAATCACGTAAACACCTGACAGCAAAGCCATTTCCTCTGGCTGAGTGATAATCGGAGACCGAACCCGAGATGCCGTTCAATCCATGCGATTTTGTCTGCCAAAGACCGATAGGATCAGATGTCCAGAAAAAAGTTGCCGGCAAACCCGGTGAATTGATGGACCATGTATTATTCTGATATAAAATGCCACCCAATAATGTACGAAATTCGGTTGCTCCCATTCCTTTCAGCGAATTTCCGGCAACTCCCTGACCACCATAGTAATTGAACAAAGTAAGCCATTCGGTATCTGTTGGCACATGCCATCCGGATGGACAAAAGCCCTGGTTTCCGGATACAGGATCATATCGCATTAATTCATCCCATTGATAAAGACCTCCGTACAGATTACAGTTTCCTTCAAAATTATTCAAACAGTATTTTTCGTCCAGACAATTATCAACCTGTGGTAATGAGGAATTGATCATATTTCCGAAGTTCAAATTGCTTGCCATCCAGCATTGGGATCCTATCTGGACCGTCGGGTATGTTTTATTATCACGGTAGTCCAGTATTGAAGAGCCGCAAATCACAGGGGTTGCCATTTGATTGATAATTGACACAAAACTACTGGAAGAACATAACCCTGTCGTAGTATATGTATAGGTTATCTGGTGAGTACCTATCCCGGCTGCAAGAGGGTCAAATATTCCGGATACTGAATTTACACCCTGCCCTGAATACACTCCTCCAATTGGCAGTCCACCATGAAGTTTAAAGGGTTTGGCATTAACAGTGGTCACCATGTCATTGCAGGGAGTAAAAGTAACAACAGGCGCAGCACCGATTACAACTATATATGGAATATTCGTTGCAGGATTATTGGTCGCACATGGCAAATTTGAAGTCAACTGACAGACAATAATATCATTATTCCCGGGAAGATAGGTATAGGATGGAAGGTTGGCTCCAACACCAATACCATTAACATTCCACTGAAACTGTGGATTGGTGCCGCCGTTTAAAGGAGTAGCGGTGTATGTTACAGGAATACCTGCACACACTGAACCAGGTGGACTTGCTGTTATTGATATACTGACAGGAAAATTACCATTAACTGTCATGGTAATCAGATTGGACAATGCAGGATTACCCTGGGCACACAAAACACTGGATGTCAATTGGCACTGAACAATATCACCATCGGCTGGGATGTACATGAAAACTGAAGTATTCCCACCTGATATTACTCCGTTAACGGTCCACTGAAATATCGGGTTATTCCCGCCATTTATGCCTGCCGCATTAAATGTAACGAATGACCCTGAGCAAAAAGCACCAGGTGGGGTTGCGTTAATTGAAAGACTAACAGACAAATTAGGATTAACTGACAGTAGAATCTCATTTGAAGTAGCAGGATTACCTGTTGGGCAAATCGCATTGGAGATCAGGCTACAGGCAATTACATCATTGTTTACCGGGATATATGAATAGGTGGTATTTGTCGCTCCGAAAACATTCGCCCCATTAATTCTCCATTGGTACACCGGTCCACTTCCTCCGTTGGCAGATATGCTTGACAATGTTACCGGGGTACCTGCACAAACCGTAGTTGATGAAGCAGTGATTGAAATACTTACAGGTTCAAGTGGATTCACTGTTATGGTCACTGTATTGGATGTTGCAGGATTTCCTGTCGGACAAGTCGCATTGGATGTGAGTTCACAGTTAATTGCATCATTATTGACCGGGATAGACAGATAGGTGGTATTCGTTGCACCGATGATATTTACTCCATTAACCTTCCATTGGTATGCTGGTGCATTTCCTCCATTAACGGATATGGCTGAAAACGTTACGGAGGTGCCTGCACATACCATCGTTGCTGAAGCCGTAATTGTTATGCTGACAGGTTCCAGCGGATTCACTGTTATGGTTGCTGTGTTGGAGATGGCAGGATTTCCTGTCGGACAAGTCGCATCAGAGGTGAGTTTGCAGGTAATTGCATCATTGTTGACCGGCGTGAATGAATAGGTTGTATTTGTTGCACCGATGATATTTAGGCCATTAATTCTCCATTGGAATGCAGGGGATGCTCCTCCATTAGTTGATGAGGCTGATAATGTTACCGGGGTGCCTGCACAAACCATGGTTGATGTAGCAGTGATTGAAATACTGACAGGTTCAAGTGGATTCACTGTTATGGTGACCGTATTGGATGTTACCGGATTTCCTGTCGGACAAGTTGCACTGGAAGAGAGTTGACAGTTAATCGCATCATTGTTGACCGGTATATATAAATAAGTCGTATTCGTTGCACCGATAATATTTATTCCATTAACACTCCATTGATACACTGGCGCACTTCCTCCGTTGCTAGATATGGCTGAAAATGTTACCGGAGTGCCATCGCAAACTGTAGTTGATGTAGCAGAGATTGTAATACTGACAGGCTCCAATGGGTTCACTGTTATGGTCATTGTATTGGATACTGCCGGATTTCCCGTGGGACAAATCGCGTTGGAGATCAGTACGCAGGTAATTGCGTCATTGTTGACCGGGATATATGAATAGGTGGTATTCGTTGCGCCAATTATATTTGCTCCGTTAATCTTCCATTGGTATGCCGGGGTATTTCCTCCGTTGGTGGAAACCGCTAATAATGATACCGGGGTGCCTGTACAGACTGTAGTTGATGAAGCAGAAATCGAAATGCTGACAGGTTCCAATGGGTTCACTGTTATGGTCACTGCATTGGATGTGGCAGGATTTCCTGTTGGACAAATCGCACTGGAGATCAGTTCGCAAATAATTGCATCATTGTTGACCGGTATATATAAATAGGTCGTATTCGTTGCACCGATGATATTTGCCCCATTAACCTTCCATTGATATGCCGGGGCATTTCCTCCGTTGGTGGATGAGGCCGAAAATGAAACCGGGGTACCTGCACAAACCGTAGTTGATGAAGTAGTGATTGAAATACTGACAGGTTCAAGTGGATTCACTGTTATGGTCAGTGTATTGGATGTTGCAGGATTTCCTGTCGGACAAGTCGCATTGGAGGTGAGTTCACAGTTAATTGCATCATTATTGACCGGAGTATATGAATAGGCAGCATTCGTTGCACCGATGATGTTAATTCCATTAACTTTCCATTGGTATACTGGCGTGCTTCCTCCGTTTGTGGATATGGTTGACAATGCTACCGGGGTACCTGAACAAACCGTAGTTGATGTAGCAGTGATTGAAATACTGACAGGTTCCGGTGGGTTCACTGTTATGGCTACTGTATTGGATGTTGCAGGATTTCCTGTCGGACAAATCGCACTGGAAATGAGTTCACAAGTGATTGCATTATTATTGACCGGAGTATATGCATAGGTTGTATTTGTTGCACCGATGATATTTATTCCATCAATTTTCCATTGGTACAAAGGGGAGGGTCCTCCGTTGGCGGATAAGGCTGAAAATGATACAGGGGTGCCTGTACAAACCGTAGTTGATGAAGCAGTGATTGAAATACTGACAGGTTCCAGTGGATTCACTGTTATGGTAACTGTATTGGATATGGCGGGATTTCCTGTCGGACAAGTCGCATTGGAAGTGAGTTCACAGGTTATTGCATCATTGTTGACCGGACTATATGAATAGGTGGCATTCGTTGCACCTGAGATACTTGCCCCATTAACCTTCCATTGATACACCGGCGTGTTTCCACCGTTGGCAGGTATGGCAGAAAATGTTACCTCGGTGCCGGCACAAACCGTAGTTAATGAGGCCATGATTGCAATACTGACGGGCTCCAGGGGGTTCACTGTTATGGTCACTGTGTTGGACAGAGCCGGATTTCCCGTCGGACAAATCGCATTGGAAATGAGTTCACAGGTGATTGCATCATTGTTGACCGGGGTATATGAATAGGTGGCATTCGTTGCACCTGAGATACCTGCTCCATTCATCTTCCATTGGTACACCGGCGTACTTCCACCGTTGGTGGCTATGGCTGAGAACGTTACCGGAGCACCGGCACATACCGAGGCTGCTGAAGCAGTGATCGAAATGCTGACAGCCTCCATCGGGTTCACCGTGATGGCAACTGTATTGGATACAGCCGGATTTCCTGTCGGACAAACCGCATTGGAGGTGAGCTCACAGGTCATTATATCACTATTTACCGGGGTATATGAATAGGTGTTATTTGTTGCACCGATAACATTTGCCCCGTTATTTTTCCATTGGTATCCTGGGGTATTTCCTCCGTTGGCGGGTATGGCTGAAAACGTTACGGGGGTGCCTGCACATACCATAGTTGCTGAAGCCGTGATTGATATGCTGACAGGCTCCAATGGGTTCACTGTTAAGGTCACCATATTGGATATAGCAGGATTTCCTGTCGGACAAATCGCATTGGAGGTGAGCTCACAGGTTATCGCATCATTGTTGACCGGTACATATAAATAGGTCGTATTCGTTGCACCGATGATATTTGCCCCGTTAATCTTCCATTGGTATGCCGGGGCATTTCCTCCGTTGGTGGATATGGTTGAAAATGTTACCGGTGTACCTGCACAAACCGGGTTAGATGAAGCTGTGAGGGAAATACTGACAGGAAGATTAGGATTAACCTGAGTGATTATCACATTGGAAACGGCCGTACTCCCACTGGCACAGGTTGCATTTGACATGAGCATACAAATCACCGAATCACCATCCGTAGGAGAATAGGTAAAATCAGGACTATTTGTGCCTGCCGGATTTCCATCTACTTTCCATTGAAATGTTGGGCCAGGACCTCCATTAACAGGGAAAGCTGTAAAATGGACTGGTGTTCCTGCACACACCGCTGTTGTTGGATTTGCGGCAATCGTAACACTCACCGGAACAGGCAGCACATACATGATGATCTGATTTGAAGTAACTGGAATGGGGGCGCAGGTCAAAGCAGAAGTCATCACACAAGTAACGATATCACTATCATTGGGATAATAGTTATATACCGGATTATTTGATCCAACATCAACTCCATTCACCTTCCATTGATAGGTCGGTGCGGGTCCACCAAAGGAAGGGGTTGCCGTAAAGGTGACGGGTGTACTTACACAAATAGGATTATCGGAGGCAACAATGGTAACTCCGGCATCAAACGATGTACTTATAATCATTGAAATTGAGTTGGAGTTAGCCGGATTGCCAGAAACACAATGTTCATTTGAACTAACTTCACAAACCACAACATCATTATTTTGGGGTTGATATGAATAAGTATTTGTTGAACCAACCACATATAACCCATTAATCTTCCAATGGTATTCAGGTGAGGTACCACCATTGACAATAGATGAGGTATAGGTTACCATAGTTCCCAAACATGCCGGGTTTAACGAACTAACAATGGAAGCCCCTACCGGCAGAATGGGATCAACTACCAAGGTAATTGGATTTGAAGTTGCGGGTGATCCGGTTGCACATGTATAACTGGAAATCAACTGGCAAGTGACAACCTGCCCTGTTGATGGTGTAGAACTATAAACCGGGCTGTTGGTTCCAACGGGAATGCCATTAACCATCCATTGAAACTCAGGATTTAATCCTCCATTGACAGGAGTGGCTGTAAATGTAATTTCCTGTCCAAGACAAGAAGGGTTCTCTGATGCGGCTATTCCAATACTCACAGGAAACTCGGTACTTACCTGCATGGTAATCTCGTTTGATGTGATTGGATTATTCGTGATACAGGACACACTTGAGGTTAACTGACAAGTCACCACATCGCCATTATCAGGAATATAAGCAAACGTACTGTTGTTCCCCATCACTACGCCATTAACTTTCCAGGCATATAATGGGGCTGACCCCTGATTAAACGACGCAGAATTGAATGTAATGAGTGTTCCGGCACAAACCGAGTTATTGGATGTGGAAATCGTAATTCCTGCACTTTGCGGGGGCAGCACCGACATGGTTATTGAATTGGAGGTAACCGGATTGACCAGCGGGCAAGGTATATCAGCATCAAGTGTACATAAAACAGCATCTCCATTTGCCGGTATATAGCTGAATTGTGGTAAATTAACCCCCATATCCACGCCGTTTACTTTCCAATGATAAATTGGGGCAATACCTGCATTGAAAGTATTGGCGGTAAATAATACCGGGGGACCGATGCAGGCAGGATTGGCCGTACAGGAAATAGAAATACTAACAGGCAGGACAGGAAAAAAATTCATTGTTACCGGAGCTGAGACTGAAGGATTCCCAGTGGGACATGTGACACTGGAGTTAACCTGACATTCAATTACATCGCCATTGTTTGGGGCGTATGTATATGCTGGACTATTCCCACCAACAAAAATCCCGTTTGTCATCCACTGGTACGTCGGATTAGCTCCTCCATTTACAGCGGTTGCGGTAAAAGTGACGGAGGCTCCCTGACAAGGCGGCGTGGAAGATGGTACAACTGAAACGCTTACCGGAAGGCTCTGTACCACATTCAATGTAACTGAATTGGAAATTGCAGGGTTTCCCTGGATACATGCAGCATTTGATGACAAGGTACAGAACACCACATCACCATCAGAAGGTGCATACGTAAAAATGGGACTATTATTTCCAATATTTCCACCATTGACTTTCCATTGGAAGATTGGTGAGGGTCCCCCGTTCATCGGGGTTGCATTAAAAGTTACTGACCCCTGGCACACAGGATTTGAAGAAGGAACAATATATACACTTGTCAGTAACAACGGACTCACTGACATTACGATCGGGTTTGAAACAGTTGCATTGTTCAACACACAGGAAGCGTTCGAGGTCATAATGCAAGTAACAACATCTCCTTGTATCGGGGTATAGGAATAAGTCGCCGCATTAATTCCGACATTAATTCCATTCACTTTCCACTGAAAACCCGGAGCGCTGCCTCCATTTACAGGAACTGCAGTATAGGTAACGACTGTACCCTGACAAACCGGGTTACCCGAGGACGTTATAGATACCTCCACGGTTCCATAAGGAATAATACTCATGGTAATGGTATCTGAATTAACAGGATTCGGTGTTGCGCACACTTGGTTGGAAGTTAAACGGCACATTACCTTATCCCCGTTTGCCGGAATGTAATTGAATACAGTACTACCTGATCCAAGAAGGATAGTCCCATTTACCTTCCAGCGATATAAAGGATCGGTTCCGGGATTTGTAGCTACGGCGGTATATGTAACTGATGTTCCCTGGCAACATGGATTGCAGGATTCAGAAATGCTGATGGAATTCGGTGCTGATGGAATGACAGTCATGGTGATGACATTGGATGTATCCGGATTTGATGTGGCGCAAGGCAGATTGGAGGTAACGACACAGGTCACAATATCACCATTCAATGGTACATATTGATAAATATAATGATTCGTGGTTTTATTGATTCCGTTTACTTTCCATTGGTAGAATGGAGAGGAACCTCCATTCGTAACAGAGGCGGTAAATTGAACTGGCGTTCCGGCACAACATGTATAGAGACTGGCCACAATCGAAACGTTTACAGGCATCATGGTAGTGGCGACCATCGTGATCGTATTGGATTGGGCAGGATTATTGGAGATACACGAAAGATTTGAGGTTAGTGTGCAGGTAATCTGATCGCCTGCAACCGGACTGTAAAGCAAAACCTGATTGTTCGTTCCTTTAACGACTCCGTTTACCCGCCATTCATACGTAGGATTTGATCCTCCGTTTGACGGGGTTGCCTGATAAACAATCTGACTTCCTGCACAAAAAGGATTTTCTGAGGCTGAAATGACAACACTTACAGGTTGTGCGGAACCTGCAACCAGCGTCACTGAATTTGAAACCGCAGGATTACCGCTTACACAATACGCATTTGACGTCAGGGTTGCCGTAACAACATCTCCATTTACTGGTGTATAAGAATAGGATGCGCCTGTTGCTGCAACAATCACCCCATTCACCCTCCATTGATAAACCGGCATGGTGCCTCCGTTCGTCGGGGTTGCTGTCAATGTTACCGGGCTACCCTGGCATACAGGATTTGCAGAAGCGGAGATGGTGATTCCTACAGGTTGTGATTGTTGAACCGTCATATTTATCGGATCAGATACTTTCTGAACGGGAATAGCACATACCATACTGGATGTCAATGTACAAGTTATGGCATCTGCGTTTAAAGGCACGTAGGTATATACCGGATTATTTGTCCCTTTGATAAAATTATTGACACGCCATTGAAAGACTGGATTTGATCCTCCATTCACCGGAGCGGCAGTATATACCACAGCTGTGCCTTGACAAACAGGATTTGCTGATTCGGTAATCATAATTCCCAGTGGAAGGTTGTTTGAACCAACCATTACGATCGGCGGGTCAGAAACCACCATTGTACCAGCTATACAACTGGCATTCGAAGTCATTTCACAGGTTACAATATCGTCATGCATGGCGGGGTAAGTAAAGAGGGGACTGTTTGTACCCATACCCATACCATTCACCTTCCACTGATAGAATGGTGAACTGCCGCCGTTGCTTGCAGTGGCTGTAAAAGCCACAGAGGTTCCTGTGCAAAAAGGGTTTGTAAGTGTAGAAATCAATACGCCGGCAGTTGGGGTTGCAGATGTAAGCATGGTGATCGGATTGGAGGTAGCCGGATTCCCGCTATTACAAGGTGCATTCGATGTTAAAATACATGTGATGATTTCACCTCCGTTTATTGGGGAATAGGTGAATGTGGCGCTATTTGTCCCCTTGGTAACTCCATCGACTTTCCATTGATATGATGGGGAAGAGCCGCCGTTCGTTGGAGCGGCAACAAAGGTTACGGTACTTCCCGGGCAAACCGGATTGTCGGATGCGGTGATCGAAACACTCACAGGAGTGCTAAGATTCCTGATCATTAAAATCGGATTGGATGTGGCCTGACTGGGTGAGGCACAAGTCAGACTGGATGTGATCCTGCATGTAATGAAATCACCATCTGCCGGCGAATAGCTATAGGTTGAACTGGTACCAGCCGGTAATCCGTTCTTCAGCCATTGATATCCGGGTGTTGAGCCGCCATTCGAAATCGAGGAAGTAAAATTAACGGTTGATCCCTGGCAAAAAGGATTAGCTGAGGCAGCAATGGTAACTGCCGGAATCAACACCGAACTTACAACCATCGATATGGAATTTGATGTGATTTGGTTGCCACTAACACACATCAAACTAGATGTTAGCGTGCAGGTTATCACATCGCCATTGGCTGGTGTATAAATGAGAACCGGACTCGAGCCAACCGGGTTTCCATTCCTTTTCCACTGATATGTCGGATTGGATCCTCCATTAACTGGTGTTGCGGTGAAAGTAACCTGAGTACCCGTACAAACCGGGTTCGCTGATACAGAAATCGATATTCCGGCCGGCAATATCGGAAGGACAGACTGAGTGATGGCATTCGAAAATACGGGATTAAGAACAGGGCACGAAACTGACGATGTAAGCTTGCAATCAATAATATTCCCGTTTGAAGGAACATAACTGAAAGTTCCGCTGTTGCTTCCTGCATTGCTTCCGTTTACCCTCCATTGAAAAACAGGATTTACTCCGCCATTGCCAGTAGTTGCAGTGTAGGTAACGAGCGTACCCTGACAACAGGGATTCGTTAATGTAGCAATGCTTATACTAACCGGCAGATTTGGATTAACTGTCATTGTTATCTGATTGGAGGTTGCCGGACTGCCTGATGCACAGGCATAACTTGAATTCAGGTAACAGATAATATTATCACCATTCGTCGGAGTATAACTGAACGTTGAAAGTCCGGCACCACTGGTAACCCCATTCACAAGCCAGGTAAACACAGGTAATAACCCTCCGTTAACAGGTATGGCAGTAAAATTGACTACTTGCCCCTGACATGAAGGGTTTTGGTCTGCAACAATGGTAATGCCAACGGGCAATGACGAACTAACAGTCATGGTGATCGCGTTCGACGTTGCCGGATTGGTAATTGCACAACTAAAGCTTGAAATTAATTTACAAGTAATTATATCGCCATCAGCAGGTACATAAGAAAATGTGGAAGTGTTTCCACCATTAATAACCCCATTTACCTTCCATTCAAAAACCGGTAATAATCCTCCGTTAACAGGTATTGCCGTAAATGTAACAGAGCTGCCCTGACATACAGGATTAGCTGAAACAACGATAGAAACGCTAACCGGCAAGGCCGGACTGACCGTCATCGTAATTGCGTTGGATAAAACCGGTATACCCTGACTGCACATGGCACTGGAAGTCATTTGGCATACTATAACATCCCCGTTTACCGGGGTATAAGTCAAGGTAATCGCATTCCCGGAAATTACCCCGTTTACAAGCCATACAAATACCGGATTTGTTCCGGCATGAACCGGATGGGCAGTAAACGTGATGGGTGTACCTGCACAAGTAGGATTCGCTGAAGCTGTAATTGTCACACTTGAAACAATCGCCGGACTCACACTAAGTGTTATGGAATTGGATATCGCCGGATTCCCCGTGGGACATAACAGACTGGAAGTGAGATAACACAGAACAATGTCACCATTGGTAGGAATATAGGTATAAACAGGATTGTCATGTACTATGCTCACTCCGTTTACCGTCCACTGGTAATGGGGCGATACTCCGCCATTGGTCGGAGTTGCGGTCAAGGTAACCGGGCTTCCATTGCACACCGGATTTTCAGAGGCGGCAATACTCACAGTGACAGGCTGATATGGCTCAACAACCATGGTTATTTCATTTGAACCGGCAGGATTGCCTGATTTACATACAGCATTGGAATTCAAATTACAAATCACGACATCTCCATTGGCAGGTATC
The DNA here is from genome assembly GCA_903875045.1 of uncultured Bacteroidales bacterium. GTDB lineage: Bacteria > Bacteroidota > Bacteroidia > Bacteroidales > FEN-979 > CAIVAT01. Next base: position 54,584 of record CAIQUS010000014.1, read on the forward strand.
CAGGTCATTACAGGGCTATTGGTTCCTGCATTGATCCCATTTATCATCCATGAATAACTCGGTGAAGATCCACCATTGACAGGGGAGGCTGTATAAATTACCTGGCTGCCCATACATACAGGATTTGCAGAAGCCGAAATCGTTACACTAACTGGTTGATTCGGGCTGACATTCATCGTGATTGGACTAGAGGAAACAGGATTTCCCGAAGTACATGCCAGACTTGAAGTAAGCTGACAAGCAACCAGATCCCCATTAACCGGAACATATGAATAGGTACTATTCGTTGCCCCTGGTGCAGGCGTTCCATTGATTTTCCATTGAAACACTGGCGAAGGTCCCCCATTAATTGCTGTGGCAGTGAATGTTACAGGATCCCCCTGGCAGGATGGATTAGATGATGCAATTACAGTTATATTAACCGGTGAAACCGGTGTAATTGTCATGGTTACCTGAGGTGAAGTTGCCGGATTTCCCGTGGTGCACGTCAGATCAGAAATAACCTGGCAATGAACAATGTCATTGTTGGCAGGTGTACAAATATATGTCTGGTTATTTACCCCTACGTTTACACTATTAAGAAACCAACTGTAAACTGGTGATGTTCCGCCGTTTATAACATTGGCAGTAAAAGTTACAGGAGCTCCGGCACAAACCGGATTCGATGAAGGTGATACCGAAACACTAACCGGGAACGTTGGCTGTACTGTTACATTTAAAACCCCGGTACCAGTGCCTCCTGTGTATGAAACACTTACCGTTTGCGGGCCTTCCGTATTCCATGTAATCGTGATTGAATAATCGGTAGAAGAACCTCCGGCTGTAACTGTTCCCCCGGCTGAAACTGTCCAAACATAATTGGTCATGAATTGTTGGGTTGTATAAACATAACCAGTGTAGCCAACACAAGGAGTTACCTGTCCGGAAATAGATTGTCCGATCAAACCATACGGGATGAGAATCAGGGAAAAGAGAATTGTGTAAAAACCCGATTTCATTTACAATCAATATTACATTGAATATGCACCTTTACATGTTATACGGTGTTTTTTCTATAAAGATACAATATATACCGAATATTTGACTACCGATTGTAAATTAATACCTTTTTCACCACCTGATAATCATTGCATTTGAAAATAACGACATACAGTCCCTTTGGAACTTTGGGCCGAAGATCAATAATACGTTTGAATTTACTTTTCACAACGATCCCGGGGAGTTCAAATAGTTGTACCCCGAGACTGTTATATACTGTGATGTCGAAAATATCCTCAGAAGGCAGACTAATAGCTACCGTAAAATGACCATCGTTGGGAACCGGATAGACCCAAAATCCGGGTTCAGAAGTAATGGGCCCCGGAAATACACCATCAAACAGAATATGATTTGAAGTATCAGAAACACATCCGTTTTGCGTAACAACTGACCAATACCATCCGGCCTGTTTCGGCGTTAGCGAACTTCCCACAGAATCTGTGAGCAAATCACCTTCAAAATACCATTGGTTTCCCGAGGGGATACTACTGTTGAGTTTGTTCCCTTCCCTCGATATCAGAGGGATACCGGGAATTGGAAAAACCTCCACCGGCAAGGTCGGAGAAACAATACCGCTACCACATTGATTATTTCCGTAAACACTGATTACCAAAGAGTTTGACGAATTACCAAAATTCAGCAGGATAGAGCTTTCATGTTCATTCCCAATGATTGTCGCACCTGATGGAACATTCCAGGTATAAGAAACTGCACCCGAAACAGGTGAAATGGTAAACAGCACGCCTGTTGACCCGGCACAAACCGAGGATGGGCCAGTGATTGCCAATGCTGCTGCCGGAAATAAGTTTACAACCGGTAACAACTGGTTAGAGGTTACCTTTGTGGCGTTAACACATGCCAGGCTTGATGTCATTTCAACATGGAAGCGGTCACCTGCAACAGGTATACAGGAATATTGAGCTTCATGGTTTCCGACCTGAACATCATTCTTAAACCACTGATAAACAGGCAATCCCCCATTGACTGGATGTGCAGTAAAAATTACCGGAGTGCCTTCACACACCTCAATCTGATCTGAAGTGATCTCAACACTCACTTCCAAAGGGAGATCAACATTTATCGACAGAATCCCGGAAGTTGCGGACACTGCATTCACACAGGTTAAACTTGTAGTCATTTCAACATAAACCTGATCACCATCAGCCGGAGTACAAGAATAAACCTGCTGGTTTTCACCAACCGCTAACCCATTTTTGTACCATTGATAACCCGGTGAACCTCCATTCAAAGGAGTTGCTGCAAATGTTACAGGAGTTCCCATGCAAACATGCGTATTATCAGCAACGATACTAACCCCAACCGGAAGTTTCGTATTAACAACCATATCAACAAAATTTGACATGCCAATAACGGGTGTGGCACAAGGCTCGGTCGAAGTCATTTCTACATAGATCCTGTCATCATTTAATGGCACACAGGTATACTGCGATGTATTCGTCCCAACAGATAAGCCGTTTTTAAACCACTGGTAAACAGGAATTCCACCATTAATGCCAGAGGCGGTAAAAGTGACGGGTGTTCCTTCACAAATGTTGTTTTGGCTCCCGGCAACAGTGACCGAAACAGGTAACAGATTGCCTACATTCATTGAAATGATGTTCGAGCTGACAACAGAAGAGTTCACACATGAAAGAGTCGAATTCATTTCCACATAAACCTGGTCACCATTGTCTGGAATATACGTGTATTCAGGTTGATTTGATCCGACTGGCAAATTGTTCCTGAACCATTGATAGGTGGGATTTCCTCCATTTACAGGGGATGCATTCAAAGTCACTTCCGTACCCTGGCATACAGGATTTTGATTCACAGTAATACTGACGCTTACAGTCAAAGGGGTATTAACCACCATCATGATAACATTCGAAGTGGCAGTAGTATTTGTCACACACGATAAGCCTGAGGTCACTTCAACATACACCTGATCACCATTTCCGGGAACGATACTAAAAACGGACTGATTGAATCCTGTGGGTGTTCCATTTAAAAACCATTGATATGCAGGAATACCCCCATTAACCGGAATAGCTGTAAAAGTCACCATCGAACCCTGGCATACAGGATTTTGATCGGCTGTAATTGTTACACTGACCGGTAAAAGGCTGTTTACAATCATGGTAATCATGTTTGAATTCACAGTTGGGGCGGTAACACAAGTGAGACTTGTCGTCATTGCAACATACACCTGGTCACCGTTGGTCGGAAGGTAGGTATAGGTAGATTGATTCACTCCAACCGGTAATCCATTTACATACCATTGATAGGTTGGAACACCGCCATTAACAGGCGATGCAGTGAAAGTAACCGAGGTTCCTTCACAAATGTTATTTTGACTGACATTAGAAGATACACTCACAGCAAGCGGATCGTCAACAACAAATGTTGTGGTATCGGAAATCGCAGGACTTCCAACTGAACATTGCAGGTTTGAGAAAAGTTTCACAAAAACCTGATCACCATTGGAAGGTATGAAACTGTAGGTCGGCTGATTGGCGCCAACAGAAACTCCATTTTTAAACCATTGAAAGGATGGAGTTGTCCCTCCATTTCCAGGTGTTGCCATCAGATCAACCGTAGTGCCGGCACAAACATTGCCTGAAGGGTTTGATGCAATGGTCACTGCGACAACTTGTGGCGAATAAACAGTCATGCTTATAACATTGGAAGAAGCAGGGTTACCTGTTGCACATGACAATCCGGAAGTCAAAACACACTGAACCAGATCAAGATCACCCGGAATATAGGTAAAGGCCGGGCTATTGGTCCCGGTAGAAATTCCGTTCACTTTCCATTGATATACAGGCGCAGAACCGCCATTTTCCTGAACAGAGGTATAGGTAACGGGTGTTCCACTGCAAATCTGGTTGGCAGAGGCTGAAATGGTTACACTTACCGGCAGTGCACTACTGACAGTCATAACTACCTGATTAGAAAGAATCGGAATTCCTGAAGAGCAAAGATCGGTTGCCGTCAGCAGGCAAGTTACAATATCCCCGTTAGTTGGAATAAAATCAAAACCTGGCTGGTTTCCACCTGCATTAACTCCATTTACCCGCCATTGAAACACTGGTGAAGCGCCCGCATTGGTTACATAAGCCGTGAATGTAACATTGCTGCCTAGGCAAACCGGGTTTGATGAGGCTGTGATATTTATGCCGGCCGGCATGGGTGTCGTAACCGACATGATGATCGGGTTGGAAATGGCCGGATTTCCTGTAGCGCAAGAAAAATCGGAGGTAACAAAACATGAAATTGTATCCCCGCTGGATGGGGTAAAGGTAAGCGTCGGACTATTGGTTCCAACATTAATCCCATTCACCATCCACTGATATGCAGGCAACGTACCGCCATTAATGACAACCGATGTATAAACAACCGGTTGTCCGATGCAAACCGGGTTTGACGATGCCTGGATGGTGGCGCTCACAGGGAGTTCCGTACTCACGACCATCAGTACCGGATCAGACTGAACCGTTTGAGTACTGATGCAGGAGGCACTGGAGGTCATTTCACAAATCACCACATCTCCATTATTTGGTAAATATGAATAGGATACCTGCCCTGTACCAACATTTACACCATTTACTTTCCATTGATAGAAAGGATTATAACCTCCATTTTCGGGAGTTGCCATAAAGGTAACCTGACTTCCCTGGCATGTTGGGTTTTGTGAAGCTGAAACCACAACATCAATCGGTTCCGGCTCCACAATATTCATGATGATATTGTTTGACATGACAGGATTGTTGGCCGGACATGCAATCATCGAAGTGAGTTGACAAGTAACCGTGTCGCCGGAAACCGGGATGTAATTGAATACAGGTGAGTTGGTTCCGGTATTAACCCCATTGACCTTCCATTGATAACCAGGTGATGTGCCACCATTTACGGGTGTTGCAGTAAACGAAACCATGGTTCCCACACACACCGGGTTGCCTGAACTCACGATAGATATCGCTGTAGGTAAATTTGGATTCACTCCCATCACAAGCGGTAGTGACATAGCCGGATTCCCGGTTGCACAAGAAAAATCTGATGTAAGCTGGCAATTCACGTTATCACCCTGTGCAGGAATATACGAAAATGCAGGACTGTTGTTTCCGACATTTATTCCATTCACCAACCATTGGTAAACAGGGCTGAAGCCTCCATTCAGGGGCAAAGCAGTGAAATTAATTAACTGGCCCTGACATGAAGGATTGGCTGAGGATGTTAGCGTAATACCTACAGGTAAACTTGAACTCACTGACATGACAATGGGATTCGAAGTAGCCGGATTTCCCGAGGCACATGATAACCCTGAGGTAAGTTTGCAGGTTACAAGATCTCCATTATCCGGAATATAACTAAACACCGGACTATTAGTCCCAACCACTGTACCATCTACTTTCCATTGATATTGAGGTGAGGTTCCCCCATTAACCGGAACTGCCGTAAAGTTTACATAGGTATTGATACAAACCGGATTTACAGAAGGTAAAACGGAAACACTGACATTTTGAACAGGGCTGACTGTCATGGTAATGGTATTCGAAGTTGCATTCAGGATTAATGTACAGATTGAATTTGATAACATCTCGCAATTAACCAGATCCCCGTTTATGGGTATATAGGAAAATACAGGGCTGTTTGTTCCCGCATTTAATCCATTGACTTTCCATTGATATACAGGGGCGGTTCCGCCATTCGAAGGTGTTGCGGTAAATGCAACTGCGGCACCTGAACAAACCGGATTTGATGAAGGTGTAATCGAAACACTCGTCGGGGTGTTAGGGCTTACACTCATCACTATCTGATTCGAGTTTGAAGGATTTCCTGTAGCACATATTACATTTGAAGTAACCCTGCAATACACAACATCACCGTTTACAGGGTTATAGGTAAAGGTAGGACTATTCGGACCAACCAAAATTCCATTGACCCTCCACCTGTACAGGGGACTTGTTCCTCCATTCGTAACCGCTGCAGTAAATGTTACAGGTGTTCCCTGGCAAGTCGGGTTTTGTGAAGCAGTCACAATCACCGAGACAGGGGCCTGGGGATAAACGGTCATGTTAATGGGATTCGATACTGCCGGATTTGGAGTTGCACAACTTAAACTGGTTGTTAGTACACATGTTACCACATCCCCGATGGCAGGGGCATATTGGTAAATATAATGGTTTGGCCCCGTATTATTTCCATTGACTTTCCATTGAAAGTTCGGTGAGTTTCCTCCATTGGTTGTTGTTGCAGTAAACGCAACGAGTGTTGTGTAACAAATCGGATTATTGGAAGCTGCAATTGAAATCGTCACCGGCAAGGATGAGTTTCCCAGCATAACGATCTCGTTGGACACTGCTGGGTTTCCGGTGATACAAACGGCGCTTGATGTCAAGATACAAACAACTGTATCACCATTAGCGGGAGGATAAGTAAAAATTGGATTATTGGGACCAACATTGACATGGTTCACCTGCCATTGGTAGGTTGCCGCTGTACCCCCGTTTGAGGGAGTAGCAGTAAATGTAATAGGGTTGCCAATGCAAAACGGATTAAATGAAGCAGAAATAACAACACTTACAGGTTGAATTGGAAGCACCACCATATTGATATTGTTAGACATAGCAGGATTTCCTGAGGAACAGGAAGCATCAGAAACAACCCGGCATATCACAACATCGCCATTCGTCGGGATGTAGGTAAACTCAGGGCTGTTCGTTCCAACGTTGAGGCAATTAACAATCCATTGGTAAACCGGGGAAGTTCCACCATTTTGTACTGCTGCGTTGAAAGTAACAGGGGTGCCGACACAACAAGGATTGGAGGAGGCAGAAATGGTCGCAGAAACCGGAAGAGTTGGGTTAACAACAACAACAATATTATTCGAAATTGCAGTAAAGGAGGTTGCACACGACAAATCAGAGGTGAGCAAGCAATTAACTACATCGCCATTCGAGGGGATGTAGGTGAAGGCAGGACTATTCATACCTGAGGAAACTCCATTGACATGCCATGCAAAAACAGGATTATTACCACCCCCGGAGCAGGTTGTTGTAAATGTAACCGGATGCCCTGCACAAACAGGATTTGATGAAACGTTAACCGAAATGGCAACCGGAATAGATGAACCTGACACCAGGCTGACTGCATTGGACGAAACTGGGTTTGCTCCACTGATGCAAGTGGCATTTGAAGTTAAGTCGCAGGAAATAACATCCCCCGTTGCCGGAAAACAATTAAACGAGGAAGCATTTGTTCCCGCAGCAATACCATTAATCTTCCATTGAAAAACCGGGGAAAGACCTCCATTGGTGGCAATGGCTGAAAAACTGACCCCTGTACCCTGACAGAAAGGGTTCGTCGGTGTAGAAATAGAAACACCGGCAAACAGCGCAGGGCTTACAACCATTGTCAGCGGATCTGATTCAGCAGGATTTCCGCTTACACAAATGGCATTCGAAGTTAACCGACAGGTAATAATATCACCATTTACAGGAGTATATGTAAAGACTGAGGAATTTGTCCCTGTGATAGCCCCGTTCACTTTCCACTGGTAAAGCGGCGATGTCCCCCCGTTCACAGAAGTAGCAGCATAGGTAACGCTTGTGCCGGGACAGACTGGATTGGCGGATGCAGAAATCGAAATGGCTGCTTTTGTTTCTGTATTATTCTTCATTGAAATTCCATTGGATTTGCAGGGATTCATCACGGCACAAGTAAGGTTTGAAGTCATCTGGCATGTAATGAAATCACCATCTTCAGGAGTATAGTTGTAAACTGCACTGTTTGTTCCCACAGGAAGGCAATTCACCTTCCACTGATATACCGGCAAGGTTCCTCCATTCGTTGGCGTGGCAGTCAATGTAACCGGATTCCCCTCACAAAATGGATTTGAGGAAGCGGCAATATTTACGATTGGGGCAAGTTCGGGATTGACCGTCATGGTGATCGGACTTGAAACAACCACCTTATTACCAGAATAACAAAGGGTGTTTGATGTTAATCTGCAGGTAACTACATCACCTGTTGCCGGTGTAAAACCCAAAATTGCACTGTTGCTCCCGGTAACGACTCCGTTGATTTTCCATTGATATGCCGGGGATGTTCCTCCATTTGAAATGGTTGCATGAAAGGTAACCGGGATTCCGGTACATGACGGATTGGTCAATGTTGAAATGGAAACAGTCACTGGTAAAACCGGCAATACGGTCGTAGTGATGGAATTGGAAGTAGCAGGGTTCCCCGAGGAACATCCGTAATTCGATGTCAGCTGACAAGTAATTACATTTGCATTCAGCGGAGAATAAACAAGTGTGTTTTGATTGGCACCCGTATTGACCCCGTCAACTTTCCATTGATAAACTGGCGATGAGCCAGGGTTAACAGCATTTGCCGTATAGGTAACAGAGGATCCAAGACAAGAAGGATTGGCAGAACTGATTATTGTAACACTCAATGGCAGGATTGCATTCACGGTCATTGCAATTTCATTTGACCCTGCAGGATTATTGGTGGCACAGGCTAAATCTGAAGTAACCCAGCATCGTACAAAATCACCACTGGATGGAATATAGGTAAATACCGGGCTGTTACTTCCTACATTTAATCCATTGACTGTCCAGGCATAAACTGGTGCAGAACCTCCATTCAAAGCTACAGCCGTGAAGGTAACTGACTGACCGGTACAGGATGGATTTGATGACGGAGTAATGGTCACACTAACCGGCACCCCCACACTCGGAATAACGGCCATGGAAACCGTATTCGAATTGGCGGGATTGCCGTAAACACATGCAACATTAGATGTTAACGAACAGGAAATCTGGTCCCCGTCTGACGGAATATAGGTGAAAACCGGATTACTCGTACCACTGTTTATCCCATTAACCTTCCATTGAAAAGCCGGTGATGAACCACCGTTTACAGGAGTTGCTGAATAAACAACCTGAACATTCTGACATACCGGATTCGCCGATGGAAGGACAGACACTGAAACAGGTAACTGTGGGCTGACAGTCAGGGTAAGTGCGTTCGATGCAACAGGTGTCGCAGGGGAACAACTAGCGCTGGAAGTCATCAAACATACCACCTGATCGCCATTGTTTGGGATGAAATTATAGCTGACACTGTTCGATCCAACGGTTGCACCATTTACCTTCCATTCAAAAATGGGGGAACTGCCTCCGTTAAATGGACTTGCGGTTATTGTAACGGAAGAAGATACACAAACAGGATTGGCAGAGGACGTAATTGAAACGCTGACAGGAATGTTTGGGTTCACCGTCATGTTAATCGTATTTGAAATGGCCGGAGTTACCGATTGACAGGACACCGATGAATAGAGTTTACATAATACCGCATCCCCATTTGCAGGAATATATGTAAAAGATTGATTGTTTGATCCGACCGGAAACCCGTTTACACTCCATTGAAATACAGGAGATCCTCCGCCATTAACAGGATTTGCGGTAAATGTTACAGGCATGCCCTGGCATACCGGATTGGAGGACACCTGAATGCCAATGCTCACCGGAACAATCGGGTTGACAACCATCATCACAGGAGATGAAACAGCAGGATTACCGATTGCACAGGATGCATTTGAAGTAAGTTGGCAGGTAACTGCGTCCCCGTTGGATGGGAGATAGGTAAAACTATTAGCCCCGGCACCTGATTGAATACCATTGACTTTCCATAAGTATTGCGGTGAGGTGCCGCCATTTCCCGGCAGTGCGGTAAATGTCACCGCCCCTCCCTGGCAAACCGGATTAGCTGAAGAGGTTACAGACACTCCCACCAATTGGCTTGGGCTGACTGTAAATATAACCGGGTTGGAAACAGCCGGATTTCCGGCAACACATGTGGCATTTGACAACATTTCACAAACCACAATATCTCCATTGAGCGGAACCAGAGAAAATACCGGAATATTTGTGCCTGCATTGATTCCGTTCACCTTCCACTGGTATACAGGCATTGGCCCGCCATTTTGAGGCACGGCAGTTAAATTCACCAGCGTGCCTTGACAAACCGGATTAGACGAGGCGGAAATAAAAACGCCTGCCTGTTGTAAAGGATTGACAATCATTGTAACAGGTAAAGAAACAACCTGAGACACCGAACTGCATAAAACATTAGAAAAAAGCACACATGTTACCATATCGCCATTAGAAGCAACGTAAGTAAAAATATTGGAATTGCCACCAACCGGTACGCCATTGACCATCCACTGAAACGAGGGCTGGGTTCCACCATTCATAATAACTGCTGTAAATGTTACTGGTGTACCAGCACAAACAGGATTGGTATTGGGTGAAATGGAGATGGAAGGAGTCACAACAGGCAAAATGAGTACATCCAAAATGCCGGGCGAAGTAGCTGTTGCGTATGTAACAGTGACCACGCCTGTCCCCACCTGGGTCCAGGAGACAATAATACTATTTGTGCCGGATCCTGATGTTATGGTGCCTCCTGAAGACAGTGTCCAGACATAGTCTGTCATCCCGGGATCTGTTGTGTACACTTGCCCACCGCTGCCATTACAAACAGTGTCCGGGCCGGAAATCGAAGGAATGAGATTGGGCTGGCTGGAAGATTCAAATACAAATTCCAGATCAGGATGACCATAAGCAATTGTTCCTCCATAACACAGAATTACAAAGAGATAACAAATCAAAAACCAGGTATAATGAAATCCCTGAATGTGGTTGGCTTGATTATTTGTTTTCATAAAGATTCACTTTTTACAAACGCAATTGAAACATACTTTTATAAACTCTATCTTATTAATTGTAAAATAAATATAGAAACAACAGGCAGTTACTATTAGTAAAGATAATATGAATTTTAAAGGCAAACAATTGCGGAAAACCGTAATGATATTGTGCGGAAAACAGTGAAACAGCAGTAGAAACGGTATTAATTGCGGTTCTTAGGGCGAGCCTGCAAGGGGCCTAAAATAAACTCAAGACCCACGGCCTGATCGCCTTCGATCGACCGCTTAATTTCAAAAGGAGATATGGCAGGGGATACAATCATATCCAAAGTCTTCAATTGGGCAATATCAATTCTGGCAAAATATTCACCGGGGGGAATTCCAAGAAAAGAAAAATAACCATCTTCCTCTGTCAATGTTTTTGCTACAAAACTGGAATCCGGCCTGAAAAACGAAACTATGATGCGGCCAAGCCCCTTTTTATTGTCATCGTCTTTTAGAAATACCATCCCGGATACCTCCCCCATGACCCTGATTGGCACCTGAATAATTTTGTATTGGTTTGGATTGACTGTGACACTTATGATTGGCTTGGGAATCTGCCATGAAACGTTTTGAAAACCTGAACGGTCTAGTTCAATATAATAAGTTGTGAAAGGTTCCAGTTCGGAAACACGTATCGTACTGTCGTGATTGTTTTTCTCCAAACGTCCACCACTTATTCGAAAATTAAGCCCTAATACTTTTTGCTCACCTTTATCGAACACATCATTGTCGTTCATATCTAAAAACGGCGACACCAGGATGCCCCCCTTTCCAACAGCAGAATTACGGGAAAGTTTTACATTTCCGCCTTTGCCTTCACAAACGATGCTCCCTCTGGCAAATTGGAGAGATGAAACAACTTTATCTGCATATCTGACGGTAGCATTCGTTTGAAGGAATGAAAAATCATATCGGAGTCCAATCTGGACTGTATTTCCGTTATTGATAAAATTCTTTTCAAAAAGCAGATTAATACTCCCATTTTGGAGAACCCTTTTCTCTACTTCCAGTTTACAGGAAAGGAATTTGGCCTGACTCCACATGAACTGTACCTGAGGGGTAAATATTATTTTTGCCGGCAACTTTATCCCAAGAGAAAGATTACTGAAAATACTGGGGCTGGAGGGGTCAATAAAAAGAGCGTAAGTGGTAAGGTTCGTGCTGATACCCAATAAATTGCCTGACATCAGCAACTCAGATGAGTAATAGTTTGATCCCGAAAAAACGGTTTGACTTAAACTTAAACGAATAAGTGATGAAAATAATCGGGTGCGGACAGGCAAAGAAATCACTGCTTTTCTCTCTTCATTGAAATTACTGGTAATCGCTTTTTGGGTTTTGCCAATATTGGTGTAATACAGTTCAACTAAAATATCTGAGGGAAAACGGTAAGTGGCCACCCCTCTGAATCTGACACCAAAGGCATACTCGGCCGACACCAAAAGACTTGTTGAAATCCGAAGTGAAAAGTTGGCAAATGGTATTAAGGGACTCTGAGGTATGGTTGAAAGATATTCCACCCCGGTGCCAATGGTAAGCCGGCGACTTACCCCGTAATTCAGATTCAGTTTCGAATACATGCTGTTTTGCATGTTTTCAACCATCCCCGCATTCAATGTATACTCAAACTTGCGTGGTGGTAAAAAATTAAATGGAATACGAATTGTTTGCTCACGTGTATGTTCCTCTCCCCATGGCCCATAAAACCGAAGTTTGACCAGCGAATTTCCATATACCAATGGCACTTCAAATGAAAAATACCCGGAAGCATCCGCCTTCACATAATCAACAAGCACATAATTTACATAGAGTTCCACTACCCATCCGGGCTCTGTATAATCACTAAGCGTATAGGTACAGAAAGACCGTTGAAATGTGGTAGGGGTGTTGGAAACCTGAACCCCTACCACCGGTGCATTTAAAGACATGATCGATTGCATGGGAATTTTTCCCACCATAACTTGTTTGACTACTTTGAAATCGTTATTGGCAAAATGCCACATATAATTTTGCTGACGTCCTTCAAATGGTTGATTATTAGTGTAATTGAAATTTGCCGACAATTCTCCTCCTGCCAGTAAACCACCCAAAGCCAGGTTAAACCGGACATTACTCTTTTCATGCATCCGTTCGGTAGCCGACACCGCCCAATCTGCTGCCCCAAAGTGAAAAAACGGATAATTTCGTTTTATGATTGTATCGGGCTTAATGTCTCCTTTAAGCCTGTTAAGGTTCGTCCTCATCATGGCCAGTCGCATCTCCCTGATCACAGGCAGTTCAAGTTTTGTGGTAACCATCACCGCCATGCTGTTGAACGCAAAGCTGCATTCAAGGCCAAATATTGCACCAAAGTAATTTGATTTCAGATATAAGTTATTTTCGGTCCTGATCAAATCGCCCTGATTCAAATTATGAACGATATTATGATAATAAATTTTATTATTCACCCGGTCAATCAGAAAAGGAGATTGTTGGTTGATAAAAAACCCAGACACCGTATCAAACCCGGGAGTTGGGGTATTCTGGATTTTCAGAAAGGAAAAAACATCGGTGACCGGAAGATATAAAACCTCTCCACGCAAATAGGCAGGCATTTCAGCGCTTCCGACCTGCCTGATAAAAAGAAAAACAGAAATCTCTTCGAAATCAGGTTCTTCCTGTGATGAAACCTGCTGCGGAAATATGACGATTATTAACCAGAGTACAATGAAAGCATACCGTAAGCCCGAACCGTCCCTGTAATTATTAAATCCGGAATTTTTGTATGCATTTTCGTCTGTCAAAGTAAACCTGAATGATTTGATGGTGTGTCTTGCTATTCCTGGATAAACATCACATAGAATGAACCACTATAACTTCCCGGGGGGTTGGCAAGTGGGTTCCCAACCTCTAATACGCCTCCGATGTAAATCATCAGTGTCCCATTTGGTGAAGAAGATGATAAAATAAACGGGGAAGCCGGATCAGAATCCCCCAGGGTCATTGTCATCTGACCACCATGATTGCCCATTATATTCGCTGCAGGACCAGCTAAAAAATGGACCACTGTACCCGGATTTCCTTCCAGCCTGAAAATTGCCGGAAAATACAAATAGCCATTGTTTACCAGGATGATATCACCCATGGAAGTCCTTATTCCTGAAGCCTCTACGATAACTGATCCCCCGCCTACACTCTGTAAAAAAGCCCCGAAACTCAGGCTCTGGACAAGTGATACTGAAACCGGTTTCGGTGGCATTTCCTGGGCATTGCCCCTATCGATCATGAATACCAGGAGTACAATAAGAATAAACGTCCTGGCAATTATATTGAAGACTTTCATTTTCAATTTATAAATTTTGTTTTCGTTCTTGATCTAATCATTGGGTATTGATGTAAACTTTCCTGGTTAAAACAGCATCGCCCATCGACAGGTTAACAATATAAATTCCCGTGGGGTAATTCAAATCCATTTCTGTATAGCCCTCAACAACAATGCTTTTACGCAACAATCTTTGACCTAACAGGTTATAAATAGTTAAATCAGTCTGTTTCCCCGTACCAAGTTTTGAATATATAAATAATCGGTTCCTGAAACTATAAATATAAAAGGGATCTTCATTTACCGGCTTATACCTGAGATCTGTCAGACTGAAAATAACTGAAAAACGATTGTCATATTCACCAGGGACCAAATACACCTGATAATCAGGATGCAAGGCAATATTTTGTTTTATCCCTGTTTCACGGTCACAAAAATAGATAAAAAGATTTGGTGGCATGCTCTCAACATCATTGATATGAAAAAGAACACCTCCCTCCTGCATTGTTTTTAAACCGAGTTTCACCTCCGTAATGCTGTCAGCCGGATAAGGAATACCGCAAACAGATAATCGGCTCATATCACTGGTTACAGCGTACAGGTTCGGTTCAAGAATATCAGTATTCATCAGTTTAAGTGCATCGTATTGAGAATCAAACATCATGGTGGCATCATCCTTAAAATAAATGACCATCGGGTCACCGGATGAGCCATCAACACAATTTCTGGCGTTAATTCGCAGCAACGGATATCCTGGTTCTGATGATTTCTTATAAAAATTCGGAGTCAAATTATTGACCCTGACGCCATTGGTAAATATTAATGTTGAAGCAACCGGATAAGCCCCGTTGGAAACATGGATAAAAAAACCCTGCATTGCAGCAATGATATTATTTGCTACACCATTACTTGAAACTCCGTTAACATAAGAACTGTAAGTACCGGTGTATTGATCAGTATTCCCAACGTTAAAATAGTACACTGCATTGTCAATATTTGTCCGGACCCACCCTGTGGCGGCATCCCAGTTGATGGGTGAAGGATACGGATTCCCAATCAGGTTGAAACCGAGTGTAAAGGGCCTGTTGCTGTTAAACAAGGTTAGCGGGATCATGTTCCTGTTATTAACAACCCCAAAAAGATCAACAGTATCTGCATCAAAGGATGGCCCGAAATTAACCGCATACCCATGCATCGGGTTGAGAATTCCGGATGAGCTGGTATAGTTTAACCAGCCTGCAAAAAAGCGATTTTCATCATACCTGTACAGCGTTGGAAATGATGCTGTTAAATTCACATGGTCACTGAATTGACCTACTGTAGCCGACTGAAAAGGCGAACTAAAATATTTATACCCGAACCCCGTTGGAAGATATCGTTGCATAATCAAGTCCCCGATCACCTCACCGGTTCCGGTACCATCAACCAGCGCAGTTTGTGTTTGGCCTGATAACAAGGTCAGATTCTTATTGGCACTAAGATTTCCATTAGTCAACAAAACACCATGAAGTTTTTGCTTTTGAGCGTTAACAGATGTAGTACTGCCTGATTCAACGATCAAGTTTTCAAACAGGGTTGGTGAAGTTCCACTGATAGCTTGTCCCGAACCGTTAAATGCAATTGTTCCGCCATTATGATTGAATGTTCCATTGTTAGTGAAATCCAGTGCGATTTTTATTGTATCTGAGGCGGGTGCTGTGAGTGATGCCCCTGAATTGATAATGATGTTGCCAAAATTGGTAATTTGGGTTCCACTTATAAGGGTGACACTGTCAATCACCACGCCTCCTCCGTTGTGAATGAAAGTTCCGTTATCTATCCAGTTGCCAAGCACAATAAAGTTAGCAGCACTAATGCCGGTGAGTATTTTTTCGCTGCCAATTTGAAGGTTGTTAAATGTTGTTGTTGAACTTCCGCTGAGTGTTGTATTCCCGCTAAAATAAACAGTACCTGAATTGTGATTAAAAGTACCATTGTTAATAAAATCACCGGCAAGTCCAAAGGTTCCCGACATGGGACCAGTCAGGCTGCACGCCTGGTTAATCTGCACTTTGTATAGTGTGGGTGGTCCTGTTCCGCTAAGTAAAGTTGTTCCGTTAAAAAAAGTTGTTCCGGAATTGTGATTGAATAATCCATCATTTATCCAGTCGCTGTTCAGGTATAACTTACCTACCGAAGATGCAGTGAAATTGCTGCCGGTTAAATTTGTCAGCGAACCGTTCAGAAGGATGTCAACATCAGCCATTAGTTTATTCCCATTTCCCGACAGCACTAATCTATTATAGGTTTGAGGATAAGGAAAAATAGCCGTACCGGTAGTGTTGAACAACTCAATGGCTCCTCCGTTAGCTGAGGTAAATAAAATAAAATTGCCTGCCGGGAAAACATAATACCCATAAGATGATGCCGTTAGCTTTATTGTTCCTGTTCCGGTAACTGTTCCGAAATCATGCCCAACCGTACTACCCAGATCAAGCATTGCGGTTCCATTCAGGGTAAGGGTATATGCCCGGTGCCCGGTACTATTTGAAGTCACCGTATGTCCGGAAGCAATAACCACTACCTGTCCGTCAGGTGAGGCCAAAGCAGGCGGTCCGGTATGAGCAACAGTCGACCAGGTATTTACATCATTCCATGGACCGCCCAGCGTTGCATTGCGACTGAAATATTTTAATATTGTCTGAAATTCAGAGGGATAACCTGCGGTGTAATCTCCATTTAAATAACCTGCATCTGGAAAAGAAAATTGGTGCAGCGTGGTGTTAACTGCAGGTCCCTGCGTCCACACAGTATCATAAAACCGACCTCCGATGTATTGATTTTCGTCTCCGTTCACATCTGCTAACAGATAATTATAATAGTGGCTGGCTGTCAGACCACTAAATCCGGAACTTACGATATGCCAGTAATAACTTAATTGATAGTCTCCGGGGTCTGTCGTACAAAAATGTTTAAAATTTACCGGAACCATGGTGATCGTTCCTGGTGCAGTATTGGCTGTAACATTAATTCTGGCCGGTGTGTATTTTTGAGGACACCCAACCGGAAAGGTAAAATCGTGGGCTGAAGCCGGATAAGATTTTCTAACTCCGGCATCACTGGTCAACCCATTGGTTCTTATATAGCTGGTAGATGAATTTCCGACAATTGATCCCGGGGTTGTACTGGATAAAATCAGTAAATTATTTCCAATATCAAGAATCCTTCCTTGAAAAGTCAAAACACCGGTAATATCCATCGTTGAAATCATGGAAACATCCTTCGCGCTGTTCAGGTAAAGATTTCCAAATTTTCCTGTACCATTTCCCGATAGAATTTGTACCGATGAACCTGCAAGCAAAATCCTGCCGGTTCCAGTGTGTTTGGCGGAATTAGTGATATTCCCAATCACAGTAATGATATTTCCGCCATCATCCAGAATACCATTGGACAAGGTCAGGTCACGGTTAACTCTTACGGCGGTGTTGGAAAGTAAAGTTATGGTACCTGTCGGATGGGTATTCGTGATCACCAATTTGGCAAAATTGGTAATATTTCCGCCAGTCCCGGTAATGTTTTGTGCCGCTGTTGTCCCATTGAAGGTTGTTACCTGTTGAAAGGAACCTGTCCGGTAACCTCCTGTAGTTACCCCTGCCCCGCCGTCTGTATTCAAATTGGTAAGACCTCCGGCAATAGTAACGTCAAGGCTGTCGGCATTGAAAACAGAGGTAGGCTGAATTGTCAATGTCCCTTTGAGGGTGATTCCATGGACGGAAAGTGTCAGTGTTTTCGATCTGGTTGTTCCGTCAACTGTTACATTATAAAGGGGTATCTGTGAATCAAGGGTCAAACTGTTCATATTACCTGTGCCTTCCGTGCTGGAATTTCCAAACACAATGGTACCACCGGTAACCGTTGAATTATCCGGTCGCAGGTAAAGATCATTATACGTGATGCTTCCCCCCCTCACAATATTCAATGTACCTCCAATCATGTTAAATGTACTTCCGGGGTTCAACACCTCAAGTTTGGCACGGGTCGCCTGAGATTTTCTCCCATTGATCGTCACCGTACCTGACCCGGATTGTTTATAAACAAGAGATCCGAGGCCATTGATCATGCTTCGTCGTACCTGACCATTTACAAACAGAGTTCCACCGCTAACTTCAATCGTTGGATATCCTGCCCCAGAATATTCGATATCATTATTAATGCTGTCAGTAGAATTTCCAATATAAATCCCCCCTGATTTTACCTCTATCATCCCGGCCAGAATAACATCAACATCATCATTGGCAGCAGTAGCAACCAGAATCGACCCTCCGCTTGCTGACAGGCAGGTTGTTGAAGGAATGGTAAATTTCTGGGTTGCAACCGTAACTGATAACGTGGTCGTCGACAACCTGAAAGTTCCATTGACCAGAGTCAAAGGCAAAGGGTTGGCCACAATATTGGAAAACCGAAAGTCCGTGGATGTGACATTCAGAACCGATGTAGCCGAGATTCCTTTATCAAGAGTTAATGAGTAGAAATCGGTGGTGGCTCCCCTCCCCGAAATGGAAGCAGGCTGAGAACCGGTAAAAGTAACATCACATCGGTAAGGATTCGCCGTGATGGGACTACTCAAATCAAATGTGCCTCCATTTACCAGGTTCCCACCCATTGAAAGTTTATGGGAAACAACTGTACCTGAAGTCGCAAGATTTAAAATTGCGTTTACTGCGATGGAACAATGCCTCTCTATTCTGATCGTCTGAACAAAACCACTCGGTATCACCAGATTTCCTCCGTTAACAAGTAAGTCCACCTTAATGGTTAAGCTATGTGCAGTTGTTCCATTAAGTTTAGCCAGAGCTGTTGTCGCACTGCCACTGATAGTCAGATTGCCATTAACAACCAGGTTGGTATTTGGCATGGTGATAATTCTTGTACCAGTGGGAGTCAGGGTAAGATGAAAATAATTCGAAATTGCCCTTGATGTCGGGGCAGCCGAAACTGACGGGATGAGAAAATCAACAGTTCCACTATAATATTCCACCGTACCTCCGGCTGTACCAAGAAAATTACCAAAATCCCCTGCCGGGAAAACAGCCGTGGCACCAGTTGACGATATCCGCAATTTTCCTAAACTTCCAGGTATGACTGTACCGAAATTATGACCGGTGGTCGTTTTGATATCGAGGGTTGAACCTTGTTTGATGGATAAACTTCCTGAGAAAACTGACCCTGTCGAAACAGTTACTGTATGATTCAAACCACTGCCGTTCCCAATAAAAACCGGATTAAACGGACCGGGGGCAGTTGTTGCCGCAGGTCCGCCATAGGCCTGGTTTGACCATGTCGCCGGGGTAGACCATTCGCCACTCGCCCTACTGTAAAAAGCAGTAACTGAATCGAATGCGGAAGGGATCCCTGCAGTATAATCACCGGTAAAACTATTTTCTGCCGGAAATAAAACCAAATTTGTTGTTTCATCAACGAGGTTTACATCATTGGTGTAAGTCCAGAATGCAGGAACATATTTCCCTGGAACGTACAGCACATTTTCGGCCAGCGTTCCATAATTGAAAGAGAGTGAAATTGAACCCGTCTGAAGATTTGAAAATCCGGATTCTTCAACTTTCCAATAGTTCGGAAGGCAATTGGTATTTGAAACAAATGAATGTTTTGAAGGAACAGGTTTAACAGTTACGCTGCCAAATGTTGAAGGTTTTTTTTTCAGATGAACAGTTGCCGGGGTATAAATCGTTCCAGTACCAATGGGAAAGATATAGGTGATCGTGTCAGCATAAGTCCTTCGGAGGCCACCATCGGAGGGCGCACCTGAAGTGAGAATAAACCTTGAATTGCTCATATTGCCGTCAATTGTGGCGATAGAGGACAAGGCGAGAAGGTACCGGGATATGTTAAACAACCTGTCATTCGCCAGGGTCAGTATTCCGGTAATCCCGATATCCGCAACGAGTGAAACCTGAGTTGAACCCGCTGCACCATTTGTATTGTTCAGTTCAAGATTTTGAAAAACCCCAAGCCCGTTCCCTGAAATTGACTGCGTTCCTGATGTCTTGTTCATACTTATTTTCCCAGCCCCGATATGTGTCCCGCTGTTGAAAATATTACCAGCTACATAAACGGTTTTTCCTCCGTCAGCCAATATCCCGGCCGTTATCATAAGGTTATTTCTGACCGTAAAGGAACTACCTGAACATGCAAGGATCAGACTGCCCATTGGTTTATTAACCTCCAGGTTGTATAAACCATTCGTAATCGTTCCGTAATTCCACAAAAAATAGTTTCCGTACCCTGTAAAAGTAGTTGTATTGTTATTTGGGGTGTATATCCCACCAGTATTGATAATAAAGTCGTTACTGGCAGTAATCGAAAAATTCCCTGTCCCTGCAGAAAGAGTAGCATTGGAAAAGATATTAATTTTATTGGTTACCTGTAATTCATCCAACATGTTTACCACCGAATTTCCAGTGGCTGAAGCAAGACGTTTTACTTCCAGATCCCATAAATTCACCCTTGAATAAACATCGACAGATGGTGTATTTGCCGGGTTTGTTTCAAAAATAATTTTCCCTCCGGTCACTGAAAAATTGCCCGGGTCACAATTCAGGAACAGCCCATTCCCGTTGACTGGTGTTCCGTTGGTCTTGTCCCTGATAATAATCTCTCCTCCGGTCATGATAAAGGTTGAACTTGGGTTGGGAATATTGAAGATGGGAACTGCTGAAGTAACTTCACCGACCTCCGTTTCATCACCACGAACAATGACCGTTCCTCCGGTTTGTACGTATGAAGTTTTTCCCGAAGCCGTCCAGGTGCTGCGCATGACAGTGGCATTCACAACGCCGCCCTCAACAATTACCATCGATGAAGAATTTGCAGTATTCCAGAAAATGATACCTGCACTGTGCCGGGTACTGAAATATCCATCAGAAATCCGGAAGGTTCCAAAAATGGAAAGAGCCTGCTCGAAGGTAGTGGGACCAGTAACACCCAAAGCCCCCACCGTAGCCTGGGGAAATCCTGAGTTATTGGTTGCCGTGGTATAAACAGACACATTTGGATCGGCGATCCATAATTGCGCAGCCAGTCCTATTGCATAATCACCATTTTGGTCGGCGGGTCCAACGGGTCCTTCTGCCAAAGAGGGTATGAGAATATTGCCGGTAAGCTTTAAGGTGCCGTTTTTAATCCACAAAGCCTTTCTTACTTCAGGATTATCCTGTGTAAACGGAGTTGTTTGAAAACGTTTAACTGAATTTGAACCATACAATGTAAAATTGGCAATATTTGAAGAATATAAGGTAAGAATGTAAGTCTGATCACTTCCCTTATCAATGATCAGATTGTAAAAATCAGTCAATCCATTCAAGGTAACCGTACTGTTTGCTTCTCCTGTAAACCTCACGGTAACAGCACCATTGTTGGCAAATTCCCCATAATTCGGAACAGCAAGGTTTGTAAACCTTACTGTTCCATTGTTGGTAAAATTCCCTCCTATATTAAGCTGATGAAAAATAGCGTGAAATTGTCCGACCGGGGGTAAATTAACTGGGGCAATTGAATAGGTTGGTGAAGTATTTGTATTTCCTGATCCGGTGGTAATCCTGCCGGTTACATCAACGGCCAGATTACGACCAATGGTGATAATTCGTTTTACTGTGGTTGCATCATTGATTTGAAGAGTCCCTGTCTGTACAGTCAGGGAACCATAAATGTTCAGATTTCTCCGAATGGTCATTACCTGACTTACTGCGCCAAGATTGACAATGAGATTGCAATAGGAAGCAATGCTGTCGTCAATATAAAAATTCCCTGAAAGTGCAAAATATTCAACAGTCCCTCCATTTAGTGTCAGAAAGTTTCCACCGGTGATTTTGGGGAGCAATGCCACGCTGTTGCTTACCCTGCTTGTGCGAATTCGTCCATTGCCATTGAGGGTAATGGAAGTGATCGTTTTATCAACCATATCCAATACCGCACCAATATTAATTGTTATGGCATGATTGGTTGTTGCAATATTCTCAGAAACAGTAATAATACGACCAGTCAGAATGCAAACTATATCGTTTGAAGCAGGAGTAGATGAACCAACCAGGGTTGTTCCTGTTGAGTCGGTGGTCCAGATATTTGAATCTTTCCAGTTACCCGACTGGTAACTGTAATATTTGGTGGCAAACCCTTCTGAATTGACCATCAGAAGGGAGCATGCTATAATTGTAATCGTGTATATGGCTTTTGAAAATTTCATTTTCATGTTTCGAATCAAGCGAAGAAAAAGCTATCCATTGCCACATAACACGACTCTCAAATTGCTATTGCAAAGGAAATTCTGCTTCGGCCAGCCTTTGAGGCTTGGTATCAACAATGGTTGAAAACACCACATGCAACTTGCCTGTTTTGTAGTCGATCCCGGGAATGTTATCAAGGTTACATTGAAACCGGCGGACCAGGTTCGGTGTATAGACACCAATTCCTTTCACAGATGCCACCTTTGTTTCTTTTCCCAGAGGTGTAATATAAGTAACCGTTAAATCGCCGTAAACAGAAAAATTACCTGAACGGTTAAAAGTCACTTTAAACCTTGAAACGGTATCTTTTACTTTTTCCACCAACATGTCTGTCAGCTTAACCTGGGCTGTAGATTCCCCTACTCTGATAATTACCGGAATGGTAATCCCGAAAACAGGAGTCAGTTTAGCCGATACTGGGGTACTATCCTTAGCAACTTCCTTCTCTCCAAGTGGTTTGGACTTTGGAATAGCCCTGAAATAAATATGTGAGCGGTATTCTGCAGGTAACATATTGGCAGATTTCACAAATTGCATTTTAACAATCTGTGATTTCTTGGGCAATATGGTTACAGTGCGTGGATAAAAACGGAGGTATTTATCAGCGAATAACTGCCCTGAATCCGGAACCGTAATATCCTGATATGAACCATCTTCCTTCATTCGCATCTGAACAATCGATACCACATATTTTGCAGTATCATTACCCGTGTTGGCAAGTGTAATTTCCTGAGATTTTGCGGATCCTTCAAAAACCACCCTTCGTGGATAAATCATTAAATTTCCCTGGCCACTCACATCAAGAAACGCGCCCAGCACAAAAATCATTGCCAAAAATAGACACCGAAATAATAAAACAATCCGGAATTCTCCGGATTTTTTCACAGACATACCTGAAACTTGCATACTTCTTGTTTTTAATAATGCCGGCAGCTTCACCATCATTCACCGGAAAAGAGCGCCAGGTTATCTCTTCCGGATTAGTTAATCAGTTGTAATTCACGGTTACATTCATGGGTGAAAATGACACAAAAACTCCTGCAAGTAATTCATCATTGGCATAGAGCATTGGATCCGTATCAAGGGAACGGGCAACCAGTGTTCTATTTCCGATAGCAACTTCCATTGGTGTGGATGGAACCGTAATTTTGTATGTATAGGCTGTCGTTCCTGAAACAACATAGGAAAGAGCCGTAAATGTTCCCATGGTAACAGGAAGCGTAATAGTCGAAGAGGATTTCAAAACATCTTTGTAGACCAGTTCAACTGAACCGGCAATGACGATTGACATGCTTGTAAAATTGAGGTCGACTGGTTTGGTATCGGTAATCGGTTCAATTACCGTAGCTTTTGCATGTGCGCCAGAATGCACTTGAGAGAAAACACAAGACACGCCCGAGGTAAATAAAAGTGTCAAAAAGACTGTCTTTGCCATTCTCTCAAATTTGTTTCGAATTTCCTGATAAAGATACATCATTTTTTTTGATTATAACAAGTTCAAAAAAAGATTGTGGACTTTTAGGGCAATAAAAAAAACGCTGTGCATTTCACAGCGTTTTTTTTACTTGTGATAAATTAATTGTAGTTAACGGTAACATCGAACGGAACAGCCGAGGTGTAAACACCAGGAGCCTGGTTGTCCCCAACAATACAATCAGCGCCAACATAGATAGTTTCATCTCCCGAAAGGCTTAATTCACCGGTTGGGGTAGGCGTACTGGTAAAGTTATTGACGATCATGGTTTGACCGGTTGGGTTGGTAATTGTCAGATCGGTCGAAGGAAGTGTAATGGAATAGGTGCTTTCAGGTACCCCTGTTACGGTAAATTCAGCAGCTGTTACAGTACCGATCACGGTGGGAAATGTTACACCACCAACCTGGGTCCGGATTGCAGCGGAGGTTGGCTCAAGTGTGACAACACCGCCAGTTGAGGTAACAGCAAGATTCCCGAAATTAAGTTCTGTTTCCATTTCTAAATTAATCGTAGTAATAATTGTTGCCTCGGCATTTGAAGAAGCAGTGATCTGGGCATTTGCACTAACTGCAAACATCATGACGAATGATGTTAAAACGAATAATCTGGTAATTGTTTTCATGGTTTTTTTTTTAAGGGTGGATTTGTTTGTTTTGTTTTGTTTTGTTTTTTGTTTGCTGAGAATTACATTTTTTCAATTGATCAGGGTCTTTATATTTTTGTAGGAATTTATAATTTATTAAATACTTTTTTACGCCCTTCGAGAAACAAAGATATGCTGGGCACAGGCCCTGTGCAATAGGAATTATCCATAAAAAATAGCTACTGGAAACCGGAAGATTTTAAAGGGAATAACATTACATGATTCTGATTATCATGTAAGTAACAAAACCGCATGCCATAACAAACTGACGCCCTTGCTATCCTGACAAAGGGGTTGTTTTATAACAAAGCCAGCTAAATGAACTTAATTTGAATTTTGGTTAATCAGGTTGCCTTTGATCTTAACCAAGCCATCATTGGTAAAGGTGGCATTATTTTGAATGACCACATTTGACATGACGGTGAGTTCCGATCCGGTAACAACAGTTACACTGGCATCCGACTTAATAAGAAGGTTCTTACAAAAGTTGCCTGTGGTTACAATAAAAGGGGAAAAGGGAGTGCCTGGAGGAATGGTCACATCCTGACCTATCTGAGGAACCCCATTTGGTGTCCAGTTGAACTGATCATTCCATTGCCCCGACATACTGCCATTCCAGGTAACCATTGGTTCACCGATGATGATGTTGTCAAGATATAAATTATTGCCATAACCGCTTACACCCCGAAAACGAATTTTATTGGTTCCTGAAGGGATTGTGGCACTTTTTGTTGCCCATTGGTAGGCCAATGGAACAAATGGATCGTATGTTTCACCGCCGGTATTCAACGGCCCGTTTAACCCGCCCAACCAACTTGTTAAAAATGAATATGAAACGCCATTGTCTGTTGAATTCCAAAGTTCCAGACTATCTAACCCACCAGGAAAGGTGGCATAGGCATGATCGAAGGTAACGACAGGCGTTGACATTCCGGTTAGATTCAGTGTCGGAGAAATCAGGTCGAAAAATGATCCTCCCGGGATGTTATAGCTTAAAAAATCGGCATAGATAGAACCGTTTCCAATGCCAAAAGCGCTTACAGAACCGTTTCTCGTCCAGGGCTTCTGCTCAATCGACCAGCACACTGGTGGAAAATTTTGCGTCTCAAAATCGGTGGTATCCGGAAAGCCGGTAAGTGCAACACAAAGGGTAGTTGCAGAAGCACTGGCTCCTGTTGAATATGTTGGAGCAGGCGGAAGTACCGACCATGCCTTATAATAGTAGGTGATAGCCGGGTTCAGCCCTGTGTTATGACTAAAACTACTTGCTGCACCATTATATATAACAGTCCCCCCACCCGCGATTGAATTTCCCGCCACATAATTTCCTGCAGGCGTTCCGAAAGTGTTTACGGTGTTAAAAGCCACCATCACGTTATTATTTGCAGCATTTTTCGTCCAGGCTAAATTAATTTGAGCGGTTCCGGTGGCATTTGCAATAAAACCTGAAGGAGGGTTTGGCGATGACAATGGAAGAAAATTGATTTGAATATTCGGCCTGTAATAATCTAAAACCCCATCTCCTGTGGGGATAACGTAGTCCTCCTGCCAGCCTTCATGCTGATTCAACGCATACGTATTGCTGTAAGAAAAGTACGGTGAATTGCTCTGAGCTCCATTCTCGCCATAATTTGACTCACAGAGCACCAAAAGATTTTTAGCGTTGACACCACCAATATAAACGAAATCGGCAATATCAATTGTTTTCCAGCCAGCAACCGGAAAGCTGACAAAACCATCGTAAACCAAAGTAGCTCCATTGGTAATGCTACTCCAACTTGTGCTGGACAAAGTTGCGTTCGACACAAGGTTCAGATAAATTTTCACAGGACTAATTTCAATAGCCCCTGTTGTAACCTCCCATGCTAATGACAGAATAAATTTGGAATCCCCGATTTCACTGGCAGTATAAACAGCAGCCGATCTGGAATAGCCATACCACATATCGAATGGTTTGAGTTGAGAATCAGTCCCGGCACCAATAGTTATCTGCTGCCCGTAAATCCCCCGAGAGATCAATAGGATAACAAGTATTGAAAGAATTGTTTTCATAACCATTATATTTTAGTATTCAAAATTGAAGGATGAATCCGAGTGATTTCATATTTTCCCAAAAATCAGGATAAGATTTAACGACTACATCCGGATTTAACATTTTAAGCATTCCTGTTTTGAGTGCAAACGGGGCCAATATCATGGCTGTACGATGATCCCCATAAGTTTCAAAATTCAGTCCGCCGGGAAATGATGGTTTTGCCGGTTTCAGGTCAAGTGCTGTAACTTTATTCCCATCGTAGGAAAGCGAAATCTGGATACCGAGTTTTCCCATCTCATTTTTAAGCGCATGCAACCGGTCAGTCTCTTTGATTTGTAAACTTTGGATGCCTTCAAACCGCCCCCGTATTCCGATTCCGGCACACGTTGCGATGACCGCCTGCGCAATATCGGGGAAATCGGTAAAATCATAATAAAATCCATCAATTTTTTTTGGTATTTTGGTCAACCGGATCCCTTGGTTTGTAACTTGGGTGGTAATACCGAAATTCTGATAAATCGCAGGTAAAACCGCATCACCCTGGATACTTTCCAAAGGCAATCCTATAAGTTCAAGATCAACCTCCTCGGCAAAAACAGCCGCTTCGTACCAGAAGGCCGCCGCCGACCAATCTGATTCAACATGGATGTTCCGTGGCTGGTATACTCCTGGGTTGACATGTATCCTTGTTTTCCCCTGTTTTACCCTGGCTCCGAATAACCGCATCAGATGAATGGTCATTTCAATATAAGGAGATGACACCGCCTTCCCCTTCAGATGGAGGATGAGGCCCTCGGGAAGATAAGGGGCAAGCAGCAACAATGCTGTGGTGAACTGACTGCTGACCTCGCAATCAATGGTCACTTCTTTGCCATTGATTGCCCTTCCACTGATAAGCAAAGGTGGATAATTTGGTTTGGCCAGAAAATCGACAGAGGCACCGAGGTGGTTCATGGCATCAACCAGTATGCCGATGGGCCGTTGCTTCATCCGTTCCGAGCCGGTCAATACCCACTTACCGGGTTGCATGGATAAAAAGGGTGTTAAAAAACGAATAACTGTCCCTGCATTGGCAACATCAAGTTCTATCACTTTTTTCCGGCTAATGCCGTGCAGAATGGTATAGAGCAGTTTTTGCAGCAGCAATGTATCGTCTGCCTCCGAAAGGTTGTTGATGGTAAAATCTTTCCCGCTGATTGCACGGATCATGAGCAACCGGTTGCTGATACTCTTTGAGGCAGGGAGTGTGATGCTGCCTCGCAATATTTTATCTGGTTTACTGATGACTACACTTTTCATATCACATTGTCACCTTGATAAACTGTTATAAAAATCGATGGCTTCTGAAATTTCTGTCTGGTCACAAGCCACATTGATAACCGGGAAGCCAGGTTTTGAGATAAGTACAAAACAGAGCTGGCCATTCTTCACCTTTTTATCGTGCATCATAAGTTCCATCAAATGTATTTTTGAGTCAGGATCAATTTCAAAATGTCCAAAACCCTCAACAAGGTAAGAGGCGATTGTATTCAAATCTGCCAGTGGAAGACTGGCTTTAAGATGTGATAAATAGGCAGCACAAATCATCCCGGCCGCCACCGCCTCTCCATGAAGGAGTGGTTTGCCATGACGGCTTTGTGAGTATCCTTCAAGGGCATGGCCAATCGTATGGCCGAAATTGAGAATTTTCCGAAGGTTGCTTTCGCGGAAATCCCGTGTCACGACCTTGTTTTTAAATGTGATGGCAGCATGAATGAAATCCTGCCATAGCGCCCCTTCAACGGGCTGAACCAACATCCTGCTGACAGGGTTTTTCTGTAACCTTCTCCACAGAGCAGGATTGCTGATAAGCGTACTTTTTATCATTTCGGCCATTCCGGAACGAAGATGCTCTTCAGGCAATGTTTTGAGGAATCCGGATGAAACAAATACAGCTTGAGGGGCGTGAAAAAATCCTATCTGGTTTTTAATATGGCCAAGGTTAACAGCTGTCTTGCCTCCGATGGCTGCATCGACTTGTCCGACAAGGGAGGTAGGAATATTGAAATAGTTAATCCCGCGTTTGTATCCTGCAGCGACAAAACCACCCAGGTCACTGATCACACCGCCCCCAAGGTTGAAGAGTAAACTGGATCGTCCTGCTCCGGCCGAAAGCAGTTCATTCCAAAGTTTTTCAGCATTCCCTAATGATTTTCCAAACTCACCTTCTTTAATTTCAACTACTTGTGCGTGTACAAGTGTGGCAGCTTTGTTCAAAAGGATTGGCAAACAATGTTCTCTGGTATTCGGGTCAACCAGAATAAATAACCCGGTCGGGCTAAGGGAGGTAACCAAACGGTCAATATATGCAAGTGAATCATTCCCTAGGAATATCGGGGTCCGGTTTATGGTGATTATCCTATTGGAAAGCTTCTTCATATCGTGTTGCAAATGGTTAATGAAAAGCAGCCATCAGGAGGCTGATATCCTGAAAAGGCAGATTATACGATTTGCTGATAAACTGATTGGTGAGTATACCATTATATATATAAACACCCTGCCTCACGCCGAAATCGTGTTTAAGCAGGTTTTCAATGCCACCTTCAGAGCCAATATCAAGAATGATAGGCACAATGATATTATTTAAAGCCAAAGATGCGGTATGAGGAACTTTTGAAGGAATATTTGGCACTGCATAATGGGTAACACCATGAATTTTATAAACCGGTGATTTATGAGTTGTTGGCCTCGATGTTTCAAAACACCCCCCTTGATCGATGCTGACATCGATGGCCACAGCACCATCTTTCATCTGCCTGATCATTTGTTCGCTGATGATACATGGCGTTTTGCCTTCGCGGGCATGAATTGCACCAATAAGTACATCGGCTGTATGAAGTGATTCAACCAATGCCTTCGGATGAAGGATCGAAGTAAAGACCCGCATACCAAGGTTACTCTGGAGCCGGCGCAACCGATATACCGAATTATCGAAAACTTTGACCAGTGCACCCAGTCCAATGGCTGAACGGGCGGCAAACTCTCCAACCGTACCTGCACCGATGATAACCACCTCCGATGGAGTAATTCCCGTGAATCCTCCGAACATCTCCCCTCTGCCAAAATCAGAACTTGCAAGATAGTTGGCAGCTATAAAAATGGAGGTACTTCCGGCGATTTCGCTCATTGCCCTGATGATGGCAAGCTGATTCGTTTTATCCCTGATAGTTTCAAAAGCCAGTGCGGTAACTTTCTTCGAAAGCAATGCCCTGAAGTACTCTTCTCCCTGCATGGCAATCTGGATCGCCGAAAAAACGGTCTGCCTAGGCTTGAACATTTCAATCTCTTCCCGGTTTGCCGGTCCCACCTTCAGGATAATGTCTGCTTTATAAACATCCTTCGCTGAATATACAATGTGGGCCCCCGCTTCACTATAGTCATGATCGGAAAAATGGGCTGTTACCCCTGCTCCTGCCTCCACCATCACCTGATGTCCGTTCCGGCACAACAACGCTACACCATCGGGAACAAGTGATACGCGATTCTCCTGCACTGATACTTCCTTTGGAACCCCGATGAGCAAATTACTGGGCTGGCGTGCTATTTCAAGCATCTCCTCCTGAGGCATCAACCGTTCAACCGGTGACATACGAATATAATCCGGACGTGGATCTTCCATGATGATGAAAATTCACACGAAGATAAGAAAAAATAGCGAAATAGCGAAATGGCGAAATGGCGAAATATTTAACCGATGCGGCTGATTTTGCGCAGTGCATCTTCATCAGTAAGTTCTAATTCATGATCGGAGATCCGGATCAGGCCCTCCTTTTGAAAATCACGCAGAACTTTTACCGCACTTTCCCTCGACATGGCAGAAAGGTCGGCCAGATCAAAACGTGAAAGGATCATCGGAAACTTTAATTGCTGGAATATTTCATCATGCAGATACAGCAAAGCATCAGCCATCCGCCCGGGCATTTGCTTTTGGGTCAGGTAAATTAAACGGTTGTATACAGTTAATACGTCGCGGCTAAAATCTCTCAGAAACTCATCTTCAAAGGATCGATTGCTTTTAAGTAACTCTTTAAATACCTGTAAATCAATAAAACACACAGATGAGTCGACCAGGGCGGTAATTGTATAATGATGTCTTTGGTCAAAATAGATACCCGGGCCTCCGATAAAACTGGTTGGTTTCACTATTCTTAAGATGGCCGAACGCCCTTCGAGCCCTTCAATGTACAATTTAGCAAGGCCACTGTTTACAGAAAGCACATGCGACATAAAGGTACCTTGCTTTTTAATGGTCTCACCTGCTCTGAAATTGACATGAATTTTATTTCTGTCAACCAACTGCAATTCTTCGTTGGTTAACAAACAAAATAAGGACGACATACACTGACAGTCATGACAACTTCTAAGAGATTTATCAAAATACTCTGACATTTACAATTTATTTGACATTTGAGGGCATAAAATTAAACTTAATATTGATATATGTCAACCAAAAACAAAGTTTAATGCCACTAATAACCCTTAATATATTCACTTAAAACCGTCAAAATTGCCGGAACATATTGCAAATTCTGAATCTATATACAAGTAGATTTGTCGTTTTAAACCAAGAACTTAATGTACCATGAAACGTCCTTCCTCAAACCGTAGAAATTTTCTGAAACTGGGCATTGCTGCCGGTGCTACTGCGCTGATTGCCAGTGGCGGTAATGTTATATCTGCATTCTCAAGCCCTGAAAACAAAGAGACAGGTGAAAAAATGAAGGTGCTTACGCCGGAAGGGAAGCTTGTTGAGGTAGACAAAGGGCACATTTGCTGTCAACCAGCTGGAAATCTTGAAGCCAGAGAAGGTTTGCCAAATAAAAAGATGGTAATGGTGATCGACCTTGCAAAATGCCGCAATGCACGCAAATGTTTGCAAGGATGTCAGAAAATGCACCACCTGCCACCACAGATGGAATGGATTAAGTTTTACCTTTTGCGCGATTCACCCGAGATGTCGCCTTATTGGTTTCCTAAACCCTGCTTACACTGCAACAACCCGCCTTGTGTAAAGGTATGTCCTGTTGGAGCAACCTTCAAACGCACCGATGGCATTGTACTAATTGATAACGACCGCTGTATTGGCTGTAAATTTTGCATGGCTGCCTGTCCCTACTCTTCACGGGTATTTAACTGGGAGGAGCCCAAAATAGAAAAGGCTTCAGACCAGGCTGCCTATTCCCCGGAAACAAGTTCACCACCGAAAATGGGAACAGTTAGTAAATGTGATTTCTGCCCGGATATGGTCAGGAAAGGTGAATTGCCAAACTGTGTAAAATCGTGTCCCAACGGTGTATTTTATTATGGTGATAAAAACGAAGATGCGGTGACTAATGGCACCGACACCGTTAGATTCAGCGAACTGCTCAATACACGGGCTGCCTATCGCTTCATGGAAGAACTCGGTACCGAACCAAGTGTATATTACCTCCCGGCTGTTGATCGTGCCTTCGATTACAAGGAGGGTTTTGAAGGACTAAGTGAAGAGGAAATTGCCTTGTACAAAAAAGAAGCCAAAATAACCGAATAAAAAAATATTATGTACGAAGACGAAAAAACACAGCAAAATCTTTATGCTTTCAAGCCCCAGCTTGAAAAAATGAGTAAAACAGGGGTTGGCCTTATTGTCTTTCTCTTAATTGTGATCGGGTTTGGCATGTATGCCTTATATGTTCAGATCGTGGATGGCCATGTTGTGACAGGCATGCGCGACAATGTAGTTTGGGGTTTATACATTGTCAATTTCATATTCTTCATCGGGATCAGTTATGCCGGTGCGCTGATTTCCGGGATACTTCATCTGCTGAGGGTTCCCTGGCGGACCCCCATCATCCGGATGGCAGAAATGATCACTGTGATATCGACAATGATCGGGCCTACTTATATTCTCCTGTGCATCGGAAGGCTGGACCGGTTGCCCAATCTGGTGCTTTTCGGAAGAATCCAGTCTCCCATTATCTGGGATGTTATTGCCATCACAACATATTTATCAGGCAGCATTATTTTTCTCTACCTCGCAATGATCCGCGATCTGGCTATTCTGAGAGATAATCCTGTAAAAAATGCCAAATGGAGAAATCCAATCTACCGCTTTTTATCAGTCAGATATAAAGACACCACCAAACAAAAAGAGTTACTGAATGTTGCCACCGACCTGTTGTCGATTGTTATTATTCCACTTGCTATTTTAGTTCACTCCGTACTGGCATGGATATTTGGCATGACGCTTCGCCCAGGCTGGCATAGCACCATCTTTGCCCCGTACTTTGTCATTGCTGCGGTCTATTCCGGCACCGGCGTACTGATTGTCGTCATGTGGGTTTTCAGGAAGATCTACCATCTCGAATCTCAAATTACCAAAATCCATTTCAATTATCTTGGGATCATCATGATCATTCTTGGTGCCATGTACGGGTATTTTACATTCAGCGAATACCTTACCAGTTGGTACGGATCCATCAAATGGGATATGGAAGTATTGTACAGGCTGTTTGACCCCAACGAATACTGGCATCTGTTTGTGTTTGCCGTATTCATCGGGGTGTTGCTGCCGATTATCATTGTGACAGTCCCTAAATTCCGGAACATCAACTCAATCGCATTTGCAGCTGCCATCGCAGTACTTGCACTCTGGGTAAAACGATACCTCATCATCATTCCAACCCTCGAAACACCCTTGTTGCCTTTGCATGATCTGCGTCCTGAATATGTGAATTATTCGGCAACATGGGTCGAATGGGCTCTCACTTTTGCCGGCATTGCCCTTTTTATCCTGCTCTTTTACCTCTTTTCCAAATTTATTCCGATCATCCCAGTTGTGAGAACCGGTGAAGAGAAGGACTATTCCAGACTCAGGAAAATCGTATTTGAAAAACAGATGAAGCGGGTGATCAAACAACACAAAAAAAGTGATATTCCTGCAGCAGGTATGGTTATCCTGCTAATGATATTATCAACATCCGGCCTCATGGCCCAGGACCAGGACAAACTTCAACCTTTGTTGAAACTGGAATATTTTCACATCGATTCTTCCAATAGCCTCACTGCAACCTTACGAGCCAAGGTTGACGGAAAGTTCCTGCCAATCCCGGATATGGAAATCGATTTCACCCTGCTCAAGGGTAGCGTACCAACGTCCATGGGCAAAGCAGTTACCAATGAAAAAGGCAGGATTTCATTTCCCATCTCCGAAGAGATTCTCTCCTCGGGAGGGGATAAAGGGATTTATAACTTTGAAGCCACCTTTGCAGGCAAAGGCAATTATAACGGGGCGTCAGCAAGCACATCCATGAAACCTTTAAAAATGGAAATGTCATTTTTTCAAAAGGAGACCGAAAAAATGGTCAATCTGAAAGCCTTTGAACTGGGCGCAGATAACCAGTGGGTTCCGGTGGAGAAGCTCGATGTGGTATTTTATGTTCCCCGAACCTTCAGTTTGCTGAAAGTCGGACAATCATCTATAGAAAATGGTTTAACCAGTATGGAGTTTCCTGTTACAGTCCCCGGAAATCCATTGGGCTACCTTACGTTGATGGCTAAAGTAGAAGAAAATGACATTTATGGAAATGTTGAAGTGAGCGGCACCATTAATTGGGGTAAACCATTGCCCGAAGAAAAAACAATCAAACGTGGTCTTGGCGATACAAATGCACCACTCTGGATGGTTTACACCCTTATTGTGTTATTGTCCCTTGTGTGGTTTCATTACATGTATGTTATTTTCACGGTATTCAGAATACGGCATTTAGGCAAATCATAATTATAAACAACAACTTAAAACAGAGATTTTATGAAATCATTTCACAAAAGTTTAATCGCAATTTCAGCCGGAATGCTCATGGCATTCTCATTTTCAACAGCCATTCATGCACAGACTGCCGGAGCATGGACCATTCCTGCAAAGTTTAAAACCACAAAAAATCCCGTTGCAGTAAGCAAGGAAAGTGTTGCTGAAGGGAAAGACCTTTACAGTAAGCATTGTAAATCGTGCCATGGCACCAAAGGATTGGGCGATGGGCCAAAGGCTGCCACATTGGATGTTTCATGCAGCGATTTTTCAACAAAAAAATTCCAGGCCCAGGCTGACGGTGAAATTTTCTTCCAGATATCTGAAGGAAAGGGAAAAATGCCCTCATTTAAAAAAACCGTGCCCGAAGATAACACCCGTTGGGCTATGGTAAATTATATCAGGACGATGGCAGTAAAATAAGGAGGAAAACCATGTCACAGGAAAATCAGGATCAATCGACCGGCATCAGTGAATTACTTGCAAAAGTGAACTTGCTTGAACAGAGGATTATCAGGATAGAAGGACAATATGAAGTTGCTATTCAGGGAATGGTATCGGCTCAGCCGGCCCGATACCAGCCTGAACTTGCTGATAGCGAGGAAGAGCAAGAGGTACTTGTCGACAAAGGGCTGATAGAGTCGAACATTTTTGAATATGGTCTCGCATGGTTTGGCAGCCTTGTTTTACTTTTTGGAATCGCATTCCTGTCGAACTTCGCCAGGAATTATCTGAACGGACCATTGGCCAGCATGGTAGGCTACGGGGCGGTTGCCGGGGTGTTTTTTCTGGGGTGGCATCTGCGGAATACGCATACCCATCTCTCCTTCATGCTGAATCTGAGTGCCCACCTTCTGGTTTATTATATTACGTTGCGCCTGTTTTTTTTCATAGGCCAACCGGTCATTCCGACAAAAGGTATCGTAGTATTTTTATTGTTTGCGGTAGTTTGTGTTCAATGCTATTTTGCAATCCGACAGAATGCCGAACTACTTGCCGCTATTTCTCTGATTTTATCATTGGCAACAGCCTTGTTCGCAGATACTACATTTGTGAGTCTGCCGCTGATAGCAATTACCGCTGGTACTTCCGTAGTCCTTTTTATACGTTTTGGTTGGTGGCGGCTCATGTTGGTCACAATGATTCTTGTTTACGTTTCACAAAGTATTTGGTTATTGAATAATCCAATTATGGGAAATACAGTTGGAGCTTTCTTAACACATCCATTCAATCTGGTTTCTCTTTTCGTCTATGGAACTATATATTCAATCGTTCCGATGATCAAACAGGATGGAAAGTTTCCCAATAGCATTTATCCTGCCACAATCCTCATCAGCGGAATGAGTTTCTCCCTCGTGATGTTATTTGTGGTTCTGGCTTACTATGAAAACAATTATGTTTGGATTTTTACGATGATTTCCTTCCTTTGTCTCTGCTATTCAATCTTCCTGAAATACCGGACAAACCGTATATTCGATCCGGCTTTTTATGCCATTTACAGTTTCATGGCCCTGAGTGTGGCCGTGTATGGATACTCAAAGCTTCCGGATGCGATCTGGCTGCTTTCACTTCAAAGTTTGCTGGTTGTTTCATGGGCACTTTGGTTTCGTTCCAAAATCATTGTTGTGATGAACACTATTCTGTTTATCGGGATCATGGCCTTCTATATGGCATTTTATCCTCCGGTTGATAAAGTTAATTTTGCATTTGTCATCGCCGCATTCATCAGTGCCCGCATTATCAACTGGAAGAAAGAACGATTAACCCTCAAAACGGAAATGATCAGGAATACCTACCTTATCGCCTTGTTTTTTGCCATGCTGTTTGCTTTATATCATGTGGTACCCAAACAATATGTCACACTGTCATGGACTTGTGCGGCTGTATTTTATTTTATTATGAGCCTTCTGCTTAAACTGATTAAATATCGCTGGATGGCAATCGCAACCGTACTGTTCACCGGATTTTACCTCTTTTTTGTGGATTTTTCAAATCTCGAAACCGGTTACCGGGTACTTGCCTTCCTGTTCCTGGCAGTAATTTCTCTTGGGGCATCTCTTTACTTTACGAAAAAAGTACGAAAAAAAATACATACTGTGACCGATTGATTCGTTAAATGCCATTCCTATGAATGAAAACCAGGAGATCACCCGGCTTCAGGAGAAACTGGATGCTCTGATAACAAGGCATGATTCATTTCAAAGGGAGATAGCCGACCTTCGCAACGAGATTATTTTGCTAAAAGCGGCTGATTTACAACAGGTAACATTTCAGGATGAGATTATTCCCGAACCAATTACAGCTATCCCCCTCAAGGAGGAGAAAGCACCGGAAATACCCGCCGTTCAAAAAAGCCCGAAACCAAAATCAGATCTTGAAAAATTTGTAGGTGAAAACCTAATCAATAAAATTGGGATTGTAATTACCATTATCGGGGTTGGCATCGGAGCCAAGTACGCCATCGACCACGATTTGATCAGCCCCTGGACAAGGATCATCCTGGGATACATTGTAGGGCTGGGATTACTCGGATTTGCCCTTCGCCTCAAGAAACAATATATGAATTTCAGTGCCGTATTGCTTAGCGGCTCAATGGCCATCCTCTATTTTTTAACCTATGCAGCCTTTGCTTTTTACGACCTGATCCCCCAATGGCTCACATTTGCCCTGATGGTCATGATTACTGTTTTGACTGTTTCCGCAGCTTTAAACTATGGTCAGCAGGTAATTGCACACATCGGACTGGTAGGTGCCTATGCCGTTCCATTTCTGCTAAGCAATGATTCGGGTAATGTGGCAATCCTTTTTTCCTACATGGCTTTGATCAACACGGGAATTCTTGTCATTGCATTCAAAAAATACTGGAAATCACTATATTATTCCTCGTTTTCAATTACATGGCTGATTGTGCTGTCGTGGTATGTGAAATCATATCTGATCCATGAACATTTTACCCTTGCACTGGTTTTTATCTCAGTTTTCTTCATCATTTTTTACACAATTTTCCTGGCCTACAAACTGCTGAAAAAAGAGTTGTTTGAAATTGAAGATATCCTGATGATCCTTGGAAATTCATCCATTTTTTATGGTCTCTGTTATGCAGTGTTACAATTGCATGATACCGGGGAGTTGATCCTTGGTTTGTTAACACTCGGCAACGCCTTGATCCATTGTGTGATTTGTCTGATTATTTACCGGCAGAAACAAGCAGACCGAAACCTGATGTACTTTGTTGGCGGGCTGGCACTGGTGTTTGTAACCATCGCGATTCCTGTAGGATTAAATGGGAACTGGGTGACGTTGCTGTGGTCGGGCGAGGTTGCCATTCTGTTCTGGATCGGCCGTACAAAAAACACAATTGTTTATGAGTTGATTTCATATCCGCTCATGTTCCTGGCTTTTTTCAGCCTGGTAAACGACTGGCTGGAGCAATATCATTTTTTCGGTTCAATGGAAACCTCCGTCAGGATTACTCCGATCTTCAATATAATTTTCCTGACATCTCTGGTACTTATTGCATCCCTGGCCTTTATCAATGTTATAAGCAGCAATAAAAAATACAATTCCCCTTTGCATGCCAGAAAGTGGTTGCTGGATATTATGAATATTATCATGCCCGCAATGCTCATCATCGCATTGTACACCGTATTTGTTCTGGAAATATCAACATTCTGGAATCAGTTGTTCCTTGATTCAACGGTTACGGTTAAAAGTGATCTGACCATTCCGGAACATTTAATGAATTCGGATATCATCAAGTACAACAATATTTCGATCATTGATTATTCGCTGTTGTTTTTCTCCATACTCTCCCTGGTGAATACCAGAAAATTTAAAAGCAGTTTGCTCGGATCGATCAATCAGGTGATTAATACCATTGTGGTGGGGCTGTTTCTCACCATCGGTTTGTACACCATTGGTGAACTTCGCGACAGCTATCTTGGTCAGCTTAACACTGAATATTTTTACCGTGGATGGTGGAATATTGGCATCCGGTACATTTCGTTTGTTTTCCTTGGGCTGATCTTGTTTTCAATAAAAGACTTCATCAGCAAAAGAATTATTGAAATGGATTTAAATATGGAGTTCGATTTCGTTCTTCATATTACCATTTTGACAGTTTTAAGTAACGAACTGATTAATTGGATGGATATTTTCAAGTCTGAACAATCCTATAAACTTGGCTTGAGCATTTTATGGGGCCTTTATGCTTTGTACCTCATAGCTTACGGCATCTGGAAAAAGAAGAAACATCTGCGCATCGGCGCCATCGTACTTTTTGCCATCACCCTGCTTAAATTATTCTTTTATGACATCTCCAGTCTTGACACCATATCTAAAACCATCGTGCTGGTATCATTGGGGGCATTGCTCCTGATCATCTCATTTCTCTATAACAAGTATAAAAAACTTATTTTCTGAAGGATACCTTTGCAATGGCTGCAAAAGGATTCAGCTTTGATTTTCAGGCAGTGAATCAGCGAATTCAATCTCTCTTTCCGCCTGACCTGTGATGGTTATACCGATTGTGTTTCCAGGAAGTAACGATTCAATGATTCCGGGCCATTCGATAAAACAATAATTTCCGGAATAGATATAATCTTCATAGCCGATATCGAAAACTTCGGTAAGATTCCTTACCCGGTAGAAATCAAAATGATAAATCGTTTCACCAGAGGCAGTTTTATACTCATTGATAATTGAAAATGAGGGGCTCTGTACGATATCCGTCACCCCCAGTGCAAGGCAGATGGATTTAATAAAAGTGGTTTTGCCAGCCCCAATATGGCCGTTGAATGCAAACACTCTCGCATTTGGAAAAGTTCCGAGCAACTGCCTGGCTGCAGGTGCCAGGTCGGATTCAGATTTACAGGTCAGTTTCAAATTATCTCCGCTGAAAAAATCATGTCATTATTTCGGTTTAAGGGTTACAAACGGTATCATCACCTCCTCCATGGATAGTCCGCCATGCTGAAAGGTATTCTTGTAATAATTCACGTAGTAATTGTAGTTATTGGGATAGGCGAAAAAATCGTTGCTCCTGCAAAAAACATAAGATGAATTGACCGATGTCCTTGGCAGAAAAACATCGGCAGGATTTCTTACCTCAAATACTTCATTGTGCTCGTATTTCAATGCTCTTCCGGTTTTATAGCGCAGGTTGGTATTTGTGTTACGGTCACCAAGAA
The DNA here is from genome assembly GCA_903875045.1 of uncultured Bacteroidales bacterium. GTDB lineage: Bacteria > Bacteroidota > Bacteroidia > Bacteroidales > FEN-979 > CAIVAT01. Next base: position 94,132 of record CAIQUS010000014.1, read on the forward strand.
TCTTTACCGGATTGTTTACACGGATAGAACCATGATCGGTTGTGATGGCAACATTGACATCCTTTTCTGCCAGGTATTTCAAAATTTCGATCAGAGGGGAGTGCTGGAACCAACTCACTGTGAGCGACCGGTAGGCTTTTTCATCATCGGCCAATTCGCGGATGATTTCCATTTCGGTACGGGCATGAGATAACATGTCGACAAAATTGTAAACAATAAAGTTTAACTTGTTGACCATAAGGTTCGGCATCAATTCAACCAGTTTTTTCCCGTATGTTTGATTCAACACCTTGTAATAGGAGTATTTTACATCCCGGCCATAACGTTTGAGGAGCTCACCAAGCAATTCACTTTCAAAATTATTTTTCGGCCCTTCCTCATCTTCATTGACCCAGAATTTTGGATATTTTTTCTCGATTTCGGTCGGGAGAAGACCTGCAAAAAGTGCATTCCTGGCATATTGAGTCACTGATGGAAGTATGCTGTAATAAATTTCCTCCTTTTCCACCCTGAAATAATCTTCGAGAATGGGTTGCAAAACCTTCCACTGATCAAAACGGAGGTTATCGATCAGGATTACAAATAATGGTTTAGTGTCGTTCATCAAAGGGAATACCTTTTCCTTGATGAGGGTATGGGATTGTACAGGCTTATCATGGCCTTTACCGCCTATCCAATCAATATAATTGCGTTCAACGAATTTGCAGAATACCTGGTTTGCCTCATCCTTTTGCATTTTAAGGACCTGGTTCATGCCATCGTCCATCAATTGTCCCAGTTTCAGTTCCCAGTAAGTAAGTTTTTTATAAACTTCTGTCCACTCTTCAAAATTCAACCGGTTGCTGATTTCCATCCCGATGCTTCGAAATTCCTGCTGATACTGATGGGTGGTTTTTTCACTCACCAGTTTTTTATTCTCCAGGTTTTTCTTCAGGCACAGCAATATCTGATTTGGTTTTACAGGTTTAATCAGGTAATCGGCAATGCTTGAACCGATGGCGTCCTCCATGATGCTCTCTTCTTCACTTTTGGTGATCATTACCACCGGCAGAGAAGGATAGATAGCCTTTACCCGCATCAAGGTTTCAATGCCCGACAATCCGGGCATTTGCTCATCCAGGAAAACAATATCAAAAGGATTGCTCTTTATAATTTCTATGGCATCGTGCCCGTTATTGACCGTCGTAACATCGTATCCCTTTTCTTTCAGAAATATGATATGTGGTTTCAGCAGGTCAATTTCATCATCAACCCATAAAATAGTGATCTTATCCATAGTTATTGTTTGCTTTAATAAATGTCGTAAGTTTGTTTTTATTGTGTTTGCATGGCTGTTTTATATTTCTTTAACAAATTTATACGATTTTGTACACCACCAATAAACAAAAGATTATCAACGATCCGGTATATGGGTTCATCACCATTCCGGATGCCCTGATATTCGATGTGATTGAGCATCCATATTTTCAGCGGTTACGGAGGATCAAGCAACTCGGACTCACACACTACACGTACCCGTCGGCCCAGCACACCAGGTTTCAACATGCCCTGGGTGCCATGCACCTGATGGGGCAGGCGATCGGTGTGCTGCGCTCCAAGGGAATTGATATCACCGATGAAGAGGCAAGAGGGTTGAATATTGCCATCCTTTTACACGACATCGGCCACGGCCCGTTTTCTCACACCCTTGAACTGGCAATTGTTCGCGACCTGACCCATGAAGATCTTTCAAAACTTTTCCTGGCTGAGCTCAACCGTCAGTTCAGGGGTGAACTTGACCTTGCTGATGCAATTTTTAACGACACCTATCCAAAAAAATTCCTGCACCAATTAGTTTCGAGCCAGCTTGACATGGACCGTCTTGACTATCTGGCGCGTGACAGCTTTTTTACCGGTGTTGCCGAAGGAGTGATTAGCTACGACCGTATCATTAAAATGCTGACCGTAAGCGATGATGAATTGGTGGTTGAAGGGAAAGGTATCTATTCCATTGAAAAGTTTTTAATTTCTCGCCGGCTGATGTACTGGCAGGTATACCTGCATAAAACTGTAATCGCTGCCGATCAGCTACTGGTAAACCTGCTGAAACGTGCAAAATATTTAGCGGGGCAAGGGATTACACTTTTTGCAACACCTGCCTTTGACACCTTTCTCAGGTGCAATCCTTCCAGAGGCGACTTTGAGACAGACACCCAATGGCTCAATTTATTTGCACAACTTGATGATTTTGATATTTTCACTTCACTCAAGGTGTGGGCTTGTCACCCTGATCAGATTTTGTCGAACCTATGTGACAACCTTGTGAACCGGCGTCTTTTCCGGGTTGAGATGCAAACATTGCCATTCGATCCGGAGTACGTGGCACTTGTCAAACAGAAAACAATTGTAAAATACAACCTGGCACCCGATGAGATTGAATATTATTTTACCTGTGATAAAGTTGAAAACAAGGCCTATAACCCACGCCACGAACGCATTATGATCAAATGGAAGTCAAATGAACTGATTGATATTTCCGCAGCTTCCGAACAACTTAACAACGCAGTGATGCCCACTACGGTGAGTAAGTACCTGCTATGCTATCCAAAGGAGATCAGGTGAAAGATGATTTACGATTGAAGATTGAGGATTTACGATTTACCAAATCCTTATCTTTACAAATAATAACTTGATCTTCTGATTGTTAAAAAATTTTCATGGCCTCCTACAGAAATATTTGGTAAATTGCGCCACTTTTTATCTTCTTAAATTTACGAAGTTCAATTAATGGAATTCACCGCTGCACAAATTGCCGGGTTTCTTCACGGCACCGTTGAAGGTAACCCCGAAGTTAAGGTTTCAAATCTCTCGAAAATTGATGACGGGGTCGCCGGGACGCTAACATTCCTGGCAAATCCAAAATACACCCCATTCATTTACACTACTGAAGCATCTGTTATTGTTGTCAATGAGGATTTTATTGCTGTGCAACCGGTGCAAGGCACCCTGATCAGAGTTGCCGATGCCTATTCTTCTTTTGCGACATTGCTTGAAATGTTTGATAAATCCCGATCATCAAATACAGGTATTTCAAGTCATTGTGTTGTTGACGCCAGTGCAAGGCTTGGTGAAAACATTTCAATTGGCGACTTTACAGTGATCGGTAAAAATGCGGTAATAGGTAAAAATGTTTGCATCCATCCGCAGGTCTTTATTGGCAACAATGTGACCATTGGCGATCATTCCATTTTATATCCGGGTGTTAAAGTATATCAGGACAGCATCATCGGCAACAGGTGTACCCTGCATTCCGGGGTAGTTATCGGGTCTGACGGATTCGGTTTTGCACCTGTGGCGAATAACAACTATCAAAAAATTCCCCAGTTGGGAAATGTCATCCTTGAAGACAATGTTGAAATTGGCTCCAATACCACCATCGATCGGGCCACACTTGGTTCTACCATCATCAGGAAGGGTGTGAAACTCGATAATCTCATCCAGGTAGGCCATAATGCAGAAATCGGAGAAAACACGGTTGTTGCTGCCCAGGCAGGGATCAGTGGTTCAACAAAAATTGGAAAAAACTGCATGATCGGCGGTAAAGTTGGCATTGTTGGGCACATCACCATTGCCGACAATGTAAAAATCGGTGCCGGATCAGGCATAGAGGCGAGTATTACTCAGGAAGGGGCTATCATGCTTGGTGCCCCGGCCATTGAAATAAATAAAGCCAGGCGTAACTTTATTCATTGGCGAAACCTTGATGAAATTGTGAGAAAGGTTTACGCGATCGAAAAAAAATTGAACAAAACACATGAGTGAAAAACAAAGAACAATTAAATCTCCGGTCAGTATTTCGGGTGTGGGATTGCATACAGGTAATGAAGTTGTCATCACTTTCAAACCTGCTCCTGATAATTATGGTTACAAGTTTCGCAGGACAGATCTCAACACCGGGACACTGGTGGACGCAGATGTTGAACACGTAGTTGACACCTCCCGCGGAACCAGTATTGAACAAGATGGCGTGCGCATTGATACTGTTGAACATGTTCTTGCAGCGCTTGCCGGACTTGAAATCGACAATGCAATAATTGAACTGAACCAATCTGAAACGCCAATTCTTGACGGCAGTTCAAGGTTTTATGTAGAAGCACTTCAATCGGTTGGATTTGTTGAACAAAAGGCACTTCGGCAATATTTTGAAATCACGTCGAACGTTACCTATCTGAACCCCGAAAAAAAGGTTGAGATGATTGCCGTGCCATCGAATGATTTCAGGGTTTCGGTGATGATTGATTATGAATCGAAGGTGTTGCAGTCGCAAAATGCCACCCTGAACCATATCAGCAGGTTTAAAGATGATTTTGCCACCTGCCGCACATTTGTTTTTTTACACGAACTCGAATACCTGCTCAACAACAACCTGATAAAAGGCGGGGACCTGAGCAATGCCATCGTTTTTGTGGACCGCGATATGTCACGCACCGAATTGGATCATCTTGCCCACCTTTTCAATAAACCCAGGGTTGATGTACTTAAAGAGGGCATACTCAACAATCTTGAACTTCAATATCCGAATGAACCGGCTCGTCACAAATTACTGGATATTATTGGCGACCTTGCACTTGTTGGGATGCCAATCAAGGGCCACATTATTGCAACTCGTCCTGGCCATTATTCCAATGTGCAATTTGCCAAGATGATTAAAAAGCAGATTAAAAAGGATCTCCATCCTGAGGAAGGGCCTAAATTCGACCTGAATAAAACGCCACTATACAACATTAACCAGATCAAAAACATACTTCCACATCGTCCTCCTTTCCTTTTCATCGATAAAATCCTGGAGATGGGAAAGGATTATGTAGTCGGTGTGAAGAACGTGACGATCAACGAAACTTTTTTTGTTGGCCATTTCCCTGATGAACCTGTTCTTCCAGGCGTTATTCAGATTGAAGCCATGGCGCAAACCGGCGGAATCCTTGCCCTCAACATGGTTGAAGATCCCCAGAATTACAATACACTTTTTGTAAAGATCGACAGTGTCAAATTCCGGCATAAAGTTGTGCCTGGTGATACCCTGGTCTTTTTTAATCAACTTTCTGCACCAATCCGCAGAGGATTGATCTGTATGAAAGGCGTTGCTTATGTTGGCAACAAAATCGTGATGGAAGCTGAAATGATGGCACAAATTCAGAGGAAATAATCATTATAATATGAATCAACCCTTAGCGTACGTAAACCCACAGGCTAAAGTGGCTGCCAATGTGGTCATCGAACCCTTCGTTTCGATCGATAAAAACGTAATTATTGAGGAAGGGACCTGGATCGGTTCCAACGTGACAATAATGGAAGGCGCCAGAATTGGAAAGAATTGTAAAATCTTTCCCGGCGCAGTTATTTCAGCCATTCCGCAAGATTTAAAATTTGCAGGTGAAGATACCATTGTGAAAATCGGGAACAATGTTGTCATCCGCGAATTTGCAACCATTAACAGGGGTACGAAAGCCAGTTATGAAACGGTTGTTGGCGACAACACGCTTTTAATGGCTTACGTTCATATTGCCCATGATTGTGTTGTTGGCAACAATGTGATCATGGCCAATGCAGCCATGCTTGCAGGCCATTGTATTGTTGACGACTGGGCTATCATCGGAGGCATGGTACCTGTCCACCAATTTTGTCATATTGGTACACACGCGATCATTGCAGGTGGAACAGGGGTTGGTAAAGATGTACCTCCTTATACAAAAGCAGCAAGGGATCCGCTTTCGTATGTTGGTGTTAACTCAATCGGATTGCGCAGAAGAGGATTCACCCCCGAAGTAATAAATAAAATTCAGGAAATCTACAGGATCATCTTTATCAAGGGTTATAATGTTTCTCAGGCGGTTGAAATAATTGAGGCCAAAGTAGAAGCTACACCAGAACGCGATGAAATTCTTTCATTTATTGCCAATTCAAGTCGTGGAATTATGAAAGGGTATTCCAAAGTCAGGGAAAAATAGCACCTTCCCCGGAATCTTTTTCCCGGAATGGCCGTCAATACTGCATGATGAAAATTCAACTTGAACAAATCGGGAAGAAATTTAATACGGAGTGGATCTTCCGGAATGTTTCATTTTCATTTGAAGAAAATTCCACTACTGCCATCCTTGGGCGCAATGGGTCAGGAAAATCAACATTGCTGCAAGTTATTGCTGGCAATCTGCATGCCACCTCCGGAAAAGTTACCTATTCACTTGGTGGACAAAACATTGCCGGAGAAGAAATTTTTCGACATCTCACCATGGTAGCACCATATCTTGAACTGATAGAGGATTTCACCCTGAAGGAGATGCTTGAATTTCATTTTTCGTTCAAACGATATCTGCCTGCACATGATATTTTATCAGTTACCGGGTTACTTGAATTTCCTGCAATGAAACACAAGCAAATCCGCCAATTTTCATCGGGAATGAAACAACGGGTAAAACTTGTCATGGCAATCCTTAGCGATGTTCCAATTATTTTACTGGATGAGCCCACCATGAACCTCGACAAAACCGGTATTGACTGGTATCTTGAACTTGTTAGGAAATTCGCAGGGAACCGTACCATCATCATTTGCTCAAATCTGCATCAGACAGAGTCGGCATTTGCAAGTAAATCGCTGCAGATCGAAGATTTCAAATGATTGAACCATGAAGTTTCCGGGTTCTGCCGGTCAGGTATTTCTTTAGGGATGAGCGACGAAATAATATTCACTTCCTTCATTAAACAGGTTGCAAAAGATTTTTTCAGATAACGCTGGTTCCTGATCAAGATAGCCTTTAAGGGTGGATATTTTCATACCGCACTCACGGGTTAAAAAAACATGCAATTCATTGGGCCTGGAATTATAAAAATCGGCAGCTCCCAACCCAAATTCAAAGATTATAACAGGCTTGCACCGCCGGATGGTTTCCGCACCCCCCTTCATCACTCTAAACTCAGCCCCCTCCACATCGATCTTCATAAGATGAATTTGGAGATCACCGGGAATAAAATGGTCCAACAAATCTGTCTCCACCGTAATCTGATTGATCTCGACATTTTTGCCATCATATTTTCGTTTCTTGATGCCACTATATGCCGGGGCATTCAGGACATGCTGAAAAGTGGTGGTACCGGTTTGGTCATACAGAGCCGTTGGATGAATTGCCACGCTGGAATTTGCAGCATACTTTGCTGTAAGATCCCGGTACAATTCAGGGATTGGTTCAAAGCCTATTTTTTTCCCCAGAGGAGCCCCTTTGACCATCAGATCGAGAATTTCACCTTTATGACAGCCGATGTCAATACAATTAGAATCTGGATTCAGGCTACGCTGAATAATTTTTTGGGTAAACGCATCGTACTTCTGGTTACGCGTTACCGAAATATGAAGAAGGGTAAGGAGTTGTTTCAGCAGTTGTTTCATCAAGTGGCGTATACCTTTATTCCAATAGAGCGGCAAAATTAAGACATTTAATCCAAGAATTTTAACTAATTTTGCAGCCCTTTAAAAAATCAATTATCAAAATATTTTTATGGCTACAACAGCAGATATCAGAAACGGCCTGGTCATCGAATTCAATAATGACTTATACAGCATCGTGGAATTTCAGCATGTAAAACCCGGGAAAGGCCCGGCATTCATCCGTACAAAGTTAAAGAGCCTGAAACACGGGCGGGTTATTGCCAACACCTTCGACTCAGGGGCAAAGCTGGAAATTGCAAGGGTGGAACGCAGAAAATACCAATTTCTTTTCAAGGAAAACACGGATTACCATTTCATGCATACTGAAACATTCGAGCAAATCTATATTCCTGAATCACTGATAAATGCACCACAGTTTTTAAAAGAAGGACAAGAGATTGAAATTCTTTTTCATGCGGATACGGAAACAGCACTCACTTGTGAACTCCCGCCATTTGTTACACTGAAAATTATTTATACCGAACCGGGGATGAGAGGCAATACTGCCACCAATACCCTGAAGGACAGCACTGTTGAAACAGGTGCCATCGTTAAAGTACCACTGTTTATTGGCGAAGGTGAAACGATTAAGGTTGATACCCGTACAGGGGCTTACTCAGAACGGGTGAAGGTGTAAGGGGAAGTGTAAATTACGATTTTTGATTGACGATTGACGATATAATATTGAATTGGTTTATTGTTTAATGATTTGATTAACGTCCGATGAAATTTCCAGTTCCTTTAAAACTTTCCGAGCTTGCGGCTATCCTTAAAACAAAGTCCGTTGGGGATCCCGACTTCCTGGTGACCGGTATGAACGAAATCCACATGGTTGAGGCAGGTGACCTTACTTTTGTGGACCATCCGAAATACTATGCAAAAGCTTTGAATTCGAATGCCACCACCATTATCATCAACAAGGAAGTAGAGTGCCCTCCTGGCAAAGCATTGATCATCAGCGAAAAACCGTTTGATGACTATGTTTCCCTTGCCATGCGGTACCGTCCTTTCGAAAAATCTGTTGCCTGCATAAGCCCCAGTGCAATAATTGGCGAAGGTTCTGTTATTCAACCAGGTGCCTTTATTGGAAACCATGTGACGATCGGCAGAAACTGTATTATACATGCCAATGTGAGTATTTATGACCACACAGTAATTGGGAATGGAGTAATTATTCATTCGGGCGCAGTGATCGGTGCAGATGCCTATTATTATCAGAAACGTCCGGCGGGGTATAAAAAGCTTGAATCATGCGGCAGGGTTGTGATCGAAGACAATGTTGAAATTGGTGCTCTTACCAGTATTGACAAAGGTGTTTCAGGCGATACCATTATTTCAATGGGTACAAAATTTGACAATCATGTGCAGGTAGGACATGATACCTATATTGGCAGGAATTGCCTGATCGGAGCCTTCTGTGCCATTGCAGGCGTAACAAGAATTGAGGACGATGTAATTCTTTGGGCCAACGTTCTTGTCAACAAAGATCTTGTGATAGGAAAAGGCGCAATTGTCCTTGCGGGATCGGCGACTGGAAAATCACTTGAAGGAGGAAAAACCTATTGGGGCCGTCCTGCAATCGATGCCAGGAAAAAATGGCGTGAAGTTGCAGCCCTCAGGATGTTGCCCGATATCCTGAGCAAACTCAAATAGCCTGACCATTTTTAAATCAACAATCCTTCTCTTTCCCCTTTGCTGAATAAATATCAAGTGCTACGATGGCGGCCATGAACCCCCATACCGGTACCGATGCTTTATCGGTATCAAGGAAATTATTCATCGTTCCATGCAGGAAATAGGTGAGTAGTGCAAGCATGAGCGACAGGCTAAGCATTTTCACTTCGGAATCGGAAGATGGACGCCTGTAAACACGCATGGCAACCATAATAAATGAAGCTACCAGCAATAACACCATCAACATTCCGGGCAATCCCTGCTCAGCCAGCGGGCCTATATACTCGCTGTGTGCATTGCCCTTGTCTCCGGCATTGGTGCTGATCAATGTTTTTTCTTTGGCTCGTTGGAATGGGGCATACTCAAATTGGTAAGTTCCGGGGCCATAACCAAAAACCGGCCTGTCTTCAAACATTCTAAGTGCAGATTGCCAGCGATTTATTCGCTCCAGATTCGAGTTATCTGTTGAGATATTTGAAATTGAACGCAGATGTTCAACAAAATTTGCCGATGGTCCCTGCCGGTTTTTCTCAAGACGGTCGAGAATCTGAAAAGAAAAAAGATAAAATACTGTACCCAGGATAACCGACACAAAGAGAATCCATTTGAATTTTATCCTGAAAAGTACAATGAACAACACCCCGACGGCAAAAGCAAGACTAAGCCATGCAGCCCGGCTGTATGAAAGTACAAGTGCAATCATTAAAATAGTGAGAACCAGAAACGAGAAGAAACGGGTCGTTTTTGAATATACCTTACTGAAAGTAAACCCGAAAAACAAAGGAATGAACAGCGCAAGCGTTACACCATACGCCGTATGATCATTATAGAAAGGCTCCATTACCCAATGACCGGCCTGTTCATCAAAGCCCCAAAGTGAATGATTATACGTTGTATAGGCAATAATTCCTATAAACGGAATGGCATAAAACCATACAAACAGGTTGATATTGGAACGTTTTCTGAACAACTGTATCCCAAGAATATAAAATGGTACAACAAACCAAAGCCGCGCCAGCAGATGCTTGAAAGACACCATCGGCATATCACTGGTAATGCTGGTAATCAACATCCACATCAGTTGAAGCCCGATAATAACCGTTAACGGGTGATTCCATATTTTATGATCAAATTGGTTTTTGTAGAACAATTTGATAATAAAGATCAGTAAAACCCCAAGCATCAATGGTTCGGAAGGGATTGAAACTCCCACATTGAACTCAAATTGAGTAATGTTGATGGCAACCGGTGTTAAGGCTGTAATGAGTAAAAGGATCTTATCGAGCGAATAAAAATAGAGGTAGAGTATAACCAGGAAGATTGGAAAAAAAAGCAACCAGTAAATTTCCTTATATACCAGATAGCAGTTCATTCCGATGAATACTGCACTCAGCACATAAAGAATGGTGATTCTTTGGTTGCTGCCAGTAAGGTAACTCCGTATTTCAGCCAGTTTATCCCTCATTGCCATCTGTTGACAGACCACGGAACTTACCACGTTCAATCAATCCAATGATCAGGATAGCCATGAAGAATGCAGCCAGGGTACTGAATACAACGATAAGCCAACGAATAGGATAGGCTTTTTTATCAGCAACAAATGGTTTGGAAAGGACATTCACATATGTATAATCCCGGTTGTAGTCAAGAACGGCACGGTCAGCATCCATCTTCATGGTACTGAATGCATCAGATTCTGAGCGCATCATTTCCGAAAGTAAGAGCATCTCACCACCCTTTTCTTCAAGGTTTTTCTTCATGGCCTTAGCTTCTGCCGAACGAACAGACCCCCCGCCGGTACTCAGATAGGCACGCATCACCTCACGTGTTTGTGCCTGATAGTCGAGAAGCCCGTATTGAAGTCCAAGTTGCTCGGCCCTGGTTTTCAATGAATCGAGGTAACCTTTTTTCACACCCATGATATAATTATAGTTCAGGACTACTTCTCCAAACTTGGCCTTGTGCATGGCCCTTATCTTCTTATTGTAAGCATCAAGCATGGCAACAATGAGATCCCGTGCCATGACAGGATCCTGATCCAGTACCTCAATTTCAACTGCTTCAAATGGCGTTTTATTGACATGTACCCGCTGACTGTATTCCCAAACCAAAGTACTCTCGAAATGGATATAAGAAGAATCGATGCCCCAATGTTTGGCCAGGTTGAACTTTTTCACGAGGGAATCGCGAATATCCCTCGACTGAAAAATCTGAACACTTTGCTCCGTTTCACTCTCATCGGAATAAGGAGATATATTGGAGGGATATAACAAACAGTTTGATTTGTATAAAGGAGTAATAAAAATCGGGCTGGAAAACAATGCTGAAAGCAGAATAGCTGCAACAACCACAACGAGCAGTTGCAATTTCCATTTTAGCAGAATATCTATAATATGTTGGCTATTGAAAAAACTGTTCATGTTTTGGATTTTATCTTATGATTGTCCTAACTGAAATTTCTTATGAGAATTGTAAGCGGATATTTTCTCCATGACCATGATTACAATGATCGACAAAAAAAGTGCAGCAACTGTCGACACAATAATAATAAGCCACCGCATGGGATAGGATTTGCGTTCTGCCTTATAGGCGTCACTGACAATAAATTTCTGTGGCAGGTTCTCCTCGGCATCCACCTTGGCCTGTTTAAATTTTGTTTCAAGCAGGATGAGTTGCTCCGTTTTGAATTCGAGTGAATTTTTTAGCGCCATGTAAATGCCTCCATATTTTCCCAGTACATCAAGTTTTTTCTGCAAAGCGGCTTGTGCCGTTTTGTTTCCATTCATAATGGAAATTGCAAATTGTTGGTTCAGTACCTGCGATTGGGATTCCACATCATTCACTCCCAGGCTGCCGAGGGTGATGAGTGAGTCTACAATTTTATCCTTTTCGGCTTTCATCGAATTATATTCAGCTTCAACAACTTTAAATCCTTTTACAGACCGTTGCCGCATCATGTCGTTTTTTGCCGAATCAAGCAGGGATGCAATGGTATTGGCAATATCTGCCGCCATCTGAGGATCCTTGTCATAAACCGAAATCTGAACTGCCATGAATTCGGTGCGCCTGAAGGTGATGTTGTTATCGTATTCTTTAAACAAGTTGGCATATTTAACATCTGAGGTGCTGTCGATATCGTAATGCTTCATCAGATCGAACTTGCGCATGACACGGTTACGGATCATGTTCGAGTTTAGTATCTGTAACAGCTGTTCAGCCTGGTCATCCTCTCCAAAAGCAGTTATATCCTGCCCTTTAACCGACTGTTCGTTTAGCAGAGATTTGGAAATAGAGCTGCTGCTGGCTGGAAACATGATGACAGTCGATTTGAATTTTGGGGTAATAAACCAGGGAGAGGAAAAAAACCATGAGCCCGCCAGCGCAACAACCATCACAATGAACAGGGGTTTACGCCATTTATAGAGAAAGATTACGAGGTTTGAGGAATCGAAATCTTCTTCTTTTTTCATTTCATTGGCCATAGAAGACTTTTCAAAATTGGCTTCAAAGGTAGGAAATTAAACGAAAAGCACAACAGGAACTTACAAGGAAAGCTAAATTATCAGCGGTCTTCACGCAGAATTTTAAGCATTGATCCGAGACTCCACAGGCGCAAAAAGACCGCGAGAATAACGGATGCAACCAGCATCAGTCCAAAGTTGCCAATCCAGGCCTTTTGAACCGGCAGAAAGCCCCATTGAATAACAGCAACTCTTGATAGAATATTGAAAAAAATCACTCCGGTCAAAAATACAGCAAGCGTCAACAAATACCGGTAATTGACTTTAAATTTAAAAATCCGTTGCACCATCAGTACCTGGAGAAAGGCCATTGCAAACTGAGTTACCAGACTTGAAATAGCGGAACCGGATGCCAAAAATTGTGGAATAAGTAAATAATTCAGAATCAGGTTAATGACTAAGCCGGAAAATGCTATGATGTTGAGTTGCCTCAAGTTGCCATTGGCTGTAAGTAACGTGCCAAATATATAGGTAGTAGATACAGCAATAAATCCGGGAATTAAAAGACGAAAAACGTTGGTTGATGCTTCGATATGGGTATCATACAATAAATCCATCAATTCATAACTGTAAAAAAAGGATCCAAATCCAACAATTATAGCCAGTGTGATGATGAGCGTAAATGATAGTTTCAGCATGTGTTCAATTGGTTGCTTTTTTTTGATCATCTTCGAAAAGATCGGTATTAAAAGCACCCCGAAAAGATAGGCAATCATATTGGCAGCATCCAGCAAGCGGAACCCGGATGCATAAATACCGGCTTGAAAGTTACCTGTTCTTTCCGCCAGGAAATTTTCCAACACGACGGGATTTAGGTGGTTGATGGTTGCAATAATCTCAATCTGCCCGTGTTCAAGCCTTGCCGGCAATAAACTTTCCAGCATGACCGGGTCAAGCCTGTTGTAAAAAGTCATGAGCAGCACCAATAAAGCAAAAGGCAGACTTTGTTTGATGATCATCAGAAAAAATGGACGGTTCCAGCTCAGTTTGCGAAAATGGGCCTTCTTAACAACAATCAGAAAGGCAAGGGCAGCAGTGATTGAATAGGCTGCCGTTTGGGAGTATACAAACCATTCAATGCGAAATGTTGAGGCAGTAACATGACCCCAAAGCAATACTCCGCAAAAGAGGATCATCAGAAGCCTGTCGAGAACAGACAGCAAACTGTCTGTTTTAAACATCATGAACCCCGAAATATTTGATCGCAGGTAAAGAATAAATGAAAGCAGAAACTGGTTAAATGCAAGCCAGCCCAACAATTTGAATTGGTCTGCATTATAACGTAAAATCACGGCCACTACAAATGCAATGACCACATAAGTAAGGCCAAGCAGTAGTTTTAATACCAGGATTCCTGAAAAATGCTTGTTCAGCAGATGATTATGCTGGGCGATGTTCCTGTTGTTGAAATTGGTAATCCCAAGGTCGAGGATTATATTAAACAAAAATGAAAAATTAAGGATTACAAAATAGAATCCATAATCCCCCACCCCAACAATGCGCTGCACGGTTAGGTCAATCCCAAAAATCCATACCGGTTTAATGAGAAGATTTAAAAAAAGGATTAACCCCAGGTTTGTCAGGAACTTCCGCTGCATGAACCAAGAATAAAAGTTGCCAGGAGCGGTAACTTTTTATTATAACTCAAAAAAAATTCAGATATTTGCTACAAAGTTAAGAAAATTAATGAACATCGCTGTTAATAC
>CAIQUS010000015.1 GCA_903875045.1 uncultured Bacteroidales bacterium
CGATTGTTGAAATAGAACGTAACTTAAATTGCAGAAACCTCAATATGAATTAGAAAATTACGGATTATCAGCATTTTACAAAGCACAATATATTTTGTTTAGAAACAGTTAATTGCCCTCCGAATATTAATTATAAGACAATTTAGTTAATATAATATATTGATTATCAAGTGAATAAAAACACATCATATATCTCATAATTCAGAAAAATATGCAATTGGCTGATAATCACCTGAATCCTATTTAACAGGTTTTTGTTAAAAAAATATCAAGCAGTTACAAGAATGGAATACCACAATAATTATAATTTAATTGACAACTCCAGGTGTCCACCCAAACCATCTTTAATGATCCGCTGTAAAGTCGAAAACCGGATATCCTTTAAATCCTTTTCAAGTTTTGAGATATAGGATTTGTTTGTTCCTGCAAGCACGGCAACTTCTTCCTGGGTCATCCCCTTTTCTTGTCTGGCTTGTTGAATTAACACCCCAAGTTTGAAAGCTTCGTATTCGGCCTCAAGTTTGTCTCTTTTCTCAGTTCCTTTAACTCCATATTCCTTGTCAACGAACTGGCTAAGACTGGTAAGATTTTTATTTGCTTTCATAATATTCCTTTCTGATTTTTTGTGCAAGGTCTAATTGATTTTGTGGTGTTTTTTGCGTTTTCTTTTGGAAACCATGTCCGACAATGATCAACCTATTCTTATCAAAGAATGAAAAAATGCGAAAAATGTCACTGCCCGATTGAACCCTGATTTCATAAATTCCATCACTCCCTTCAATATGCTTGAAATAGATCTCCGGAATTCTGTCAACATCTTCTATAACTTTTAACGTCCAGATAATCCTTTTCTTAACCTTAGGCCTCTGTTTGTCATAGAAGTCTTTGAAGTAGTTTTTAAAAAAGAAAAGCTCACGTTTTGTTTCCACGATGCAAATATACAAAAAAGTAGTCCGATTGAACAACATTATTGCAAATCATTCTTATAAATCCTTCGCAGCTTTGAAGGCTTTGAAAGCCAAAGGCAAAGACAATTGAATTCCTTGTCAGTTTATTATCATCTTGCCTATTGATATATCTGTGGCTGAAATCACTTTTATTATGAACACACCATGTGAAATCCCGGTAAGACTGACAAAGGTTTTACCGTTTCTGAAAGGTAAAACACAATTGAATATTCTGCTGCCCGAAAGTGTGAATATTTGAACCAGTGATGGTGAATCAGGCACGATTTGCGATTCAATTTGAAATGTTCCATTATTTGGATTAGGAAAAACCCCTATCCTTTTGGCTGCTTTTTTTGATTGAATACCTGTAATTACACCATTGGTTGTTTTCAAGATCATCCCATTATAACCAACAATAAATCCGGTGTCTATGTTAGTAAAAAACAAATCACTGGTGTAATAATTGCTCAAATCCCATGGAGACTCAAGCCATGTTTCACCGCCATCAATAGTTTTAAAGAATGTCCGGTTTCCCATACAATAACCGTTTAAAGGATCAGGGAATGAGAATTGACCAAGAGAGCGTGTTCCAGAATACTTCTGAACCCAGGTAACTCCGCCATCCGTGGTTTTTAATATAATTCCATATCCTGATACAAATCCGGTATTCTTACTGGTAAAATATACAGAACTCAGATCAATAGTGGTCCCTGAATTTAAAGTGTTGAATGAATTTCCGCCATCTGATGTTTTGAAAATTTTCCCATTACTTCCGCACAGGTAGCCGGTGTCGGCTGAAGTAAAGAATAATGAGTTAGTATATATATAATTATAGGAAGTTAACTGATTCCATGTTGTTCCTGCATCACTGGTTTTCAGTAATGAATTTAAATTCGCAAGAACATAACCAGTGCTGTTGGTGGGGAAATAAACCTGGGTAAAATCGCCTGGTACTCCTGAAAAGGTTGAACTCCAGGTATTCCCGGCATCAGAAGTTTTCAATAGGATTCCTGCACCACCGGCATAACCTGTACTGTAATCTGTAAAAAAAAGCGAGTAAACAGATTCTAATATTCCGGAAGTGCATGATGTCCATGTATTCCCACTGTTTTCAGTTTTTAGAATGGTCCCAGATTTACCTGCAGCATATCCTGTATTGGCACTTGTAAATACAACCGTAAACAAATCATTTGCAGTAACGTACGACGAAATGGCATTCCATGTATTTCCTTCGTCTGTGGTCCGTAGCATAGCTCCATGATATCCCACCGTCATGGCTGTCATTTGATCAGAGAAATATACAGAAGTCATATAATCCGAAACCGCTGGTAATGAATGTAACGACCACAAATTTCCTCCGTCATTGGTTTTGAGGATTACCCCGTTGCTGCCAACTGCAACCCCTGTTATTGCATCTGTAAAATAAACACCGGCAAGGTGTGTTGAGACTCCGGATGTTTGAGGAGTCCATGACAAGCCTGCATCGGTTGTTTTCAATATTAATCCGTTAACCCCGGTTGCATAACCGGTATTGGCATCCGGAAAATACAATCCCATGATCACGATCCCAGAAGAATTATTATATAAAGTGGTCCAGGAATTTCCTCCATCGGTTGATTTATAGATACCGAAGGATCCTCCGACATAACATGTGCCTGCATCCGTAAAATAAATGGACCAATAGTCATCTTGAGGAATTGAATTGACATTAGACCAGGTGGTACCGCCGTCGATGGTCTTATACATTTCTGTCCAGGAGGCACAAACATAGCCCGTGTTTTCATCGGTGAACCACACTTTTGCGAGATCCGGTATAAACGACTGGGGACACATTGTCCAAGTAGCTCCGCAATCTATCGTTTTCAGAACAAATGAAACACCCGTCACATATCCGACATTTGAATTGACAAAAAATACCGAGGTCAGGTCATCGATGGTGCCTGAAACCAGCCTATTCCAAGTGAAGCCTCCATCTGATGTTTTTAAGATAGTTCCTCCATCCCCAACTGCATAGCCGGTTGAAGAATCAAGAAATCGGATATCTTTCAGATCATTTCCTTGTGGTAATGGATTCATCCAGTTCCATTGGCAGGTGGCCATTAATGGAGAAACAATCAATATAACAACAAGTAGAAATTTCCTTTTGTTTAACCGAAAAGCATACATAATTGATATCTAGTTATTTAGTCCCTTTAATTAGGCCAAAACATCAACTCCAGCCCAAGTAAAAATATAGAAATTAATTGGATTTTAGCATGCCTTAGTTGGATGATCCTGAAAAATGCAATAGTGATCAGATTTGGCAGTTGGACTAATAAAGACCCCTAATCAATGGCCCCGTTCCTGCACTCAATATTGTAATCCATTCTTGATTCATAGCTGAAAGGAAATTCAACTCCTCCAATTGTCAGGTCTTCTATACAATTTTAATGAGATTATTGCAAAGAATTAACTTGCTTTTGTTCGTTTCTTGTTGTAGATTTGTTCGTTTTCAGTGAGTTAACTTGTTTTCATTTGGGTTTGTGCAAACGTGCGCACGATTGTTGAAATAAAACGTAACTCAAATTGCAGAAAACTCAATATGAATCAGAATAATGCAGATTATCAGCACATTGACAAGCACAATATATTTTGTTTAGAAACAGTTAATTGCCCTCCGAATATTAATTATAAGACAAATATGTTTATATAAAACATTTATTATCATGTAATTAAAAATATGCCATAATTTCGAAAATGTCCTAATTAACTGAAAATCATTCAAATCCTATTTAACATCTTTTTGTCCGAAAATTATCAGGCAGTTACAAAATGAACTGACCAAGAGTTGTGAGATTCCTATTTGCTTTCATAACACTCCTTCAATTCCTTTGCTTTGACAAAATATATTTTCCCATCTCTAGAAAAAACAAATTCACCATTAGTCTTACTTTTTGACTCAACTAATTTTTCAAAGGCTAACTCAATTCCCTTTAGAATTTTCCTACGTAATTCGTTGATCTTATCGGTATTGAATGTTATATCCGTCACCATTTCACATGAATTCATAAAGTTTTGAACGTGTTATAATAAGTGAATATACTTTTGAATACCAGCTAAAACCACTTCAAAATCCGGCTGATCCTTGTAATATAGCTTAGAAGAACTCTTGTATTGTTTCTCAAAGGTACTACGCATTTTTTTATCCGGTAAAAGTAATGCGGGATGCTCAGACAATGGGATTTCCTTGTCGGCCCCGCGAAACCGCGCTGCCTTATGGACATTATATTCCGGAGTTCCAATAAATTTTAGCACATCCGGATGTTTGAGCAGGCAGTGAACATCATAATATTGACGCAGAAAATTCATGGGTTTCTCCATGTGCTCTGATTCCTTACGGAATTTATTGACAATGGTCTGGAGCTTTTCCACCAATGTGTATCCAGGCTGGTAACATAATACTGCCCTGGCTGCATTGTCGATATAGTGAAATGGTCCTTCCATTGATTTAGCATAATCCAGCACCCAGGAAGATATATCAACAGGCTGGTTGGGCGTAACGGTGTCAAACCCTGCCTCCAGGAGAACCCCTTCCTTTAATCCTTCCAATGCCGCCGTGTAAGTATTATAATAAAGCCTGATGCCGCCGCTTCTATATTTATCCGGATCATCAAATTCGTGGTCTCTTTCGACTTTTACAATTCCGTCAATGGAAATTTCGTCTGCCAGTTTATCGTAGAATTCTTTGCGCGCCTCCTTTACTGCCGGTTTATCGTCCTTACCTTCCGTGTTGAAGCCGAAATTCGTTTTGATATGAATGTCAATATCCTCTGAAAACCGCTGAATTAATCCAAATCCTTTTGAAAGCGATGTACCACCTTTTAATTCAAACTCTATTCCTTGTAGTTGTAGACCAAACAGCGCATGCATGATCCAGTAGTCCTTTTCCACCAATGCATTATCGATGCCGAGTTTCGAGGAAACTATTGCCAAAAGGTCTTTGAATTCGGGATCGTTATGGAGAAAATCAGGCATACATCAATTCGGTTTTGCGTAAAACTGATTTTAATAATTTTTTTGTTGCGCCAGATCCATACTGTTGCGCCATCTTCATCAGTTCTATGGTTTCAAAACGGTCAACCTTTTTCTGAATGTTTTTTATTACCTGATCCTGGTCCTCAGCTATTTCATCAAGGTTGTTCAGTAAATCAATGACCAGGAACTCCCGGCTGAGTGTGGCCGGGAAGGCGGATTTTAATTTAAATTGGAGTTTTTTACCATTCAATAAGAATTCCCCATGACGTTTGTGGTTATATACCCAGGTGGTGTTGTATAACTGGGTTAATCCAAGCCCAAGGGAATTGTAAGCATTGGGTGAAACCAGTAAAAAGGATTTGTCCTTTAGAAAGCGTTCAACAAGGTCATGGTCATTGGGTGGAATCATTCCGAATTTTGATTTTTTAGGTGCATAGTAAAGCCCCTGCCCTAGCTTCATTAGCAAACCATCCTTGGTTAACCGGCTTAAATGTCGATCCACCGCAGTAGAATAATACTCTAAGTCGGAACGGCGATAAACTTCACCTGGTTTGATATGTTGCTTTAATAATTCCATAAAAATCCATGCAAAGATAAGAACAAAAATTAAACGTGCATGCAAATATGTGAAAAATTCATGCAACCAGTTACAAATAAGGTCCCAGCCCCCTGAAAAAATAAACCATTTTTGTTCTAGAAAAACTCAATTTTTAACTAGGTTTTGTTCGTTTCTTGTTGTAGCTTTGTTCGTTCTCAGTGAGTTAACTTGTTTGCAATTGGGTTTGTGCAAACGTGCGCATGATTGCAGGAATAAATCGCAACTCAAATCTTGAGTCCACTCCGAAAAGTCGTTTATTCATCAAATCACCATTATAAAATTGTTAAACCGCAAAGAACACAAAGAAACCGCAAAGTGCCGCAGAGATAACTCGCAGATAATTATAACTTTGCGAAACTCTGCGAAAAAACTCTGCGGCCCTCTGCGGTTATATTATTTGTTAGCAGACTTATCGGAGTGCCCTCAATCTTGTTATACTAAATGTGAGTTAGAAAAATACTGATTATCAGCATATTACAAAGCACAATATATTTTGTTTAGAAACTGTTAACTGTCCTCCCAATATTAATTATAAGACAAAATAAAATGATTCAAGGCTGAATGGTTAAATTACCGGTAACGGTCATTGAGGCTCCGAAAGGAATAGTAAGGCTATGACACTGCACGCCAATTGTAAAATTCCCGGAATAGACTGGCCAGTTTACAGCGTTTGGTGAGATTGAAACGTCCGTTGAACTCCCGGGCACAATCCCGTCGTCCCAGTTTGATGTTGTATTCCAGTCTGTTGAAACAGCACCCTTCCATAAACCAGGTACTTGTCCGGTGATGCTGATATCATCCACAGCCCAGTAATATCCGAAGAAACCGGTGTAATTCCACTTGAACATTACACTTGGGTAACCGGCAACCTGGGCGGAGAGGTTCTGGCTGAATATCTCAGGGTTGGTAGTTTCAGTTGTCCAGGTCTGAATGATGGTCCAGGTGCTTCCTCCATTGATACTATACTAAAGTGTTGCAGATGTGCCTGGCCATTCTCTGTAATAATGCTGAAAAGACAAGGTAATGCTGGAAAATTGTGATAAATTGAGAACCGGAGATAC
Source organism: uncultured Bacteroidales bacterium (assembly GCA_903875045.1). Lineage (GTDB taxonomy): Bacteria > Bacteroidota > Bacteroidia > Bacteroidales > FEN-979 > CAIVAT01. The sequence continues at coordinate 6,621 of CAIQUS010000015.1, forward strand.
AAGGTCGGCATCCTGGCGGTTTCCATCACCGTAATGATCACTGTCAAGTATTGCAAAGCCATTGGAGGCAGTAGCAGTATTGATCGTTCTCCCTCCGGGATTATTGAATTGCCATACCTGGCCATTTCCCTCGTGATCAACGATCGACCAGCATTAGGGCAAACTGAACCTCTGGAAACTGTGATGAAGTGCCCCAGATGCTGTTATCCATGGGCATAAAACCCCAGTTTGTCGGACCCGTGTACATTTCAGGGTACCCATTGTTATCATAATAGCCTGCTGCCATGGATGCGGCCGTTGGAGAACAACCAAATGACCAGCTAAAGGCAGGAACCATGGTTAAAGTTACAGCACCAAGATTAGGAGTGGCAACAGGTTCCCTGCGCACAAGTGGCTTTTTCAAAACTATTTTTCTATTGCTTAATACCTCTGATAAAAAATAGATAACTGATTTTCAGTTAACTGCCTGTCATGAGCTTGTATTTGGCCAATTTGCTCCGGAACTGGCACCGGGCGTCGATGAGGTTGTCCTTTGTTTGTTGAACAACTGCCTGGGCTTCAAGCAAGTCGGAGATCCCAATCATGCCTGCTTTGTAATTATCCTGACTGATACGAAGGTTCTCATTGGCCTGCTCCACAGATACCTGCGAAACACTCACCTGGAAGCTAGTCTCCCCTACCTCATTGGCTGCCTGCCGAATCTGCAGGACCAGCATTTCAGTGTTCTCCTGAAGCGAATTTCTGGCCTGCTCCACTTCGATTTCCTGCTTTTTGATCTTATGGCTTCCTGCCCACCAGTCAGAGATCGGGATGCTGAGACTAACCATTCCCAGGGCATTATTTGAAGTCTTGTCCATGACATCGTAAGTAAATCCGGTGCCAACCACTGAGAGTTGCGGCAAGTATTCGCCTGCCGCCATTTTCTTTTGCACCTGCCTTACTTCCACGGCTTTGTTAAGCAACTGATATTCGCTCCGGTTTTTCACAAGCTGCTCAGGGTCCAGAAACATAACAGGTACAACCTGGTTGTCAGGCAGAGCGTTGAATACCAGAGAACTGTCGTAGATTAGTCCGACATGCTGGCATAATGCACGCCTGGTGAGATTAATCCCGTTTTTCAGTTTCAGCAGGTTTGTCCTCAGTTCATTCTGCTTCAATTGGACCTTGAGCACATCGTTCCTCTGGGCTAACCCTGCATTGGTATAATTGTTTACATCTCGGTACAGGGAGTCGAGGAGGAGCTGATAACTTTGTATGGTCTTTTCTTTTTCACAGAGTGACTGCAAGTTCCAGAAAAGCTCTTCTGTCCTGGCCAGGACTTCGTCGCGGGTCATTGCCTTTTGATACACATTGACATCCTCCCCCAACCTGGCAAGTTTGTATCCTCTCCTGATCCTGCCCCCGGCATAAACAGGCATCGTAACGGTAACAGCGGCAGTATTCATATAATCAAGCAAACCCAGTGACATTGAGGGGACATAGGCAAATTGTGTGGGATTCATGAGCTGACCAGGGTTTTTGCCATCCCAAACCGGCAGGTTCATGGATGGCGTCTGGGCTTTGATGAGGTAATCGGCCGAACGTAACGCAAAGGCAGCAACACTTACCTTGGGGAAAAAGTTGGTAAAAACCTCTTTTCTCTGCTGTCCGGAGGCTCTGACCTGCAATTCAGCCTCTTTGATCTTCCGGTTGTTATGCAATGCCAGCTGCTTACACGAATCCAATGAAACAGTCTGGGCCTGACCCGTGCCGAAGAGTGACGGAACGGTTAGCAGAAAACCGGCCAGGAGCATTTTTATATTCCGTGGTAAATTCCAGAATTTCGCTCTCTTTCCTTTGTCGCTGTATGAAACTGAATATAATACCGGGAGTATGTACAGCGTAAGGACCATTGAAAACAGCAGCCCAAAACAGATCACGGTGCCCATCGGTCCCCAAAGTGGTGAACGGCTGATGATCATCGGGATGACCCCCACTCCTGCCGCAGCAGAGGTGAGGAATATCGGCCGCATCCGGCGTTTCCCAGCAGCAATGGCTGCTTCTTTGGTACTCATTCCCTGGGTCTCCTTCAGTTCCCTGGCATAATCGATAAGGATGATCCCGTTCCTTACGACCATCCCGCACAAACTTGTGATCCCGATGAAGGCTGTTGTGCTGAAGGGAAAGCGCATGATCAGCAGGCCTATCACGGCCCCCGGAAGGGTGAGCAGCATTCCGCTCATGATGAGAAGGGCGAGCTTGGCTTTTCTAAACTGTATCAGAAGGATGAAGAAGATAAGAATGATACTGACTCCGAGTGCAATTCCCATGGGGATGAAAACCTCCTGCATGGCTTCAAAATCCCCACCCCAACTAACGGAAGTGCCTTCGGGCAGCTTAAGCTTTTCGATTTGGGGCTTTATGTTCCCCAGGATCTCTGCAGCTACTGCCTTTGGTGTATTGTCGATCATAACGGTGAGTGTGGGCACACCATTGCGCCTCACAATCGTTCCTTCACTCCATGAGGGGGTGAAATCAGCCATGGATCGCAGTGGTATGGCAGAAAAACTCATTGGAGATGTAATGTACTGGTCTGCAATGGTTTTTAAATTTTCCGTGGATGATTGTTCCTGTTTAAGTACGACTTCAACTGGGTAATCATCCTCCCAGATGGTGGTGAGGGGAACTCCGTCAAGCCCGATCATTACCGAGGTAGCCACAAGACTTTTGTAATACCCCATGCGGTTCGCCTTGTCGCGGTCGAGATTCACATTGATGTTTTGCTGGGGCTGATCCCAATCGGTCCTCACCCAGGCAAGTCCCTGGGTTTTGGATAGGATCTCCATCACTTTTTTCTGAGTACTGCGGATGTCTTTTACAGAATCGGACGAGATTCTCACTTCAATGGATGCCTTGTTGAGCTGCATGGCGAGTATTTTCCATTTTACATGGGCATTGATGAAGTTATCGGAATACTGCGGGCTGTATTCGTTCACGATCTCCCTCGTAGCCTTGTCCGATTTTGTGTTGACAAGCAACTGGCCGAAGTTCGAGGCTGGCATCTGGGGGGCATAAACAGTGTGGAACCTGGGCGAACTGGTGCCAATGAAACTGGTGACATTGGTCACTCGTTTGTCTTTCAGCAAAACGGACTCCAGACTGTCAACTACTTTCCGGGTACTTTTCAGTGAAGAACCGGTGGGCAGGTATACTTCAACTGCAAACTGGTTTCTCTCCATTTCCGGAAACAATTGCTGGTCGGTCAATTGAAAAAGGAGTACTGACCCGACCACAGAACCTATCCCAATCGCGATGACCATCCGGGGATGTTCAAAGGCCTTGTCGATTGATTTGTCGAACCAGCCCTGTAAAACATCGAGAAAAGTTTTTTTATTCAGCTTTTTCGGGTTTCTCAGCCCTTTTTTAATGAATACAAAATTCAGGTATGGGACTAAAAACAAGGCAACCAGTATCGAAACCGTCAGTGCGATCGTCACGACCCATGGAATCGTGTTCATGAATTCGCCGGCTGTTCCGGGTACCATAAATCCAAGCGGGATGTATGCGGCCAGAATGGCAAGCGTGGCGACCACGATGGGCGCAACGAGTTCCTTCGCGCTCTTTATCGCTGCATGCCAGGGTGAAAATCCCTGATCGATTTTCGTTACATGATTATCGATAACAACAATGGAGTTGTCAACGATCATTCCGAGCACAAGGATCAGCGAGGCAAGTGAGACCGTATGCAACTCTATCCCTGTAAAGTATAGTATCGCCAGTGTGATCATCACCGAAATGGGAACTGTAATGCCTGCTACGGAAGCTACACGCATGGGAAGCAGGATCAGTGTCACCATAATCACCGCCATGATGGCGATCAGGAATTCACGAAGAAAATTATTCACCGAATCGCCAACGTACTTTGGAAGTTCAGATATTTTGGCTGTTTCAATACCTTCCGGACAATGTTTTTTAAAATTCTCCAGCACTTTGTCCACATCTTTCCCGTATGCAACGATGTTATTTCCCGGTTGCATCTCCAGTGAAAGCAGGATGGTCTTTTTACCGTTCTGACGGATGAAATTACCGGGTTTGTCATATTTTCGTTCGATGGTGGCGATGTTCTTAAGCCTTACTACGTTGCCGTTTGGATCGGAGTAAACGATCTGCTCGGCCAGGTCTTTTTCCGATTCAAAATTGGGTGGAAAATGTACGGGCATCACAGTGGTGCCGTCATCGAGTTTGCCGGCATAGCTCACCATCCCGTTGGCCTGGTATGAGCCCAGCAGCGAAAGCGATTTAATATTGTATTCGTTCAGCAGTTCCGGCCTTACATTGACAAATATCTTTTCTTTCTGAAGACCAAAGTGCTTGATCTTGGAAGTAGCGGGGATTTTGCGGCAATCTGATTCGAGCTTTTTCAGCTGTTCTTCAAGTTCTTTATAGCTTTTTGTGTCGGACGACAAGGTGATGAGCAAAGCTGATGTATCACCAAAATCTGAGTTCGCGATCAATGCGATAACGCCCGTGGGCAAGGTCATTTTCAGTTCAGTGAGCCCATGCTTTAATTTGGACCAGAACTGGTCGGCATTTTTTACTTCATCGTTCAGTTCAACGAAAATATACATGATACCTTCCCTTGAATAGGAATAGGTTTTGGCCTTTTTTACTTCCTGGTAACCGAAGAGATAATTCTCGACAACCGTGGTAAGCTGTTTTTCAACTTCTGAGGAGGTGGCACCAGGAAAAACTCCGACGATAACTCCCTGGCGGATGGTAAAAGCAGGAAATTCGTTTCGTGGCATTTTCAGCAGGGCGACAATCCCAACAATGATGATGGCCGCCGCAATGATCACAACAATGTTGTTGTTGCGCATTGCCTTTTCGATAAGGTTTGGTTTTCTCCGTTCCATCTTAAAAAGCAATTAAACTGTTGTCCATCAACTTTTCTTTTCCCTCATTCACGATCAACTGCCCTGCTTCCAGGCCCGACACCACCTCCAGGCCTGAATCATGGTATTGTCCGGTTTTTATAACCTGTTTTCTTGCGCGTTTCCCGGCAGGATCGACCACAAACACAAAGGTGTTGTTGTTATCGTCCCTGGATACACTCTGATTTGGGACCATCACCAGTTCCTTTTCCATGGCTGTTTCCATTTTTACATCGCAAACCATACCCGGTTTTAATGATAAGTCAGGGTTTGGTACAAGGATCTTTGCTTCGTATGTACGGGAAATCCTGTCTGCGACCGGACTGATATTGGCCACCTCCCCTTTGAATTCCTTATCGTTCAGGGCAGAAACAGTGAAAATTGCTTTCATTCCTTTGACGATCCTGGCTACTTCATTTTCGGGAACGGAGATTTTTACATACACCTGCCTGATATCGACCAGTTCCAGGGGAGCCGCAGCAATGGAAATCGATGACATTCCCGGCTCAATGTTCCGTTTCCCTACCATTCCGTTAACGGGAGCATGCAGTTTGCATTTCGCGAGGTTGTTTTTTGCAAGGTTAAGAGAGGACTGAGCCTGTTCAAGTTTAGACTCCATTTCCACCCATTTGATCTCAGGCAAACTTCCCTTTTCATATACCGATTTCAGCCTGTCGTATGCATCCTTGGCTTGCTGGTATTGTGAAAGGGTGATTTCATACATGCTTAACGCATCGGTTTGATCAAGTCTGGCAAGCAACTGTCCTTTTTGTACGATGTCACCGGCATCCACCAGCACTTCCTGTACAGTTCCGGTTGTTTGAAAATTCAGGGGTATGTTCTGATAAGCTTCAATGGTTCCGCTATAACGCAAAGCCGCAACCAGCTTTTCTTTTTTAACCATAACGGTGGTTACTGTGACGGGCTTCATGCCGGGAAGGTTTTCCTGGTTTTCTCTGGAATTGCATGCGATAAGCATACAAAATGCCATCACTGAAATGATCATTCTTTTCATATTTCTGTGTTTAACGTGTAATTAATTTTTGCTTTAATACTGAACGTTTGGTATGTTTGGTACAAAACGAATAAAATGTTCCAGAACATAAAACCTATTTCTTAAGAAGGTTATACAATTGGGTAAGCTGATCTCTTAAAGACTTCATTGAAGATTCAACAGAGTTATTTCTCATAAAATCACCTGCAAGGCCAATACTTAATGACAGATATTGCGTGGCAACAACAGAAATGTCGATGTCATCCCTGATTTCACCCCGCTTTATGGCGTTACTGATGATCACTTTTGCTTTCTCTACGTCATTATCGATAATACTCGATTTCTTCACTGCAAATCCTTCATAGTGTCGGAAACTATCTGCAATCAAAGCTAAAAAGTTAACCGGTGTGAATTCTACATTACTGGTGATGGTCTGCTGTAGTAATTTATGAATGTGTTTTATGCACAATTCCGTATATTCTTTCAGGCTGATGTTCTCATCCTCCAGAGAAAGGCTGGTTAACGGAAAATGTGTGTCAATCACGGCACGAAAAAGTTCTTCCTTATTTTTAAAGTGATGATAAAGTGCCCCTTTTGTAAAACCAACGGCATTGCTGATATCGCTGATCGAGACGGCTTCATAGCTTTGGGTCAGGAAAAGCCTGTAAGCTTCGTCAATAATATACTCTCTGGTGTCTTTCATAATTAAATACTGAACGATCGGTATGCAAAAGTAGTACTTTATTTTGGATAGCAGAAAATTCTTTATTTTTTTTCTTGCTTTTTGATTTTTTTGTATTACCTTTGTACTATACTATTTGTATAATACATAACGATTAAATCATGAATAACGAAATACTATTGACAGAATTATTATCTGCCTGGGAAGAAACCTATAAAAAAGGTCAGCTTACCTTGTGGATATTCCTGGCCTTAAAGGAAGATGATAAATATGTTGATGACATCAAAGCCTTTGTTGAGGAGCAGTCAAAACAAACCATGAGTTGCGAGGAGCAAAGTTTGTATCGGACACTGCGAAAATTCCAACATCTTGGTGTCGTCGACTTTAAATCAGGAAAAGGGAATAAGGGGCCTGAGCGCAAATACTATTTTTTAACATCTTTAGGTCAAACCCTGCTTACTCAGTTTATCAACAGAAATATCAGTTTATTTTTCAATGAAAAAATTAAAAATCTTTTAAATCCGGAGGAACAATTATGAAATCATTTACATCAAATCAACTTAAGTTTGCTGGAGTACTTGTCATACTTACAATCACCTTTCGCTTTGGGCTCAGCACCTTGTTACAAGGTATGGAGTTTACGCTGGCCTGGATGATCGCCGCCTTTTACGGAATTTTAGTATTTGTTGCAGGATGGTATTTCGGGAAAAAGGATTATGATTCACTGCCACTATACGACATCGGCTTCAAGTTTCACCTGGTAACCTATATTATTTGTAATTTAATTGCAGAACTCTGGTTCCTGCTGGGTTTTCAGTCACAGTACGAACCTGTGGAAACCGTTCATTTAACGGCATTATTCTGGGGCCTCGGGTTGATTCTCCATTTCATATTATTTATGCGCTCTCGTAAAAATTCTATAAAAGGCATAGAGAAAACTGATATTTTTGACTGATTAAAGGTTTCTCCTGATCTCCTAAGTTATTTTTTACAACATTATCAAAATTATGGATTTTTACTTCCCAGCCCAACCAATCGTCCGATAATCACAGCAATATAAAAAGTTCCGAATATCGTTTCGAAAATCGCAAGAAGTCTGGGCACTTTCATTAAGGGCTGGATATCTCCATATCCTGTCGTTGTTAAGGTGATAAAACTGTAGTAAATCAGGTCGAATTTAATTTCTACGACCGTATTTGCCGGGTGGGAAAAAGCCAAAGGATGAAGTTGTGCATAAAAACAGTAAAAATAGCCAAACGACAGCCCAAACAACAGGTAAATGCTTATCGCATTTCCAATCTCGGTCAGAGATAAAGGTTGCACTTTCAGCAGATAGTAAAACAAAATCAGTCCGAAAATACCAAAAACAAAACTATTCCTGAGATATTTGACACCAATGAAAAAATCATTGTTGTACTTCCATGAAACTGCTTCAATGATCAGGCATAAACCAACCATTCCCAGCACAAACCAGATTACCTCCCGATGTGAAAACATGATTGTTAAAGCCCCGGCCATGGTTCCAATGACTAGCAAAGAGGAGATCAGCCTGCCAAAAATACTATCATCCAAAAAAGGATTGATAAAAATAATGATAACCAATGAGAACAGAAAGGCTGAACTTCGCAGGAACTCAGGGTAAAAAAGTGTGGGTGCAAATTTTCGCATTGAGATTAAATTCTTGGAAAAACTTGTCTAAATTATAAAATTTCCCATAAATTGCGGAGCGAAAATAATGATTATTGTGAAATGTCAGGTTACGGGTGACGGGTGAAAGGTGACACGTGACGGGTGACAGGTGATTAATAAAAAATGATATGACTGGAGAACATGTTTTTCAAAGAAGGTTGAATTTGTTTGATTCCACGGCCATTGTGGTGGGGTCGATGATCGGTTCAGGAATTTTTATCGTCAGTGCCGACATAGCCAGGATGGTGGGTTCACCCGGCTGGCTGATGATGGTATGGATCATCACCGGCTTTATGACAGTTTTTGCAGCGCTTAGTTACGGTGAACTTGCCGGTATGTTCCCCAAAGCAGGCGGACAGTATGTCTATCTTAAGGAGGCGTATAACCCTTTGACTGGTTTTTTATATGGATGGACACTTTTCATGGTGATTCAAACCGGCACCATTGCCGCAGTGGCAATGGCTTTTGCGAAATTTTCCGGAGTTCTCCTTCCTGGTATTGCAGAAAACATTGTTTGGATTAAAGCCGGGTTCTTCAAGTTTGGCCCTGTTCAGTTAGTTGCCATCGCTTCCATCGCATTTTTAACATGGATTAACACTTTGGGCGTCCAGGAAGGGAAAAAGGTTCAGAATGCTTTTACCTCCGGAAAGTTCATCCTGTTGGTTTTGTTTATTATTATTGGTCTTGGGTTCGCCTCCAATATTTCTGCAATTAACATCAATAACCTGGTTTTCTGGAATCCTGAACGGGAAGGGGCTGGTGGGCAGGATATCCCACTTGCAGGCATGGCGTTGGTAGCTGCCATAGGCATGGCCATGGTTGGAAGCCTCTTTTCTTCCGACGCATGGAATAACATCACTTTCACAGCCGGAGAAGTGATCAATCCGAAGAAAAACATCCCGTTAAGCCTATTCCTCGGTACACTGATTGTGACCATCCTTTACCTGCTTGCAAATATCGTATACATCACTGCACTACCGGTACGCGGGGCGCCGGAAGCAGCAGACATTACGGCCAGAGGGATGCAATATGCCCTGAATGACCGACTCGCAACTGCCTCAATTTCCGGAATTTTCGGTAATTATGCCGTATTGATCATGGCCGCATTCATTGTCATATCAACCTTTGGGTGTAACAACGGGCTTATCCTTGCCGGGGCCAGGGTTTACTATGCCATGGCAACTGATAAAATATTTTTTAAAAAAGTAGGCACATTGAATGAAAATGGTGTCCCTGCAACAGGTTTGGTCATCCAGGGAATCTGGGCAGGATTGTTATGCCTCTCAGGAACTTATGGGCAATTACTTGATTATGTAGTATTTGCAGTGCTTATTTTTTATGTGCTCACTATTTTTGGATTGTTTCGTCTGAGAAAAAAACGACCTGACATCGAACGCCCCTACAAAGCATTTGGATATCCGGTCATTCCACTGGTTTATATCATCTTAGCATTAATCGTATTAATTATTCTTTTTATTTATAAACCTGAATATACCTGGCCGGGATTGATTATCGTTATTCTTGGGATTCCTGTGTATTTCTTATGGAATAAAAAATAAACCACACCTTCAAAAGGGTATTTCTCAAAATCATAAAATGGTGAAGAACTCAATAATTTGGTTCGTCGGGGGGATATTGTTGTTTGCCGGATCTGTTCGTCCACAGGTTGTGACTGCTCAATGTCCAACGTCGAATTCGGTTTTTGGCGATGGAGAAAAGATTCGCTATACCGTTTCCTATAATTGGGGACCGGTTTGGGTTGATGCCGGAATGGTTACCTTTTCGGTTACCAATGAACTCTTCAGAGGCAAAACATCCTGGCACCTGAAAGGCACAGGAAAATCTTTTGCTTCGTATGACCTTCTTTTCAAAGTGAGGGATTATTTCGATTCGTGGGTTGACCCGGAATCATTCAGGTCGTTGGATTTCAGACGAAATGTGTATGAAGGAGGGTATACCTTATTAAATACTTTAACTTTTGACTACAACGGGAAAAAGGTCATCGCCAATACCAAAAGCAACAATAACCCTCAGCGCACTGATACGTTGCCAATGCGTCCATGTGCATTTGATATGCTTTCGGCAGTGTATTATACCAGAACAATTGACTTTTCAGATTTACGCCCCAATACAAAAACGCTTGTAACGGTGCTGATCGATGATGCCTACTACGATATCTATGTGAGGCCGATGGGAAAAGAAATTGTGGAATCAACTGATGGCAAACGTTACAGGTGTATCAAATTTGCGGCGAAGATGGTGCAGGGAACCATTTTTAAGGGTGAAGAGGATGTGCTGGTCTGGGTTACCGATGATGCCAACAAAATTCCGATTTACATCGAAGCAAAAATTATTGTCGGAACGGTAAAAGCCTACCTGAAAGATGCAAAGGGGCTGAGAAATCCAATGTCGTCGGTAGTTCCCTAAGCGGAGTTTAATATTACATAATTACTGGCATGTTTGCCATGATTTAATTTTTACACATGAAACTGATTGCTGATAGCGGCTCAACTAAAACAACCTGGATATTGCTTGAGGGCAATATGGTAAAAAACACGCTGACAACCTGCGGATTAAATCCCTATTTTCATAATTCTGAAAGTGTTGAAGCCACTCTCAGGGCCGATCTGGTACCATTTCTGGTTGAAAGCCATATTCAGGAGATCCATTTCTATGGGGCCGGATGCTCTACACGGTATAACAACCAACTGATCAGTGATGCCATCCGGGTTTTCTTCCGAAACTCGAAAATATTTATTTACCACGACATCCTTGGTGCTGCCAGGGCACTTTTCGGCGATGGCATAGGGATTGCCTGTATTTTAGGTACTGGTTGCAACTCGTGTTATTTTGATGGGAAAAACACCTTTTCAAAGATTGATTCGTTGGGATACCTTTTTGGCGATGAAGGGGCGGGCTCCTACCTTGGCAAGTTGTTTCTTGGAGCTTATTTTAAGAAGGAACTTCCGGCAGAACTCCGCGATGCGTTTGATAATCAATATGGATACACGCTCGAAGATATCCTCAATTCGTTATACAACAAACCATCTCCCAACAGATTTCTGGCCTCGTTCAGCCATTTTATCAGTCCAAACCGTGAACACCCTTTTGTGCAGCAACTGCTGTCTCGATCCTTTCAGGATTTTTTCACCACCCACATCCGGAAATATGATGATTTTCGATCGACTCCTATTGGTTTTATCGGCTCCATCGCATATTGCTACAGCGAAGTCCTGACAAAAGTTGCCCTTCAGGAAGGTGTGAAAATTTTCAAAATTTTATCATCTCCGGCTGAAGGGCTGATTGAGTATCATCAAGGATAAATTTCCCTGGATCCAAACCTCCTTAAATGAGATTGGGTTCAGAGTAATGATCGATATATGAGATTATCTGATCAAGCTCATCAGGATGAAACCATTTATATCCGTGATCTTTTTTAAACCAGGTCAGTTGTCGTTTTGCATAGCGCCGACTGTGGGTTTTTATCTTTTCAACCGCATGTTCAAGGGAAGTCAGACCGGCAAAATAGTCAAACAATTCCTTATAACCAACTGTGTTGAGGGCATTCAAATGACGATACGGAAAAAGTGACAGCGCCTCTTCTGTCAATCCTGCCGTCAGCATCGCATCCACCCGGTCATTTATCCGTTGATAAAGTATTTCACGGGGAAGTTCTATCCCGATTTTCAAAATTCCGAAATTCCTCTTTGCAGGCTTATTGGACCGGAGCGCGGAATATGGCATGCCTGTAGCCCGGCAAATTTCGAGTGCACGCATTAACCGGGCCGGATTGAGGAGATCAACCCGGAGCGCATATTCCGGGTCCAGAAGGGCTAATTCACGCTGCAGCGGCTCAATCCCGGAAGCGGTCAAAGTCTCCTTCAACTGGCGGCGAATTTCCGGATCGGGATCAGGCAGTAAATCGATGCCGTGGCACAAGGCATTGATATATAACCCTGAACCTCCCACCAGGACAACAATTGGGTGACGATGAAAAAGGTCCTCAATCAATTCAAGTGCATCGTGTTCAAACCTTGAAACATTGTAATCCTCCCCTATCGATAAATGATGAATAAAGTGATGTTTGACCAATGACAATTCCCGCGCGGAGGGTATGGCCGTTCCGATATGCATCTCGCGATAAAACTGCCGGGAGTCAGCAGAGATGATCTCAGTGTTAAAATGACATGCAAGGGAAACAGCAAGGTTTGTTTTACCGACAGCAGTCGGGCCTGCAACAACTACCAGTAAAGGATCATTAATAGTCATCGGAATCGCGGTCAAAACCTGATAAGCGTTTATCCAGGCTTTCGATATCCTCGTAATCTTCTAAATGTTCAAGATTTTCATCCTCATCTGCTTCCTCATGCTCCCCGTATAAAAAATCATTGTTGCTGCTATCCTCAGGCTCTGAATTTCCGAAGGAAGGTTCATCGGTTGATTCTTCAATGATGTTCCCCAATTCACTTTCAATTGCTTCCAATTCATGATCATCTTCAACAATGTCATCGAATTTCAACAACTCTTCGATTTTCGGAAGCGCAACTTTGGGAACTACGACCCTGGGTGCAGCTGGTGGGGTTGGCAAAGGTGTGGGCTGTTCAGCCTTTTTTGGTAATTCAGCAATACGCTTGATACACCGGGGAAAAGAGATCCCCCCTTCAGCGGGAAATATTTTAAACAGTTCAATATGAAATGAAAAAACATCACGGCCAATAAATTCATAGATCATCCGCTGATGCGGATCTTCGATATAATTCTTTAATTTTTCGGTCTTCAGCAATGGCAGTGTCACTGATTCAGTAACAACCTGGTCGAGATCCTCGTCATATTTCCGGATTTGGCGTTTCCCGGCTTTCAGGGAAATCTCCTTGTCCTTTTTATATTTCTTATCAGTCATAAAAAAGGATGCCTGATCGCAATGGAGCAACTCAGATGAATCTATGATAATATGGTGAAAATCAAGAAAGGTCTGATTCGGTTGAATTTCAATTTCCCTAAGAAATCCATCATGCTCTTCGCAGGTTATTCTAAAACGATAAATCAACATGTTTGTTCCGTATAAAAATCCGGGTCAAAAATATAAAATTCCAAGTAATAAAAAAGAAAAAGGTTTAACTGTTTGCCTGATAAAGTCCGAGTTTTTCCCCTTCCCTGAGCATCAGTTGAAAAGCAGTTTCAAATGTGTTCGGTATTTCACCTTCCAGTATGGCTTCGGTGATGGCATCTTTAATAATTCCAACAGATTTTGACGGAGGGATGCCAAAAGTTTTCATGATCACTTCACCGGTAATCGGCGGCTGCCAGTTTCGCAACTGATCTTTCTCTTCAATCTCCTTTAATTTCTGCCGGACAATATTGAAATTTTCAATATACCGTTTAACTTTATTCGGATTTTTCGAGGTGATATCAGCGTTGCAAAGCAGCATGAGGTCATCAATATCATTGCCTGCCTCAAACAACAACCTGCGGACAGCTGAATCTGTAACTACATCTTCTGCAAGAACAATGGGCCGAAGGTGGAGGAGTACCAGCTTTTCAACATATTTCATCTTGTCATTCAGCGGGAGCTTCAGTTTTCGGAAGATATGCGGGACCATTTTGGCCCCCCTGAATTCGTGCGCATGGAATGTCCATCCTGTTCCCTGGATAAACTTTTTGGTAAGTGGTTTGGCTATGTCATGTAAAATGGCAGCCCACCTCAGCCAAAGATCATAAGAAACAGCTGCAACATTGTCAAGGACGGCCAGTGTATGATAAAAATTATCTTTATGACCTTTTCCTTCGATGATCTCAGCCCCTTTGAGATCGCAAAATTCAGGGAAAATAATTCTCAACAATCCGGATTCATCCAGCAAACGGAATCCTTTTGACGGAATTTCTGCCTGGATGATGAGATTGAATTCATCGGAAACGCGTTCCATGGATACAATCGAAATACGGTGGGCATTTCGCGATATTGCTTCAAAGCAGGAAGGTTCAATAGAGAAATCGAGTTGCGTAGCAAACCGGATGGCGCGCATCATGCGTAAAGGGTCATCAGAAAAGGTAACATCCGGATCCAGCGGGGTACGGATGATTTTTTCTTTAAGATCACTGATTCCATTAAAGGGATCGATCAACTGTCCGTACGATTCTGCAGTCAGGTCAATGGCCATCGCATTGATGGTAAAATCACGCCGGTTCTGATCGTCCTCGATGGTCCCATCCTCAACGATGGGTTTGCGTGAATTCCTTCTGTATGACTCTTTCCGGGCGCCCACAAATTCAATTTTCCATCCATGGTAATTCAACATGGCGGTGCCGAAATTTTTAAAAAATTTCACTGGGATGTCGCCCTCCAGTTTTGCGGCTACGAGATGAGCGAAGTCGATACCGCTGCCCAACACAACTATGTCAATGTCCTGTTTATTGTCGCGGTTCAATAGCAAATCCCTCACAAAGCCGCCTATCACAAAGGCTTTGACATTCTCTTCTTTCGCAACCTGCGAAATGATTTGAAAGATTGGATTTATGAGATGATTTTTCAAATGGCGAAATGGTGAAATGGTGAAATGGTGAAATGGCGAAATGGTGAAATGGCGAAATAGTTTGCAAAAGTAAGAAATAGTGATATAAAGATTTGGGAAAAATGTACAAATTGTACTTTGCGGATATAGTGCTGTGTTGTATCTTTGTAGCCAATTGTTAATAATTTAACTACTAACAAACAAACTATTTATGGCAAAAAGAACAATCGTTGCGATGCCCGGTGATGGTATCGGCAAAGTCGTCCTTGATGAGGCCATCCGCGTGTTGGATGCAGCCGGTTTTGAAGCAGAGTATGTTCATGGTGACATTGGCTGGGAATTCTGGTGCAAAGAAGGTGATCCATTTCCGGAGCGCACCCAGAAACTGCTTGAGAAACATAAGATCGGCCTTTTCGGTGCAATAACCTCCAAGCCAAAAGATAAAACAGAAGCCGAACTGGCCCCGGAACTGAAAGGCAAAGGATTTGCCTACTACAGCCCCATTGTAACCATGCGGCAGAAATATGACCTCGACATCTGCATGCGCCCATGCAAAACATTCAAAGGAAACCCGCTAAACTTTATCAGGCGCGGATTTGGCGGAGTTATTGAGGAACCCATTATTGATACCATGATCTTCCGTCAGAACACTGAGTGTTTATATGGTGGCGTTGAATGGTCAAATCCCTCCGACCAGGTGTATGATGCCCTGATGACCCATAAAAAATTCAGGGATAACTTTGCATGGTGTCCCCGTCCTGAACTGGCAGTTTCAACCCGTATTTTTACAAAAAAATATACCGGACGGATTCTGAAAGCTGCATTTGAATATGCCAAAGCACGCGGATTCAACACAGTGACCGTTTGCGAAAAACCCAATGTTATTCGTGAAACTTCAGGAATGATGTTGAAAATGGCCCAGGAGATGGCAAAAAATGAATATCCGGGGATCAAAGTCCAGGACACCAACATCGATGCGCAGATGATGTGGCTTACCAAGAACCCTGAAACGTATCATGTGATGGTTGCCGGTAACATGTTCGGCGACATCGTTTCAGATGGTTTTGCCGGCCTGATCGGAGGACTCGGATTCGCTTGCAGCGCCAACATTGGCCCTGAAATCGCAGTTTTCGAGCCAACCCACGGGTCAGCACCAAAATATGCGGAATTCAATCCGTCGATCGTTAACCCAACCGCCATGATTCTCTCTGCCGTTATGATGCTCGAACATCTTGGGGAAATGGAGATAGCTGCAAGGATTTCAAAAGCCGTTGCAGAAGTTGTGGAAGAAGGCAAAGTTATGACCTACGACATGTTGAAACTTCCCGGAACACCTGACGCATTCAGCAAAGGTGCGGCAACTACGCAACAAATGGCGGAGGCCATCATTGCTAAACTATAAAATGTAAACAATGTAAACTATGCAAGCAATGCAAGCAATCAAACAACACCTGCATTGCCTGCAGTGCCCGCATTATTTTCATCAACAATCCAAAACTGAAAGTATGACCGAAGAAATTAAATCCCTGTGGCCTGAGTTGATGTGGATCCAGGATCCCGTTCTCCGCGAAACGACTGCAAAAACATGGGAAATGGCGCTGGAAAAAAGCGTTTTAACACCCGATGACCTGAATAAGATTCCCTTTACCCTTCTTGCCGGGCCCGACCTGAAGGTGTCATTTATGGCTCACAAGCGCTGCGTAGTGCATGTGGCGCGTGATGCCGGGAACAAGATGAATGAATTTTTCAAAGATGATCTCCCTGTGAACATGGATATTCTGATTGCCGGTGCCATCCTGGCCGATGTTGGCAAATTGCTGGAGTATGAACTCGATGCAAACGGAAAATCATTCCAGGGAAAATATGGAAAGTACCTCCGTCATCCGTTCTCCGGTGTATCCCTTGCAGAACAATGCGGGGTGCCTGCTGCTGTTTGCCACATCATCGCTACTCATGCAGGCGAAGGTGACATGGTGAAACGCACGACCGAAGCTTTCGTGGTACATCATGCTGATTTTATGACATTTGAGCCGTTCAGGGACAGGCTTAAATGAAAAATGTAAGCAATGCAAGCAATTTAAGCAATGAAAACAATGCAAGCAATGAAAAAAGCAAAAACAATGAAAACGATTAATGCAATGTAACCATTGCCTGCATTGCCTGCATTGTTTGCATTGCCCACATTGTTTGCATTTATCCATTAACCCATTAACCCCAAAAAAATGACCATCATCGAACAAATTATAGCAAAGCACTCCGGACAGCAAACTGTAAAGCCGGGTGATATTCTGGATGTGATCATCGATACACGCGCTGCACGAGATTTTGGCGGAGCCAATGTAGTAAAAAACCTCATTGACAATGGCCTGACTGTTGAAAATCCTCAAAAGACCATCTTCACATTCGACTGCAATCCTGGCGGATCAGATCAAAAATATGCTGCCAATCAGCACTATTGCAGGCAGTTTGCCCGTGAGAACGGTATCCGGGTGTATGATGTTGATGCCGGAATCGGAACGCACCTTGCCATTGACAACGGACTTACATGGCCGGGAAGCACATTTGTGTCCACCGATTCGCATGCCAACATTATGGGCGCCATCGCTGCTTTCGGACAGGGCATGGGAGACCAGGACATTGCCGCAGCCTGGGCAAAGGGAGCCGTTTGGTTTAAAGTACCTGCCTCGGTTAAAATCAATCTGACTGGAAAAAGACCAGCCAATTTAACCGCCAAGGATATTGTTTTAAACCTTCTGTCGATTTTTGGTGCCAATAAGCTCCTTGGTTATTCTGTTGAAATATATGGTGAGGAAACCGAAAAATTCACACTTGCCGAACGGATTACCATTGCTTCCATGGGCACTGAAATGGGAGCTATTATTGTGCTGTTTCCGACTTCACCGGCACTTCTCGGTGAATTAAAGCTGATCACAGGTAATGATTATGATGCTGTTACAGCAGGTCCCGATGCAAAGTATGAACAAACATTCGACATCGACCTGGGCAAATTTGTCACCATGGTCGCAAAACCAGGGCATCCGCATGATGACACCTCCATTGAAACCGTGCGCAATCAGAAAATAGATTCAGGTTTTATCGGAAGTTGTACAAATGGCCGTATGGAAGACCTTCGTGCTGCTGCCTCCGTGTTAAAGGGCCGCAAAGTAGCTCCCGGTGTGGTGCTTAAAATTGTTCCCGCCACCGATGCCATCTGGACACAGGCCATGGACGAAGGTATCATCCAGACTTTTAA
This sequence comes from uncultured Bacteroidales bacterium, assembly GCA_903875045.1. GTDB lineage: Bacteria > Bacteroidota > Bacteroidia > Bacteroidales > FEN-979 > CAIVAT01. The sequence continues at coordinate 24,658 of CAIQUS010000015.1, forward strand.
GGAGGCCGGTGTGATGGTGTCGAACGCTGGTTGTGCCGGTTGTGCGGCAGGACAAGTCGGTCAAAATGGACCGGGTGAAGTGACCATCAGCACGGGAAACCGTAATTTTGAAGGCAAACAGGGAAAGGGTTTTGTATACCTGGCATCGCCCGCGGTGGTTGCCGCATCTGCAGTTGCCGGCTTCATTACCACGCCCGACCAGATCCCGGACCAACCAACACTTTTTCATGCTACCGGAAAACCCGCCATGTCACAGGTGCGGCCTGACAAAAAAGAAAAAACAGAGAAACCAACTACTGTGGAAGGTGCTGTTTGGATTATCGCCAAAGATGATATCGATACAGACATGATTTTCCACAACCGGTATCTTACCATTACCGATATCAGGGAAATGGGACAGTATACCTTCGACAACCTGAAGGGATTTGAAGATTTTGCCCGGAAAGCAAAACCAGGGGACATCGTCATCACCCGGAAAAATTTTGGCGCCGGCAGTTCACGCCAGCAGGCTGTTGACTGCTTTTTATCATTGGGCATCAGTTGTATCCTGGCAGAATCGTACGGGGCTATTTATGAGCGCAATGCCATCAATGCTGCATTGCCGATACTTACTTATAAACCTGATGTTCTGCTCCAGGCTGATATTCACGATGGTGACAGGATCAAGGTTGATTTTATTTCAGGAGAAATGACAAACCTTGCAAACGGGAAATCAGTTCAGTTGGATAAATTTTACAATGCGCAACTGGCGATTTATCAAAACGGAGGCTTGTTGTAAACCCTCTTTTTTGCCTTGCCGTTTTTTTTCCATCATCCTTTCCTAAGCTTCCATCTTCTGTGCGACCAGAGATAGAATTCAGGGTTGGCTACAATTACCTCTTCAAGCATTTTCATAAACCGGCCGGTTATCTCGCCGGTTTTTGTTTGATGGGGTTCGGATTCAAGCATTTTAAAATCAATGGTATAATAGCCGCGTTTTACCTTCCTTACACTTGCAAAAACAACGGGAAAATTATGAACCCTGGAATATTTCTCTGGTCCGTGCAAAACTGCAGTATCCTGATTTAAAAAATTAACCCAGTAAGCCAGCCTCGCACTCGAAGGACTCTGGTCGGCAACCATATAAAATGCTGCCGGCTCGCCCCAGTCAGTTTTAAATGTCTCAGCTGTTTTAACAATGGAAGCAAGTTCTGCACGCCCCTGTACCCTTGTTTTCTGGATGTAACCGTCAATGAATTTATTTGATAATGGTTTGTAAAAACCAACCGGTTTGTGCAGCATTTGCTTTCCGGCAGCGATTCCTGCCCACTCCCAGTTTCCATAATGGCCTGCGACACAAATGATCGATTGCCCTTTTTTATATAATTCGTCCGGAGAAACCGTGTTGTTAAATTTGTATCTCTTAATGACGGCCTCCTGGGTCATCGTAAAGGCCTTCAGACTTTCAATCAGCATGTCGGCAAAATGATGATAAAATTTTTTGGCAATCATGGTGATCTCAATTTCCGGTTTCCCGGGAAAAGAATTTCGTAAATTCTCAAAAACCACTTTTTTCCTGTACCCGACGAGATAATAGACCAAATAAAAAATGAAGTCGGCAAACCCGTAAAGTAAGCGAAAAGGAATAAACCGGAATAGAAGGATGAAGGAACGGAATACCAGGTAAGTAAAATAATCCATAGCGCTATATTAAAGTCAGTCAGGTATTAAATGCATGCAAATATAACGACCTATTTGTAAGAAAGGCTTATTTTTGCTTCATAAATTTTCACAAATGCTCATCATCAAACGCCACAATACCGATCCATACTTCAATCTCGCCACCGAAGAATATGTTTTGAAAAATTTCGATGAAGATTCCTTCATGTTGTGGAGAAATGCCCCATCCATCATTGTCGGAAAACATCAAAATACCCTGGCCGAGATTAATATTGATTATGTGAAGCAAAACAACCTCCCTGTTGTACGTCGCCTGAGCGGGGGTGGTGCGGTATTTCATGATCTTGGAAACCTGAACTTTACTTTTATCCAAACGGGCAAGCAGGAGAATCTGATCGATTTCAGGAAATATACCCTACCAATTCTGGAGGTATTGCAAAAAATGGGAATTGATGCCAGATTTGAAGGCCGGAACGACCTCACCATCGATGGAAGGAAATTCTCGGGAAACGCCGAACATATCTGGAAAAACAAAGTTCTTCATCATGGCACACTCCTTTTTTCCGCACAAATGCCCGATCTGGCGAAAGCGCTCAGCGCAGATCCCTTAAAATTTCAGGATAAAGCCGTAAAATCGGTACGCAGCCGGGTAACGAATATCAGTGAGCATCTCACGGACGGAATGGATGTGATGCAGTTTGCCACACGCATACAGGACCACATTCTGCTCAAATATCCGGAGGCCCGGATGATCGAGCTTTCTCAGGAGGATCATGAAAGGATAAATGAACTGGTAAAAAGTAAATACAGCACCTGGGAATGGAACTTTGGATATTCACCCAATTATAATTTCCGGAAAGTGGTCCGGACGGAAAAAGCGGGGACCATCGAATTCGATCTCGATGTACAAAATGGTATTATTCTGCATGCCAGGATTTTTGGTGATTATTTCAGCAAATTCGATACTGAAGAAATTGAATCTGCACTTGTTGGTGTTTCTCATAATGAATTTGCTATCTTTGAAGGATTAAAGCCGTACAACATTGAGGATTACTTTAATGGTTTGACGATGAGAGAAATGATTGACGGAATGTTCTGAAGGATGTTTGATCTGACTGGCACCTGGATTTAAGAGAACTTTCCCTGCAGGCAAAAATAAATTTTAAGGACCATGAAAATAGCTGTTGTTGGTAATTATCTTCCCCGTCAATGCGGAATCGCCACATTCACGCAAAACTTTGTAAACTCCCTCTTCACAGGATTTGAGCACTGTAACACCCCTGCTGAAATATTTGTGATTGCCATGAATGGCAAAAATCAACATTTCGATTATCCTGAAATCGTTGAGTGTACCATTCGCCAGGATTATCCACAAGACTATCTGAAAGCAGCCCGCTATATCAATTCGTCTTCAGCTGATATCTGCATTTTACAGCATGAATTCGGAATTTATGGAGGCGAAAGTGGTGTTTTTGTATTATCGTTGCTGGAGTGTTTGAAGATCCCTGTCGTGATCATTTGCCATACCGTGCTAAAAACCCCGTCATTTCATGAAAAGGCAATTATGAAAAAAATGGGCGAACGTGCCGACAAGGTTGTCGTGATGAGCCGGCTTGCGATTCAATTTCTCACAAGTATTTATCATATCCCGGAGGGAAAAATTTCCATGATCCATCACGGTGTCCCTGATTTTGGATCCGTGGATACCAAAAAGGAGCGGAAACTGACCTTCCCGGGAAAAACAGTGATGTGTACGTTCGGTTTACTTGGACGAAACAAGGGCATTGAAACAGTGATCAAAGCATTGCCCATGGTGGTTAAAACTCACCCGGATATTGTCTATGTCGTTCTTGGGAAAACCCATCCGATGGTAAAGCTGGACTCTGGCGAAGAATACCGGGAATATTTGAAATGCCTTGCCGGGGCGAATGGAATCACCGGTCATGTTGTGTTCCTGGATGAATTTCTGGACGAGGATGAATTAAAAGAGAATTTGCTTGGGGTCGACATCTACATTACCCCCTACCTGAACGAAGCTCAGATTACCAGCGGAACACTGGCCTACGCTGTTGGTTCCGGTACGTGTATCGTTTCAACCCCATACTGGCATGCAAGGGAACTGCTGGCGGAGAACCGCGGATTGCTTTTTGAATTTGGCGACAGCTGCAGCCTTGCAAATGTTCTGAATGAGTTACTTGACCATCCGGAACAGATTAAAACAATCCGAAATCTGGCATTTTCTTATGGAAAAAAAATGTATTGGGGGGAGATAGGAAAAGAATATGCGCGGCTTTTCAATGAAGTAATATCAGCACCAGGTTTATCCAAACCGGAGATTGATGAAATTGTTCTTGCCGAACCTGAATTCAGCCTTGACCATATCCGGCGTATGACCGATAATACCGGAATCCTGGAACATTCCAATTTTTCGATTGCCAATTTCAGCGAGGGTTACAGTCTTGACGACAATGCCAGGGCACTTTTGCTGGTATTAATGGCTCATGAACAGGGAAAAGAAAAGGACGCACTGCACCTTGCAGATATTTATATGCGCTATATTCATCTGATGCAAAAACCTGATGGTTCTTTTCACAATGAATTAACATACGATCGTAAATTCTCCGATAAAAATGAGTCTGAAGATGCCTTGGGACGGACCATTTGGGCCCTGGGGTATCTTATCCGGCTTGCCCCTGCGGATGGATATTTTCAGTTTGCAAAAGACAAATTTTTTCGATTTTTTCCTCATTTCAGAAATCTTCAATCGAACCGGGGGCTGGCAAATGCGATCATCGGACTTTGCCATTTTTTAAAAAGGTATCCCGACAATGAGAAGGTTATGAAGACATTGCACGATTTCACACAGAAGATCAGGGAGCATTTTTACGATGAATCCGATGGCGACTGGAGGTGGTTTGAACCGATCCTTTGCTACGACAATGCCATTGTCCCCCTTGCCCTATGGCATTCATATCAGGTTACAAGGGATACGGATACCCTGAAAGTTGCTACTGAAAGCACCATGTTCCTCGACCGGGAAGCCATTGTTGACGGTCGAATTTCGCTAATCGGTAATGAACAGTGGTATCGGAAAGGACAAAAGAGACCGCGCTTTGGCCAGCAACCAATCAACGCGATGGCATTGGTCATGATGCACCGGCAGGCATTTCTGGTAACCGGAAATGACTACCATCGCCGGAAAATGCTCCTTGCTTTTTCCTGGTTTACAGGCAACAATGATTTGCACATTCCACTATATGATGAAGAATCCAAAGGTTGTTGTGATGGCATTGAAAAGTTCGGATTGAACCGGAATCAGGGGGCAGAAAGTTGCATTTCTTACCAGCTTGCCAGTCTGACAGTATCAGATTGCATGAATCGAAAATCACTTCATTAGCATCTTCACCATCCTGATCTTGTTATTGTAAGGGGCGTATCTGATTGGAATATCAAAAAAAGTTGATTTTTTCATAATCGACCTTTCATGAGAAAAGACGTCAAAACTGTATTTCCCATGATAGTGCCCGATCCCGCTGTTGCCTACCCCGCCGAACGGCAACCGGTCATTGGCTATATGCATCAGCACTTCGTTGATGCAACCACCCCCGGATGAAGTGCTCTTTAAAATCTCCTCCTGATTCGCTTTATTGTCAGAAAAATAATAAAATGCAAGCGGCTTGGGGTGGTTGTTCACATAATTTACAACCTCCGAAAGTTCACTGAATTCCATAACCGGCAGGATGGGGCCGAAAATCTCCTCCTGCATGATCGGGTCGTCAGGCTTTACCGCATCAATAATGGTTGGGGCGATGTAACGTGCATCAAGGTCAATCTGACCACCTGCAACAACATGGGAGCCCTTCAGAAATAATGCCAGCCGTTCTGTTTTGGGGATAGTTGCAATACGCACATAATCAGGACTTTCTTTGGGATTTTCCCCAAAGTAGTCCACAATTTTCCGTTTCATCAGATCCAGCAATTCCTTTTTAACCGATTGATGGACAAAGAGGTAATCCGGAGCAATACAGGTTTGTCCGGCATTGATGAATTTACCCCATACAATGCGGCCTGCGGCAATTTTCAGGTTTGCATCCTGGTCGACGATGCAAGGACTTTTTCCACCGAGTTCCAGTGATACCGGTGTCAGATTTTTCGCTGCCGCTTCCATCACGACCTTACCTATCACCGGGCTTCCGGTAAAGAAAATATAATCCCATTCCTGGGAAAGCAATGCCTGGTTAGCTTCGCGTCCTCCTCCAAAGATCGATATGTATTCAGGAGGGAAGAATTCTCTGATCATCGATGCCATAACCGCGGCCGTTTCCGGAGTGTATTCTGAAGCCTTCAGTGCGACACAATTTCCGGCCGATATTGCACCAACCAACGGGTTGATAAGCAGTTGAAAAGGGTAATTCCACGGGGCTATGACCAGCACCAGGCCATAAGGTTCCTTATAAATCCGGCTGGTTGACCAGAAATGGATCATCTGGTTGGTAAATACCCGTTTTGGCTTTGCCCATTTCCGCAGGTGGCGGATGTGTACCCCGATTTCAGCCAAAACCAACCCGATTTCCGTCGCATACGCTTCAAATTTTGATTTATGCAAATCCTTCCAGAGTGCATCATAAAGCCTGTCTTCATAAACCAGTATGGCTTTCTTTAATGTTTTTAGTTGGGAAATCCGAAACTCAATGTCCTTTGTGTTTTGAGTATTGAAAAAACTACGCTGTTTCGCGACAGCCAATTTAACTTGTTGCATCATGTCTATCCCCGATTTGGCATTTTATCATATTCTGTGTAAAATTCGTTATTTTTGCATGGAATATGACCAAAGATACAAAGTTTTATTCCACAGAATTAGAATTATTTGGTATTATCAAAAGAAATGCGTAGTTTTGCAGGCCTTAAAAAAGGCTTAATAAGTTAATCAGAAACAATCGTACGGCAATGAATTTAGCACCTGAAGTAAAAAAGAAAGCATTCTTAGAACACGGAAAATCAGAATTTGACAGTGGCTCCACCGAAGCACAGGTAGCCTTGTTTACCATGAAAATCCAGCATCTTACCGAGCATCTGAAAATTAACAAAAAAGACATGGTGACGGAACGTTCACTGGTTATCATGGTAGGGAAACGCAGAAAATTGCTGGATTATCTGAAAAGCAAAGAGATTCAACGCTACCGCGACATTATTAAAAAACTCGGTATTCGTAAATAAAATAACTATTTTCTTTATAAATCAAGAAAGAGGCAATGTGATAATTGCCTCTTTTAATATCTGAAAGAGACCAACACATGAATGGAATAACAAAATCTTTTACCCTGGCCGATGGTCGGGAAATTACCATTGAAACCGGAAAACTCGCCAAACAGGCCGATGGGTCTGTTGTTGTGAAGATGGGCGATACCATGCTCCTTGCTACCGTTGTGGCGATGCAGGAAGCCAAAGAAAACGTGGATTTCATGCCATTATCAGTTGAATACCGCGAAAAATATGCAGCTGCCGGCCGGGTCCCCGGAGGCTTTTTTAAACGTGAAGCCCGTCCTTCCGATTACGAAATTCTTATCTCAAGGTTGATTGACAGGGCTCTCCGCCCACTTTTTCCTGATGATTATCATGCTGAAGTACAGGTAATCGTTACACTGATTTCGGCCGACACCAATGTTTTACCTGATGCCCTGGCCTGCCTGGCTGCATCTGCTGCACTCGCTGTGAGTGATATTCCATTCAACGGTCCTATTTCAGAAGTAAGGGTTGCCAGAATTAACGGTCAATTTGTCATCAATCCTAATATTGATGCCATGGTTGATGCCGATATCGATATGATCGTAGCAGCCTCCATGGAGAACATCCTGATGGTGGAAGGGGAAATGAAAGAGGTTTCCGAGGAAGCAATGGTGGAAGCCATACGGGTAGCGCATGAGGCGATCAAGGATCAATGCAAAGCTCAGCTCGAACTTGCCGCCATGATTGAAAAATCAAAAGTAAAGCGGGCATATTGCCACGAAACGAATGACCCTGATTTTAAAGAAAAGGTTAAAACAGCCACCTATCAGAAAGTTTACGACATGGCATCCAGCGGGAATGCAAATAAGCATGAACGCAAAAAAATCATTGAAAGCATTAAAGCCGAATTTGTTGCCACTTTAACCGATGAGGAAAAAGAGGCAAACAAGAACCTGATCGGCCGTTATTATCATGAAGTTGAAAAAGATGCCATCCGCAATGCCACCATGGATAACCGCCAGCGGCTGGATGGGCGCAAACTGGATGAAATCCGGCCGATTTGGAGCGAGATCGATTATTTACCCGCCGCTCATGGTTCAGCCATTTTCACCCGTGGTGAAACACAGTCATTGACAACGGTTACCCTTGGTACCAAACTTGACCAGCAGGCCATTGATGGTGCTATCATCGAAGGAAAAGTAAATTTCATCCTGCATTACAATTTCCCTTCCTTTGCCACCGGTGAGGTAAAACCAATCCGAAGCACAGGCCGGCGTGAAATTGGCCACGGAAATCTGGCACTCAGGGCATTAAAAAATATGATTCCCCAGGGAGCAGATAATTTATACACCATCCGCATCGTTTCCGACATCCTCGAATCAAACGGCAGTTCATCCATGGCAACTGTTTGTGCTGGTACCATGGCTTTGATGGATGCCGGGATAAAAATTGTCAAACCCGTTTCAGGAATTGCCATGGGGTTGATTACGGATAACAAGCGCTATGTTGTATTATCCGATATTCTTGGAGATGAAGATCACCTTGGTGATATGGATTTCAAGGTATGCGGAACCCGCGATGGGATTACCGCCTGCCAGATGGATATCAAAGTCGATGGCTTATCTTTTGATATTCTCAAGGAAGCATTAAACCAGGCCCGCCAGGGACGTATGCACATCCTGGGTGAAATGGGAAAGACCATTTCTGAGCCACGTCCTGATTTCAAACCATTTGTCCCGCGTATCTTCCAGATGAAGGTTCCCAAGGAGTTTATCGGTGCAATCATTGGCCCGGGTGGCAAGGTTATCCAGGAGATGCAGCGCGAGACCGGTACCACCATTGTTATTGAAGAAGTCGGTGAATTCGGGATTGTTGACATTGTGGCGAATAACATGGAAGCACGCGACAAGGTGATCGAAAAGATCAAACGCATTGCATCTGTTGCCGAGGTAGGCGAAATCTATAAAGGAAAAGTTAAGAACATTCAGTCGTTTGGAGCATTTGTGGAAATTCTTCCCAACCAGGATGGTTTGCTCCACATTTCTGAGATTGACTGGAAACGATTGGAAAAGGTTGAGGATGCCCTGAAAGTTGGCGATGAGATCGAGGTCAAATTAATTGAGGTTGATCCCAAAACAGGAAAACTTAAACTTTCTCGCAGGGCTTTGCTTCCCAAGCCGGAAGGTTATGTTGAAAGAAAACCTGAGCCGCGTACCGACCGCCCTGATCGTGGAAACGATCGCGGAAATGATCGCGACCGCGGACATGACCGCGGAGGCGACCATCGCGGAGGAGGCGATCATCGCGGCCCCAGAAGATAAAGGGATGTAACCTATCGTTAATTTTTACGTAAACCGACCCGTCATAATGGTCAAAACAAATTGGTTCGCATGAGGCAGTTAAAAATTACCAAACAGGTTACAAATCGCGAAACCGCATCACTGGACAAATACCTTCAGGAGATCGGCAAAGTAGAACTGATCACAGCAGATGAGGAAGTATCACTGGCTCAGCGCATCAAGCAGGGTGATATGGCTGCTTTGGAAAAACTCACCAAAGCCAACCTCCGGTTCGTGGTTTCCGTTTCAAAACAATATCAGAACCAGGGGCTCAGCCTGCCCGACCTGATCAACGAAGGCAATCTTGGTCTGATAAAAGCCGCACAGCGGTTCGATGAAACACGTGGTTTTAAGTTTATTTCTTACGCAGTATGGTGGATCCGTCAATCGATTCTCCAGGCATTGGCCGAGCAATCACGTATTGTTCGTTTACCGCTCAATAAAATAGGGTCGATCAATAAAATCAATAAAGCATACGCCCAGCTCGAGCAACAATATGAGCGGGAACCAAATGCGGGTGAGATCGCCATTTTGCTGGAAGTATCTGAAAACGAGGTGAAAGAATCGATGCGGAATTCAGGCCGCCATGTTTCAATGGATGCACCCCTGATCCAGGACGAAGACAACACCATGTACGATGTTCTTCGCAGTGAAGAGAATACCACACCCGACAATGGACTCCTGTATGAATCGCTGAAGAAGGAGATTGAACGTGCTGTCTGCACCCTGACCCAACGCGAAGCGGATGTAATAAGGCTTTATTTCGGGCTCAATGGCAGCCATCCGATGACCCTTGAAGAGATCGGTGAAAAGTTTGACCTTACCCGTGAGCGTGTCCGCCAGATCAAGGAAAAAGCGATCCGTCGTTTAAAACATACTTCCCGCAGCAAAATTTTGAAAACCTACCTTGGATAACAAATTCGACAATCGTAAATCGTAAATCGTAATTCGTCATTCGTCATTTGTACCTTCCCAATGTCCCAACTGATCGCCCCTTCGTTGCTTTCAGCCAATTTTCTGAACCTTGAGAAAGATATTCGGATGCTCAACGAAAGTGAAGCCGACTGGTTTCATCTTGACATCATGGATGGCTTGTTTGTTCCAAATATTTCATTTGGATTTCCAATCATTGAAAAAATCAGGAAAGCTACCTCTAAGATCCTTGATGTTCATTTGATGATTGTTGATCCGGAGCGGTATCTTGAACGATTCAAAAAGGCCGGGGCTGATATCATCAGTATTCATATTGAAGCATCCAAAAAGCCGGGGGAAGCGCTGAAGAGCATCAGATCACTGGGGGCAAAAGCCGGTATTGTGATCAATCCGGGAACACCTGTCAGTACATTGGCCGGTGTTATCCACGAGGCTGACATGGTGCTGCTGATGTCAGTAAACCCTGGTTTCGGCGGCCAGTCCTTTATTCCCGGAACGCTTGATAAAATTTCCGAACTACAGCAAATGATCAAGTCACAGAAAACCAAAGTGCTTATTGAAGTGGACGGGGGCATCAACCTTAACAATGCAACAGCGCTTATCCATGCCGGTGTTGATATCCTGGTGGCCGGAAACACTATTTTTGCATCACCCGATCCGGCACTTACCATTCATCGGCTTAAATCAATGTGCTGAATTCCTTCGGCCTTGAAACCATTATCCTTCAGCATCAAGATTTTTTTCATATTTTTACAAAAAATTGAATCACTGCATGGATTTCAACGCAGCCAGCGAATATATATTTGGTCGCCTGCATCGGGAATTGAAGCCTGCATTGAGTTATCATTGCATGGAACACACAGTTGATGTGCTTGCGGCAACCCGCCGGCTGGCTGATGCCGAACTGATTGAACCCTATCCACGGATATTGCTGGAAACAGCAGCATTGTACCATGATGCCGGCATGATCGTCCAATATAAAGATCATGAATCTGCTTCGGTCGTTTTAGCCGATCAATCACTGGCCGGATTTGGATATTCCGTTCCGGAAATAGAAGAAGTTTGCAATTTAATCATGGTCACCAAGTTACCACAGCGTCCGTATAACCATTTGGAACAGATTCTGTGTGATGCTGACCTGGATTATCTTGGACAGGATATTTTTTTTATCAATTCTTTTAAATTGCGGCTTGAATGGCATGTGAACGGAATTAAAAGCACTACCCTGCCTGAATGGTTTGACATCCAGTCGAAATTTCTTACAGAGCACGAGTATTTTACAAAATCGGCCATTACGCTGAGAAATGAGAAAAAGTTGAAACACCTGGCAGAAATCAAGGAACTTCTTTCACAAAGTAACCTGAAATCTAAATCGTAAATCGTAAATCGTAAATCTTTATTATGGAACCAGCCAAACAGGATAAAAAGTACAATAAAACCCTCCTGATCCCGACAGATTTTTCGGATGTATGCGGCAATGCGATTTCTCATGGTGTAAAACTGGCAAAATATCTGGGTTACAAGGTATTTATTCTGCATATCATCAACAAACAAACCAAGTCAGAACTCAGAAAGAAAAATGTGGGGTTTGATTATGTGGATATGCGGTTAAAGGAATACGAGAAGTATTACGCTAAGAAATATGGGGTTGAAATCGATACCATGGCTGTTGAAGGATCCATTTTTGCAACGATCGGGTTGGTGGCAAAAGAGATCAAAGCGAACCTGATGGTCATGGGAACTCACGGAAAGAAAGGTCTGCAGCATGTATTCGGCAGTTTTGCTGTCAAAGTTGTTGAACAGTCGCCAATTCCTGTGGTTGTTGTTCAGAAACGATCATTCAAAGCGGGTTATCAAAGCATCGTTTTCCCTGTCAGCAATGATCTTGAGCCCAGGCAAGCCGTTCAATGGGCCAAATTGATGTCTAATTTATTTACTGCAAAATTGCACATCTTTATATGCCCGGAGAAAGAGAAAACACGGGTAAATTCCCTGGCAATGATTATAAAACAAATCACAGCCATTTTTGATTCCGAAAATGTAAACTACTCGGTCACTACTGCTGCACGATCAGCTGGTTTTGCTGAACAGATTATCGATTACAGTGTTATGAAACATGCAGATTTAATCATGATCATGACACGGCCAAACATCGAAATTCCGGGATTCACCCTCTCCTCCTGGGACGAACGACTGATGTTCAATGAAGCCCAGATTCCCGTAATGGGTATTAATCCGATTGATTATGGTTATCATATCAGTGAATGGACGGGGTTGGGTAATTGAGACTTGAGACTTGAGAGTTGAGAGTTGAGAGTTGAGAGTTGAGAGTTGAGAATTGAAATTGGAAATTGGAAATTGGAAATTGGGATGGGGATGGTTGACAGGATTAGATTGTTATGGAATGAGAGGCCTTTGGTGGTTATCATGGGGCTTGCCATTGTTTTCAGGCTGCTGGCTGCCATATTTGCCAAAGGCTGGGGGATGTTTGATGACCATTTTATTGTCATCGAGTCAGCCGGTTCATGGGCAGAGGGGCATGATTACAACGACTGGTTGCCAGGTAGCCCGGGCAATCATGGACCAACCGGCCATAATATGTTCTATCCCGGCCTGCATTTTCTGCTGTTCACTTTGCTTAATTGGGTTGGGATCACCTCCCCGCAGGACAAGATGCTCATTGTCAGGATGCTCCATGCAACGCTTTCGCTTGTAACCGTTTACCTTGGATATCGGATCGCTGAAACACTGGATGGAAAAAAGAGTGCACGTCTTGCCGGGTTATTGCTTGCGGTATTCTGGTTCATGCCCTGGATGAGCGTTCGGAACCTGGTTGAAATGACCTGCATTCCTTTTCTGATGGCCGGATATTGGATGGTCATCCGGGAAAAATCAAGGAATAACATCTTTCTTTCGTGGTTTATTGCGGGGATATTCTTTGGTATCGCAGTCAATTTAAGACCACAAACAGGTATTTTCCCTTTTGGAATAGGGTTGATATATCTTTTTCAACAAAGATGGAAAGAGTTAATTGCCTTTGCAATCGGAGCTATTTTCTGTTTTACGGCCGTGCAGGGAGGCATCGATTTTTATATGTGGGGTGCACCTTTTGTTGAGTTGATGCAATATGTTGTTGTCAATATCGCCGACCGCGACTTGTACATCACCCTTCCATGGTACAACTATTTCCTGACTATCCTGGGATTGCTTTTGCCACCTGTAAGTGTTTTCCTTTTTTATGGTTTCATCCGGAAATGGAAACAACAGTTTATTCTGTTTTTTCCTTGTCTGCTATACTTTATCATTCATTCCGCATTCCCCAACAAACAGGAACGGTTCATTCTGCCGATGATCCCGTTTTTTATTCTTTCAGGTACCATCGGATGGACCGGATTTATTGCCCGGTCAAAATTCTGGCTACGAAACACACGATTGGCTGCCTGGTCGTGGGGATTTTTCTGGGTATTGAATACCATTCTTTTAATTGCCTTTACTTTTACATATTCAAAAAAAGCCCGTGTTGAAGCCATGGGATATTTGTCGAAATACGAAAACATTCGGGCTATTGCAGTAATTGATGAAGAAAATGGTCCGGAAATGATGCCCAAATTTTACATGAACCAGTGGCCGGTTTCGTACAATGAATTTGCTGGCGCAACCAGTGTTGAGGCCACATTACAGATTGCCTCCAATCCATTGGCTACACCACCCGGGTTTATCCTTTTCACAGGGGATAAAAAAATTCAGCCAATGGTGACCAATGCCCGGCGTTATTTACCCTGGCTGGTTTATGAAACAACCATCGAACCAGGTGCCATGGACTTGTTTATTCACTGGCTCAATCCGATTAACAAGAACCGGAGAATTTTTATATACCGGAACACGGCTATCTTCCCGGCAAAACATAGTTAGTTTCATCTTCCAAGTGACATCAATGGATAAATTACAGGCAAAAGAGCGTATTGCAGCTTTGTCGGATGAAATCCGAAAACACAATCACAACTATTATGTTTTATCCCGTCCAACCATCAGCGATTACGAATTTGACATGTTGTTGGCTGAATTGATCCGACTTGAAAATGAATTTCCTGAACTTATCGAGCCTGACTCCCCTACCGGGCATGTTGGCGGCGGTGTAACCAAAGAATTCATGCAGGTTCAGCATAAATACCCGATGTTGTCGCTGGGTAATACCTATTCGGAAGAAGAAATCCGCGATTTTGAAGAACGCATCCACAAAACCATCGGTGATGAAGTTGAATATGTTTGCGAACTCAAGTTCGATGGTGTAGCCATTGGCCTCACTTATCAGAACGGACGGCTGGTACAGGCGGTAACACGGGGTGACGGCGTACGGGGGGATGACGTAACGACGAACATTAAAACCATCAGGAGTATTCCTTTAAAGCTTCACGGAACCGGTTTCCCCGAAGAATTTGAAATCAGGGGCGAAATTATCCTGCCTCACGCCAGTTTTGAGAAAATGAACGAACAACGTCTGGAGGATGGCGAAGAACCATTTGCCAATCCCCGCAATGCCGCATCCGGCAGTTTAAAGATGCTTGATTCTGCCGAAGTTGCCAAACGAAGTCTGGATGGTTTCTTTTATTATCTTCCCGGGAATGATCTTCCATTTAAAACCCATTACGAATGTTTGCTTGCCGCAAAATCGTGGGGCTTTAAAATTTCGGAATTCGCAGTTCGCTGTAAAACCATTGAAGAAATTTTCGATTATCTGAATACATGGGACAAAGCCCGGCATGAACTTCCATTTGACATTGACGGAATTGTAATGAAAGTGAATGACCTGAAACAGCAGGAAATACTTGGATATACGGCCAAATCGCCACGCTGGGCCATGTCTTACAAGTTTAAAGCCGAACAGGTTACTACTCAACTGCTTTCTGTAGCCTATCAGGTAGGCCGTACAGGAGCAGTAACCCCGGTAGCAAACCTTCAGCCGGTTCAGTTGGCCGGTACAGTTGTTAAGCGTGCATCATTGCATAATGCCGACATCATCAACAACCTTGATGTACGAATCGGCGACATGGTATTTGTAGAAAAGGGCGGGGAGATCATTCCAAAAATTATTGGTGTTGACCTCGGGCAGCGTGTTGCAGGCTCCACTCCTATTGCATTCATCGGTACGTGTCCGGAATGCGGAACAGCATTGAAACGAACAGAAGGGGAATCAGCCTGGTATTGTCCGAACGAAACCGGTTGTCCCCCTCAGATCAAAGGGAAGCTCGAACATTTCATTTCGCGCAAAGCCATGAATATCGACAGTCTTGGGGAGGGAAAAGTTGAGATCCTGTTTGATAACGGATTGGTCCGCAACTGCGCTGATTTATACGATCTCACCTTCGACCGGCTCATCGGTCTCGAAAAAACGTATCAATCAACGGAAGATAAAAAAGAGAAGAAGATCAGTTTCCGGGAGAAAAGCGTTGCCAACATTCTGAATGGAATAGAATCTTCGAAAAACGTGAGTTTTGACAGAGTGCTTTATGCCCTGGGAATCAGGTTTGTGGGTGAAACCGTTGCCAGAAAATTGGTTGCCCATTTTATCTCCCTTGACAAACTCATGAATGCAGAATTCAATGATTTGATTGAAGTTGAAGAGATTGGAGAAAAAATTGCACAAAGTATCCTTTCCTGGTTTTCGGAACAAAAAAACACCGAACTAATTGACAGATTGCGAATGGCGGGGATTCATTTCAAAATGGACGAATCGCTTATCACCCGCATCAGCGATAAACTTTCAGGGTTAACCTTTGTAGTGAGTGGTGTTTTTGAAAATTTTTCCCGTGATGATCTGAAAAAAACAATTGAATTGCATGGCGGGAAAAATATCGGATCCATCTCTGCAAAAACCTCTTACCTCCTTGCCGGGGAAAATATGGGGCCAGAGAAACGGAAAAAGGCTGAGAAGTTAGGCGTGGCAATCGTATCGGAGGATGACTTTATCGGGATGATTCAATAATACGAAAGTTTGAATTGATGTGGCTAAAGCCGGAAAATATGAAGTATAACATAAACAGTTGGCTAAAGCCAACTGCAATAGATGCCATGTTCGGCGAATCTATTGCAGTCAGCTTTAGCTGACTGGTACGGGGCTTTAGCCACAATAAATGCTTTGCTTACTCAACCTTTTTAATAGATCCTGCACCCGAAATACTCTGATCCACCTCTGAAGGCGATCCTTTATACTTCACACTTCCGGCACCTGAAATATCGGCACGTATTTTTTTCGACACATTGAGCTGGGCATTTCCTGCGCCACTGATCTGGAGATCGTAATTTTCGGCCAGGAGGTCATAAGCAAAAATATCGGAAGCTCCAGACAAATCCATGTTCACATTGGTGGCAAAACCTGAGAATCTCATTTTACTGGCGCCACTACAGTCTAACTTTAATTTTTGCACTCCCAGTTCCAATTTAGAGTCGGAAGCACCTGAGGCATCAATGCTGAGTTCCGGCACCGTGATACGCCCTTCGGTATTGATATCCACTGCCCCGCTTACATCGATCCTGTTCAGGTCTTTCACGGTTACATAAACCTTCATGACAGTTACATGGTGGATCGGTTTTTTTGTTTCAATGTTCAGGGTTCCTCCAACAACTTCGGTACGGATAAGCGGGAGAAGATTGGCATCCGCTTCTACAATCAACTCTTCGACCGCTCCCTGTTTCAGGATGATTTGGAAGGCCCCTGAAACTTCGATGCCGTTGAATGTGGAAATTTTACGGGTTTCTTTCTGTACGTTGCCATCGCCATGGGTTCCCGGAACCATGCTGCAGGCAGCAAAAAGACTTGTCATGCCTGCCAAAAGGCTGGCAAATAAAAAAATTGAAAAAATTCTCATCGATTTCATTGTTTTAAGGTTTTTGGGGTTTGACGTTAAAAAATGGTTTGGTTACAAAAAAGGTGGGCAAGTGGGCAAGTGGGCAAGTGGGCAAGTAGGCAGGTGGGCGAGTTGGTTTTAGTTCAGGCTGATGTTTCCGAATTCGCTATGGATGATAACCTTGCTGGAAGGTGAATCATTTCCGCCGATGGTTCCTTTATATGAATTTTCGGTGGGTGTTGTCGACCTGAACGAAAATTTGGCCTTATCTGAAGGAAAATCAAGATCACAGAATTTCAAATCCGCCTCCAGACTGTATTTTGCCTGTTCGCTCAACCCGATTGAAACTGAACCATATTTATTCCGGATATTTACCGAAGTGAAATCTGCCGGCATTTCATGAATATCACATTTGCCGTATTGGATATCAAGGTTGAGACTCTGTTCAACCCGCTGGATATCAATGTCGGTAAATTTTGATTTGCTTTCAACTGCCGAGGAGTTTTCCATATTGAGTTTGCCTCCTTCGAATGCCATATTGAGTGAAATGATTTTTTCAGCATCAAGGTTTGAGTATTTAGAATCCAACCGCAGGCTCCCGGCATAATCGAGGTTCATATCCGAGTATTTCAAGGTTAATACCGCACCCTTGATCCAATTGACCCGTGCCTTGCTGAATTTAATATCCAGGAGGTTATCGGAGTTCCCCAGTTTTTTCGCTTCAAGGTTTCCATAGCTCAGGTTAATTTTCGCCTTTCCCTGTATCTCATTGATGTAAATATCGCCAAATTTATTGGTAACATCAAGATTGACAGTTAAAGGCATATTGATCATATAATCAATTGAAAATTTTCCCTTACCGGAATTTTTCATTTCCTGCATATTTGTTGTGGCAGTAACGGCAGGTGGGGAATTTGAAAAATCAACCGAAATCCGCTTAAACATTTTTTCGGCTTCTTCCTGATCTGCAGCTGTAACAGTGATGGTAACATCGAAGGAAACAACGTTCTTTTCCCAATCGGCACAATGAACCTTCCCAAACCGGTTATTCACTGTGAGCTGGGCATCAGGATTAATGGTAAATTCTTTTTTGATCACCCTGGTAAACTCATCGTGGGCTTTCACTCCTTTGATACCAAGTAAAAAGATAAAGACCAGGATGAAAAATGCTACTTTTATGATTGTTTTCATGGTAACGGGTTTTAGCTATTTTTTTGATTGAGATAATTGTGATATGATGGTATTCAGCAAGGTTTCTTTCATCTGCTGATTTTGTACTATTGCATCCAGAATCCGTTCATTGCCGGGGTTTTCGGCCAGTGAATTCTTCAATTCGCCGGTGGCAGCATCAAGGCTCCTGATTTCTTTTAATACTGATGCGCTCAGGGCTGCTGCATCTTCCTGGTTCGTCATTAGCTTGGGAATACTTGCAAGTTGCTGACCTGACTGGTTATCATAATATTGAACTGCTTCCCTGATCTCAGCCGGTAATTCCGTTCCTTGTTTTTCATCAGCAAACCGGGCCCTGATTTCACGCGTTGCGAAATCGAACACAAAAACGCTCAAACTGATCAGGACGATGATCACAGCGGCAAACTTCAACATTTTTGAACCACCGCGCTCAGAAACCTGTGTTTCGGGTTGTGCACCCAGCCGCGCAGCAAACCGGTCAAAATGGCCTGCTAAAGGTTCAGCGTCATCAAATTCTGTTCTGTTTTCCCTTATAAATTTTGAAAGGTCCGGCATATCAATTGGTACTAAATGCGTTGATAAAGTTATTTTCTTTCAGAAGTCTCAATAATTTCTGCCTGGCTCTCGAATAGCGGGTACGAGACAGTTGGTTTGATATATTCAATATCTGAGAAATTTCTTCATGATCGTATCCTTCCAGCAAAAAAAGTGAGAGGATAACCCGATATTCATCGGAAAGGCGAAAAATTGCTTTTTTTACCTCAGCCACCTGCAACTGAATTTCTTCTTCCTTGTTTTCCGGGAAGAAATCCGGGATATCAAACGCCACTTCATCCAATGAAACAGTCTCCCTGGCTTTACGAAGGCAGTCGATGGAGCGATTGATCACAATTCGTTTGAGCCAGGAACCAAAACTGCCTTCACCTGTGTAAGAATGCAACCGTTGAAAAGCATCCAGGAATGATTCCTGCATGATATCCTCCGCTTCGGCCGGGTCGTTGACGATTCGCAAACAGGTATTGTACATGGCTTTATAGTAGAGTTGATAAATTCTGAATTGGGCGTTCCGGTCCCCGGTGCGACAGGCATCGATTATTTCCTGGTGAATATTGATGTATTTACTTTCCAATCCGACCGATTTTTGACAAAGGACAGGGTTATTTTTGAAATGTTACAGTTTTAAGAAAAAAAAAATACCTTACCCCGAAAGTAATATTTTGTCTGCATTATTCTCCCTCCAAAGATGTAATTTTGCCGCTGTTGAAAAAAATCCACATACCGGTCTATTTTTATCCTCTGGCTGCAATGCTGTTTTGGGGGCTGTCATTCATCTGGAGTTCATTGCTGCTGGTTTATTATCAACCGGTCACCATTATTTTCATCCGGCTGATCATTTCAGCAGTTTTCCTCTTTGCTCTCATTTTTGCCCTGGGCAAATTTGAGAAAGTTGAGCGTAAGGACTATAAATTAATTTTGCTGAGTGCCTTGTTTAATCCTTTTCTCTATTTTCTTGGCGAAAACTACGGATTAAAATTTTCATCCCCGACCATTGCCGCAGTTATAATTGCCACCATTCCGGTTTTTTCTCCTTTGATCGGATATATTAGTTTCAGGGAAAAGCTGACACCGGTGAACTTCATTGGCATCATCGTGTCCTTTGCAGGCGTGCTGCTGATGCTTGTTGCCCGTGATTTGACCCTCGCAGCAGATGTCAAAGGGGTTGTGTTTCTGTTTTGCGCAGTTTTTGCCGCCCTGCTATACACTGTTGCCCTGCGCAAACTGACGATGAAATATTCGGCCATTGTGCTGGTGGCCAATCAGAACCTGATCGGAATTTTTCTGTTTCTTCCATTTTTTCTTCTGTTTGAGGCTAAGTCGGCCATTGCCGTTCCTCTGAACAGTGAGATCATCACCTCGATGCTTTTGCTGGCTATTCTTGCCTCTTCGGTATCTTTTGTCTTTTTTGCCCATTCGGTGAAACTCCTTGGAATCAGTAAGTCGAACATTTTCTCCAACCTTATCCCTGTTTTTACAGCGATATTTTCCTACATGCTTCTTTCTGAATTATTTACCATTCAAAAAATTGCAGGGATCGTGCTGGTCATCGGCGGAGTTTACCTCTCGGAACGGTCGAAAAAACAGCATTAGTTCATTTCATTTACATTATCTTTGCTGATCAATAATGTGAGTATGATTTTCAGGCCGGAGAAGTTAAAAATTAAGGATCAGCGCATGAAGCCTTTCATCGATTCCGATGAAATATGGGATTATATCAATACTACCCCGGCAACGAAGGAAAAGGTGAGAGACGTTATTGCCAAATCACTGGATAAAAATCGTTTAACACTTGCCGAAACCGCCATCCTCATCAATGCTTCTGATCCGGAGTTGATCGAGGAGATCAAACAAGGTGCCCGAACGCTCAAAGAAAAAGTATATGGTCAGCGCATCGTGCTGTTTGCTCCATTATATATCGGGAACCTCTGTACCAATAATTGTGTTTATTGCGGATTTAAAGCTTCAAACAAAAAGATTAAAAGGGTAACCCTCGATGAAAATGACCTGATCAGGCAGGTCAAAGCACTTGAGGACTCTGGGCAGAAGCGGCTGATCCTGGTATATGGGGAACATCCGAAATATGATGCAAAATTTATTGCAGATTCGGTTAGGACGGTTTATTCGGTTAAAAGCGGCAATGGGGAGATCAGACGGGTAAATATCAATGCGGCCCCGATGGATATCGATGGTTTCAGGATCATCAAGGATGCCAAAATCGGAACATACCAGATCTTCCAGGAAACTTATCATCAGGAAACCTATGCAAAAGTACATCCCGGGGGGCAGAAAAGAAACTATGACTGGAGGTTGACCGGACTTGACCGCGCACAAGAAGCCGGTATTGACGATGTGGGCATCGGAGCATTGTTCGGACTTTATGACTGGCGGTTTGAAGTGCTAGGGCTGGTTCGGCACACCAACCATTTTGAGGCCGTTTACAATGTCGGGCCTCACACTATTTCATTTCCCCGCATCCAATATGCTTCAGAACTGAATATTGATAAGTCACACATCGTGAACAATGCTGAATTTACCCGGTTGGTAGCTATTCTTCGCCTTGCGGTTCCCTATACCGGACTCATCCTTACTGCCAGGGAAACTGCTGACATTCGGGATGAGATTATGCAATTTGGTGTTTCTCAGATTGATGGAGGGACAAACATTGAGATGGGCGGTTATTCAAAAAGGAAAGAAAACGAAGACCAGGATATTGACCTCGAACAATTCCAAATCAATGATAACAGGAGTTTGAATGAGATCATGGACGACCTGATAGACCATAAGTATATTCCGTCATTCTGTACCGCCTGTTATCGTTTGGGAAGAACAGGTGAACACTTTATGGAGTTTTCAGTGCCGGGATTTATCAAACGCTTTTGTCAGCCCAATGCACTGATCACCATGGTTGAATACCTTGAAGATTATGCCCCGGAAGAAACAAAAGGGAAAGGTTATCTACTGTTGCAGGAAAAACTCGATGAAATCGAAGATGAATCCTTTAAAATCAAACTGACTGAAAAAATAAATCAAATCAAAAATGGCACCCGCGACTTGTACTATTAACACATCAATACATCAGCACATTATCACATCAACACATCAACACATCATCACATTAATTAAATGAAGGAGCTCAGAATTATCGGTTTATTGATCACCGACCGAATCAAAGAGGCAGGACGCACACAGCAAATACTCACAAAGTATGCCCATGTGATCAAGTCAAGGCTTGGGTTTCATGAAGTAACTGAAGACGTTTGCAGTCGTATTGGTGTGGTTATCCTGCAACTTGCCGGCACTTCAGCCGAATGCAATAAACTTGAATATGAACTTGGTCAGATTGGCGGTCTGGAGATCCAGCGGATGGTTTTCTGCCTTTAACACACAAAACCATGAAGGAACATCACAGGGATGCGTTACGAAAAGAATTTGAGGAGTATTTTATGGTCTCTTCGTTGCCAACCATGCGGCTCGGGCTTCTGGTTACGATGATCATGTTCTCATTTTTTGCTTTTTTCAACCTCATCTTTTTCCCTGATTCACCGGAACAATCATACTACAGCCGTTTCTGGATTATTTCCCCGTTCATGGTCATTTCGATCATGGTGACCTACATTAAACCCCTTTATAAATGGTTGCGGCTGACATACATCATCCTGAATGTTTTTATATGCCTGGCTATTTTATATGTAGGCATTCAATCTGAACCCACTCAAAAAGGATCAGAGTATTATTTTGCATGGGTGATGCTGGTAGTGATCGGCTTTTTTGTTTTTTACAGAATGTCCTTCTTCATCCTTGTTGTCATCGCCATATTCCAGGTTGTTGCCTACACCATCGCAACCATTCTTAACCACACTTTTGAACAACACCCGTTTTTCTTTTTTAACAATCTGTTTTTTGTATTGGCTATTTTTTCCATCGGGTACATGATGGCCTACATGTATCGAAAACTGAACTGGAAAAATTTCTTACATCAAAAAGCTCTCACAAAGAGCAACTTGCAGCTGCAGGCTGAGATCAAAGAGCGAAAACAAGCGGTTGAAGCCTTGCAGCGCTCTGAAATTTTATATCATGACACCCTTGATGCAATTCCCGACTGGATATACGTTGTTGACAGGGATAAGAAGTTTGTGATGCTTAATTCTGCCCTGCAGGAAGAACATCTCAGGCAGGGATTTACGATTAGCTGCCTCGGAAAGCGGATTGACAAGGTTTATCCGTTTATACCTTCCTCCACCATCCATGAAATAGACCAGGTATTTACTTCAGGCAAAATCATCATTGGAGAACAGCAGTTTTTCCTCCGGGATAAAACGATTTATGGAGAAACCCGTAAAGTTCCGATCTTTAAAGATAACCAGGTTATCCAGGTATTGACGATCATGCGCAACCGGTCAAAAGAAAAGGAAATAGAAGAGCTGAAACAAAGAAATGTTGAACAAAAAGAGATCATGCTCCGCGAAATCCACCATCGCGTAAAGAATAACCTCGCCATTGTGATCAGCCTACTAAACCTTCAACTCCGCAATAACAATGACGCAGGGCTGGCCAGAATCATCCGCGATATTGAAATGCGGATTCGCTCCATGGCGCTGATACATGAGCATTTATACCGGTCAGAAAATATCGACCGTATTCCCCTGGCATCCTATCTCCATTCACTTGCCACCATTATTACCGGCGCCTTCAGCGGTCGCCGGATAAAACTTGTGACATCACTGGAACCGATTGACGTCAATATTGAAACTGCTTTACCGTTAGGCCTTATTGCAAATGAATTGCTGACAAATGCGTTCAAATACGCTTTCGTGAATGATGAAGACGGAGAAATACAAGTTCTTCTGGTTAAGGAAAATGAAGATGAGTTTTCGCTAATAATCAAGGATAATGGCGTGGGATTGCCGGATTCATTCTCAATGGATTCAGAAAAAACCCTCGGCGTGTTTATTGTCAGGTTACTGGTTGAACAACTGGATGGCAAACTTGAAATTACCAGGCGACCCGGAACTACTTTTACCCTTCACTTCAAAAATTTATTGTCAAAGTAAATTATCTATCCGATATAAAACCATGAAAGAGCTTTGGATTTTGGGTGTTCACATCACCAACAGGGTCAAAGACGTTTCAGATTTTCAAGCTGTTCTCACAAAGTTTGGCTGTACCATAAAAACGCGGCTCGGGCTTCATGAAGTAACTGACGACTTTTGCGCCCTCAGCGGGCTGGTCATCCTCGAACTCACCGGCCACAGGGAAGAATTTGTTAAACTGGAGAATGAGCTTTTGAAGATCGATGGAATAGAGGTAAAGAAGATGGTGTTTGATAAGGGGTGACGGGTGACGCGTGACGCGTGATGGGTGACGCGTGATGGGTGACGGGTGACGGGTGACGCGTGACGCGTGACATTAAACCAGTGTTACACGTGTTCCGCCGTTATCTATTCCCAGCATGGTTGTTTTGGTAATAATCGTGTCTTTTCCTGAGTGTTCCACAAAATGGATGGCTGCACGGACTTTCGGCCCCATACTGCCATCGGGAAACTGGCCTTCTTCAAGATAGCGTTTGGCTTCGGCGATTGTCATACGGTCAAGCGATTTTTCCTGGGGCGTATTAAAATTGATACATACTTTGGGGACATCGGTAAGAATAAAAAACTTGTCGGCATTGATCTGGGATGCCAATAAGGCAGATGCCAGATCCTTATCAATCACAGCGTCAATTCCCTGCAATTTATTTGGTTCGACATAATAAACCGGGATCCCCCCGCCTCCCACGGCAATGGCAATTTGTCCGCCACGGGCAATGGATTCGATGGTTTTTTTATTGATGATGACCAATGGTGTTGGTGAAGCAACGACTTTACGCCAGCCACGGCCACGCGGATCTTCCCTGAACACCGACTTTGAATCTTTTGCCATCTGGTCGGCTTCATCTTTGGTATAATAAGGGCCAACCGGTTTTGTGGGTTTTAAAAATGCAGGATCATCCTTATTTACCAATACCTGTGTGGTTATGGTGATGATGTCGCGCTCCATGTCATGAATCTCCAGTACATTTTTAAGTTGCTGTTCAATGATATAGCCGATAAATCCCTGTGAATAGGCCACACAGATATCCAAAGGCATTTCAGGGATGCCGAACATTTTAAAGCCGGCAGAATTGGCCAGCATGATATTGCCTACCTGCGGTCCGTTGCCATGCGTGATGACGATATTATAATCGCGTTTAATCAGTTTTATCAGACTTTCGGCCGTTGCATTCGCATTGGCTTCCTGTTCATCAATGGTTCCTTTTTGATCGCCGCGTAACAGGGCATTCCCTCCGAGGGCAACAACAGCAAGCTTTTTCATAGGTTTATGGTTTAAATGGCAAAATTAGATTTTTTTTCCGATCTTTAATTAACTTCGCAGCGTGATGAAGCCTCAAAAAAAAGCTTACCTGTATGCATTCGCGGCAATTGCCTGCTGGTCAACCATCGGTTCGGCATTCAAACTCTCCTTGCG
The DNA here is from genome assembly GCA_903875045.1 of uncultured Bacteroidales bacterium. Taxonomy (GTDB): domain Bacteria; phylum Bacteroidota; class Bacteroidia; order Bacteroidales; family FEN-979; genus CAIVAT01. Next base: position 49,913 of record CAIQUS010000015.1, read on the forward strand.
GTATACTGACCCTCAGGGGTTATTGTTCATCTCATCACTGGTTGCCTGCCTGATTTTGTTTGTCATCCTGCTGGTCCAGGGCAAATTGGCGTTGCTGCGCCACCTGACCCTGAAGGAGTTTTTGTTATCGGCTTTTCTCGGGATGTTAAATCCGTTTCTCTATTATTCGGTGTTGCTGAAGGCTTATGATTTGTTACCGGCACAAGAGGCGGGAACGCTCAATTATATCTGGCCGCTGGTGCTCGTACTCCTGTCGATCCCGATGCTTCGGCAAAAGATCAGTTTTGTGAGCGTCATCGCCATCCTGATCAGTTTTGCTGGTATTATTGTTATTTCCAGCCGTGGAGATTTTTCTTTCGGCACCGCTGATCATACAGGTAATGAGGCGATTATCAATTCATCGGGAGTGTCGCTCGCGGTAGGCAGTGCTGTTTTATGGGCGCTCTATTGGATTTTCAATGTCAAAGACCAGCGGGAAGCTATCACAAAACTCTTTCTCAATTTTTCTTTCGGGTTTCTTTATACTTTCATTTCCATTGTTGTTTCCGGCAGGTTTCACCTTCCTGCATGGCAGGGTATTGCAGGCGGCATTTACATTGGCCTGTTTGAAATGGGGATCACCTTTGTATTATGGATGTATGCACTAAAGTATTCATCCACCACCGCCAAGGTGTCCAACCTGATCTACCTTTCTCCATTCATGTCGCTGATTATTATTCACTTTACGGTTGGTGAAACCATCCTGACTTCGACAGTTATCGGGCTACTTTTGATTATAAGTGGAATCGGGCTGCAGCAGTATCTGAAATGACCAAATACTTAAATACAGAAAATCCGACCCCTACAGGGTCGTGGATGCCATGCGGGGGACATTCATACGACCAATATCCGACCCCTCCGGGGTCTGGTCAGACTATATTATTCGGATATACTGCTACAACTGTGACCAATCAATAATAAAATGTTGAAAATAAATTACGATAAAATCATTTCGGAGGAAATTGAAAAACACAAAGATTCGCCTGTGGATATGCTGACGATTGGTGATATCACAAGCGAATACAGATACCTTAAATCTCATCAGGATTCCTATGTAAGAACGATTCGTGATGTTGACAACCTTTTTAAACATTCAGACAGGGAGATTCGTATTTTAGAAATAGGTTCCATGTTAGGTGTTGTCAGCATTTCATTAAAAAAGAGAGGATATCATGTATATGCCTGTGATATCCCTGAGTTCTACAATTCAGTTTCGCTTCGGAATTTATACGAAACCAATGATATCCCTTTCAGTGGTTTTAATTTAAAATATGCCAAACTGCCATACAATTCAAATTTCTTTGATCTGGTAATTATTTGTGAAGTAATTGAGCATTTGAATTTCAACCCCCTTCCTTTGTTATCCGATATCAGCAGAGTATTGAAAAATGACGGATATCTATATATCAGCATGCCAAATCAATCAAATATTGGTAACAGGATCATGCTTGCAACAGGAAAATCAATTCACAATCCCATTGATGACTTCTTCAGACAACTTGATCGAAAAAGCAACATGGTTGTGGCGTTGCACTGGAGGGAATACACCTTATCCGAAACCCTGCTGATGATTGAAAAAATGGGGTTTAAAGCAATCCTGAAATACTACTTCGCAGAAAAAGACAAGACAGGAAGCAGTTTTTTGATGTTTCTAAAGTGGTTAATAAAAAGGGTTTTATACGCTTATCCCCCTTTCAGACCCTGCCAGGTTGTGATCGGTCAAAAAGTGACAACCCCGGTGAACGATTTTTGGTTAACCGAGGCGAATTCCTGAAAACCATCTGTGGGTAGATTGACTGCGAACCTTTGTCAAAAACTTTTCGGAGCGGGGCCACCATATGCCTTTTTTAGTAAAAATAACCATTCTCTGAGTTGTTAATGATAAATATTGTAATTTAGTTGGTGGATAATCAGTTCACCTGAACATAACATGCTATGAGAAATTTCAACAGGAAATCAAGTGCCATAAGGCTTAGCGGTATTGTAACCGGCATGGTGGTTGTCGGTTTGATCATTATGGTTGCACTAAGTGGGTGCAAAAAGGATTTCAGTTTTGATAAGGTTAAAAGCCTTACATGGAATCCCTACCTTGCCCTTCCGCTGGTAAACGACAGCATCACCCTTCGCCGGGTATTGACCCAGGGCGGCACAGAGGATCACCTTGATATTGACGAAAGTGGCAATATCTCAATCCTTTTCTATTATAACAATGATGCATTCAGGCTCCGGCCCGCCGATCTGATCAAACTTTCACCAGTCAGCTTTCCATTTGTACACCAGGTTACCCAGGCTGAACAGAATATCCTGAGTATTTCCGACTTCCCCATCCCGCCTGTTATTTTCGATCTCAACTTTAACGGTATCATTGCAGGCGCCAGAGTGGATAAACTGGTGGTAAAAAAGGGGGTGATAGCGGTAAATTCAAATCACACCTTCAGCAATGATGGCTATTTAACCATTTCTATTCTGAATGCAACGAAAAACGGCCTCCCCTTTTCATTTACCCTTGCGCCATTTGTTTCCGGGCAGGCCCAAACCAACATTGATATCTCCGGTGTGCGGTTCGATATGTCGTCAACCCCAAACACATTCCAGGTGAAAATAGAAGGTTTATTAAAGAAATCGTCAAGACCCGTTGCCGGTGATGAAATACGCACCGACTTTCAGGTTTCAGTCGATACCATCGGGTGGTTCGAGGGGTTTCTGGGCCATCAAACATTTTCGCAACTCATGGACACCATCAGCGTGAATGTTTTCAACAATGCTTACACCCTTGGAGATGTCTATTTTATGGATCCGCAAGCCTCCATTACCATCATGAACTCGATTGGTATCCCAACGGATATTACGATTGAAAGACTGATCGCCATCAACAATGCATCGGGCAACACCCTTGATATTGCCAACCGGTTAGGCGCCGGGGCCTATTTTTCCGTACCAAGCCCGCTGATCAATGCAACCAAGCCTGCCATAAAGTCGATGAATTATACCAATGACAACACCGGCAATGCCATGAATGATTTTTTCAACTTAAAGCCTGATAATGTTGCCTTTCAGATCAAGACGGAAATCAATGCATCGGGTACACCACTTAATTTTTTCGCTGATACCAGCTCCTTTTGGGGTGACATTCGTGTGAAGTTACCCCTTTGGGGCCATTTTGACCATCTCACTTTCGTGGATACATTTGATCTCGTCATTGACAAACCTGAAGAACTCGAGTTTCTGGAATTCAGGACGAATGTTTCAAACGGATTGCCCCTCGCCGGGCTGATGCAGGTATATTTTGTCGATGAAAACTATATTAAAAAAGATTCCCTTACCGGAACAGACCAACTGATTGTCCGAGAAGCACCTGTTGACCCTTCAACAGAACTTCCCTACCCTGGCGTGTTTGGCGTGAAGGACACCACCTTCATACTTAATACGCAAAGAATGCAGAACCTTAAATATGTAAAAAAAGCGCTTGTGAAAGCTGTGCTGCATTCATCGGAGCAAGGTCAGATCAACGTCAAACTCCGGGCAGAGCAGATGATCAAACTCCACTTTACTGCCAAGGCCAAACTCCGGACTAACATTCAATTCAGCAAATAGCAACAATATAAAAACAGAAAAACATGAAAAGAAAAGTTGTTTGCTACACCATCCTCTGCTTTTTGTTAAGCCTGGCACCGGTGAAAATATTTGCGCAGCATGACCTGAGCCTGTACAACATGCAGATCGTTCCGCAACGAATCTCCCAAAACCCCGCATTTATCCCCGATCAGAAATTTTTTATCGGAATACCGGTGTTATCGGGTTTTCAATCTGCTTATGCCAATCCATTTACCTACAATGATGTCATTGAGCGGGATGGTTATGATTCGGTAACCTTCAAGGTTGAAAATTTTCTTGGAAAAATTTCCAAAAACGATCATTTGCGGTTGTATTCCAACGTTGATATCCTGTCCTTTGGTACCCAAATAGCGAAAGGACAGTTTTTTCTTGGTTTCAGTGTACGTGAACGGCTTGTCCAGCATATCATGATTCCAGCAAGCCTGGGTAATTTTCTGTGGTACGGCAATGCCTCATCCCAATTCTTCGGACAGCATGCCAACATTGCTCCTTCTGTAAATCTCACTGCTTTTGATGAATGGGCTGCTTCATTTTCAGGGTACGCCATGAAAAAGAAAATGACCTGGGGTGCACGATTGAAATACCTGTCGGGCAGGATAAATGCAGCTACCACCAAATCAGAGTTCGATGTGTACACCGACACGAGCACATTCGAAATTCGCATGCGTTCGGATTTTGAACTCCGTACTTCCGGCATCGATGATATAGAACATTACCTTGATCAGTCTGTATCCAAGCTTGTTTTTCCTGGTAACAACGGTTTGGGCATCGACCTGGGATTAACCTACCAGTTAAACGACAGGATCAGTTTAAGCGCCAGCGTGCTGGATATTGGGTTTATCACCTGGAAGGCACGGACCCTGACCTATATCAGCCACAATCCCGGCGAAGAATTCAATTTCAACGGATTGAATTTGAACAGCTTCATAGATATCATCAGCAATTTGAACACTTTTGGGCAAAAAATGGCAGACAGCATCCTCGACCTGGTCGACGTCGATTCTGTATATAACATGAAATATACCACCTGGCTTCCGACCAGGTATAACATCGGCGGGTCATATTCGCTCAATGAGCATCACCGGTTCAATTTATTGCTCAATGGAATTTCCTGGGACCATCATTTTTATCCGGCATTATCGGTGTCATATTATTACCAGCTGCCGCGGATCCTCGGGCTGATGGTTTCCTACAACATATTTAACCGTCAATTTACCAACATTGGTGCAGGGCTCAGTGTGAACCTAGGACCGGTGCAACTTTATGCTGTTTCGGATAATTTACCTGGATTGATTTTTTACCGAGGAACAAACAATTATTCGATCCAGTTCGGGATCAATATTGCGATAAATAAAAAGAAGGAGACACCTGCTGAAGAGCCCAAGCCGGAGGTGGCATCCACAGGCGTTGTGGAATAGGGAAAAACAGTATTTTTGCGGGATGAATCCAACATCCATCGCATTCCATCATTTTGGTTGCAAAGTCAACTTTGCAGAAGCTTCAGCCTTGTCACGGCAATTTCAGGAAAACGGGTTTGAGGTGAGAAATTTTCATGACCCGGCTGATGTGTATGTGATCAGTACTTGTGTTGTTACCACTGTGGCTGAGAAAAAATGCCGGGCGGCCATCCGGCAGGCACACAAGATAAATCCCAAAGCTAAAATTGCCGTAATTGGTTGTTTTTCGGAGCTGAAACCCGATGAGCTTTCACAAATGGAGGGTGTTGACCTCGTTTTGGGCCACAATGGTAAATTCCGGCTTCTGGAAGAGTTGAATAAACTTTATCAGCCGGCTGGAGATCCTGACCACGATTATCATGGTGGTTTGGCTGTAAGCACCCGTGCCGACCGTGATGCTTTCATCCCATCCTTTTCGTATGGCGACCGAACCCGCTCATTTCTGAAAATCCAGGACGGGTGCGATTACTTTTGCACCTACTGTACCATACCGCTTGCCCGTGGCCGCAGCCGAAGCGATACCGTTGAAAATGCCGTGAAGAATGCCGGTGAAATAATAGCCAATGGCATCAAAGAAATCGTGTTAACAGGCGTAAATATAGGTGATTTCGGCAAACAAAACGGAGAGAGCTTTATCGGTTTGATCCGGGCGCTCGATCGGGTTCAAGGGATGAACCGCATCCGGATTTCTTCCATCGAACCCGATCTGCTTTCCAATGAGATCATTGAGTTTGTGGCTGAATCCAAAAATTTCCTGCCCCATTTTCACATTCCTTTACAGGCGGGATGCAATAAAATCCTCAAGGCCATGCACCGCAGGTATACCAGCGAACTCTATGCCTCCAGGGTTCAGAAAATCAGGGAACTGTTGCCCCAGGCATGTATTGCCGCTGATGTGATTGTTGGCTTTCCCGGCGAAACAGAGGAGGATTTTATGGAAACCTTTGGTTTTCTGGAACAGCTGCCTGTCTCCTATCTGCATGTTTTCACCTATTCAAAGCGCGACAACACCATGGCCGCAAAAATGGAATCACCTGTTCCGGACAGGGTGAAAAAAGAGCGCAGCGATGCCTTGCACAAATTGTCGGACAGAAAGAAACTTCAATTCTATCAGGAAAATCGGGGCAGAGAGGTGATGGTGTTATTCGAGTCGGACAACTCAAATGGGTTCATGCATGGCTTTACGGAGAACTACATTAAAGTGAAAACAAAGTTCAATCCGGAATTGGTGAACCGGGTCGTGACGGTTAAACTTGAAAATTTGGAAGGGGATGGTTTTTTGGTTGTTTTTACCTGATATACACCAATGGAAAAGCATCGGGTTGAACAAGCGCTTGCAATTCAATGTCCATGTCGATTTCATCCCAATGCAATTGCGAAGGTGGCATATATTTGATATTCAGAATTTGATTTACAGATGAATCTTTAAACCCGGGATAATCCGAAAATGGGATAAAATATTCCTTCTCTTCAACAAGTACCCAAAACCCCAGGTCATTCATCCCGGTAACGCTACAAACTGAAGTGCCGATTCCACTTTTCGATGAACCCATCTTTATTTTCCTCCACAATTTTAATTATTTCTGTTAATTCCCCGGATGAAATATTATATAAGTCAGCAAGTGCAATTACAGGTTCAAGCCAAATTTTAACTGTTCCATCCGAGGTTGACACATGAATATGTCTCCTTTGCTCTTCACGGCTGTTGAAGAAAAAACGATATTTACCGATAAGCAAAATTGTCGGGGACATCCAGTTTGTTTCAAAGCAAAGGTAATGATAATTTTCTCACTTCGTAATTTAGGCGTTACTTTGCAAATAGAAATGAAAGTGATATGAATCTTGAAAAACTAACGCATCAGGTTTGCGACCTTGCCGTAGAGACGGGTGAATTTTTAAAACAGGAGATCACAAAACTGAAAATAACAGATATTCAATCAAAGGGCTTGCATAATTATGTGACGTATGTTGACCAGGAATCGGAGCGGCGCATTGTTGAAAAGCTATCAAAGCTACTTCCAGGCAGCGGGTTTATTGCAGAAGAAAATCCAGCGTTACAACCCGGCGAATATACCTGGGTGATCGATCCGCTCGACGGGACCACAAACTTCATTCACGGGGTTCCGCTATACTGCATCAGCATCGGATTGATGCACGGGGACGAAACCATCATCGGCATGGTTTATGAACCCAACCTGAAGGAGTGTTTTTACACATGGAAATCGGCACCGTCGTACCTCAACGGTGAGGTCATCCATGTTTCGCAAACGGCTACCATTCATGAATCGCTTTTCGCAACCGGTTTTCCCTATTATGATTACCGCCGGCTTGATGATTACCTTGCCATTTTCAGGTACCTGTTGCAGAACAGCGGTGGAGCCCGCCGTCTTGGTTCTGCCGCCGCCGATTTAGCTTACACTGCCTGCGGGCGGTATGACGGTTTTTACGAATATGGCCTGAGCCCCTGGGATGTTAACGCAGGCGGGTTGCTCGTGAAAAATGCCGGTGGAGTTGTGACTGATTTTCAGGGTACCGGCAATTATGTTTTTGGCAAGCAGATCATTGCAACCAACAAAAATGTTTATCCGGATTTTTTTAAACTGTTTGCTGCCTGGAAAAACGAACCGAATATTTTATGAAGTCAATTCTGCCCATTTTTATTCTGATTCTCATTTACGCTACTGCATTTTCCCAGGCTGAGAAGAAGAAAAATTCTGCCATCCGTGTAAATGATGCCATCAGAATTGATGGAGTTCTTGATGAACCCGTTTGGAACACAGCCCCTAAAGCCATTGATTTTTTTCAGCGAATGCCCTACAACGGCAAGCCTGCAACATTTGCAACCGAAGTCAGGTTTCTTTATGACAACAGCGGACTATATATTGGTGCAACCCTGTTTGATCCGCACCCCGACAGCATTCCCATGCAACTGGGGCTCAGGGATGCCGTTGATTTGAATTCCGACAACTTCGTTTTCGTTGTAAGTCCCTTTAACGACGGGCTTAACGCATTTTGTTTCATGGTGTACTCTTCAGATGTGCAAACCGATTTCAAACTTGCTGCGGAAAGTGAAGATGACTTCAGCTGGGATGCGGTATGGCTCAGCAAAGCCCGTAAAAATGCACAGGGCTGGGCTGTTGAAATGAAGATCCCCTACTCGGCCATCCGGTTTCCGAAACAGCCTATTCAGGAATGGGGCATCAATTGTCAGCGTGAAATCAGACGTTTCAGGGAATACGACTCCTGGAATCTGGTGGATTCAAAGGTTTCAGGATATGTGAACCAGAGCGGATTGCTTGAAGGCATCAGAGATATACAACCTCCTCTCCGGCTTTCGGTTTCACCATATTTGTCGGGGTATCTTCAGAACAGCCCCGGAGAAAAGGACTATCAATTATCCTATAATTATGGTGCCGACTTAAAATATGGCATCAACGAGAGCTTCACCCTCGATATGACCCTCATCCCCGATTTCGGGCAGGTGAGGTCGGATGATAAAATCTACAACTTTTCACCCTTTGAAATCCGTTATGACGAGCGTCGCCAATTTTTTACGGAAGGAACAGAATTGTTTAACAAAGGGGGAATTTTTTACTCACGCCGCGTTGGCAGTGAGCCAAAAGGGTACGAAAAGCCCTACAATGAGCTCGGGGCCCATGAAAAAGTGGCTGACAACCCGAATCAGACCAAACTGATCAATGCGTCAAAAATTTCCGGGCGAACCAGTGGCGGACTGGGGATCGGGCTTTTCAATGCCATGTCGGCAAATACCTGGGCCACCATTGAGGATACCATTACCGGAGAAAGCCGGCTGGTGCTGACACAAGGTTTTACCAACTACAGTACTTTTGTACTCGATCAAAACCTGAAGAACAATTCATACATCGATTTTCTGAATACCAATTATTTTATGCCTACGGAGGGTTATACCGCCAATGTAACCGGAACCACTTTTAAATTTGCCAATAAAAAATACACTTATGCCCTCACCGGCGATGGGTTTGTGAGTCAGAAATACTATAGCCACAACTCCCCTGACCTGGGTTTCCGGTATTCACTTTCGTATGGAAAAATTGCCGGGAACTTCCGGTTCAGCTACGCACAGCTACTTGAAACGGACACGTATGATCCGAACGACATGGGATTCAATGTGATCAACAACAGGTTCATCAACAATCTGACAGTAGTTTATAATATTTATGATCCATTCTGGAAAGTATTGAACTGGTTCAATTATGGGCAGGTAAGCTACAATACATTGTACGATGGATTAAAGTTTACGTCGCTGCAGGTGTTCCTGGAAACAAACACTACCACCACAAAGCATCTGTCCCTGGGCTCCACTGCCGATATTTACCCGGTCCCATCGCATGATTATTATGAGCCCCGGGTGGATGGCTGGATGTATATTTCACCGGCTAACGGAAAATTAAACGTTTGGATTTCTTCGGATTATTCGAAAAAATTCGCATTGGATTTTTCCCTGAATGGTCAGATTGCACCGAAAATAAAATCATCGGGATATGGATTTACCATCGAACCAAGGTATCGGATTTCCAACCGCATATTCATGTTGTATCAATTCAATTATGAAAATATCCTGAATGATGTGGGTTTTGTTGATCAGTTGGATGATTCACTCGGTAATAAAAACATTTACTTTGGCCGCCGCGACCGGCAAACCGTTACCAACATCCTGGAGGCAAATTATATGATCAGCAGCACCATGAGTATCGATTTAAGGGCACGGCATTACTGGGTTTCCGCGCCATATTACGATTTTTCGACCCTTCAGCGGGATGGCACCCTCCAACCAGCAGCCTATTCAAATGATCCCGATGTGAATTACAATCTCTTTAACCTCGATCTCACCTATATCTGGAATTTTGCCCCCGGAAGCCAGATTTCAGTCGTTTGGAAAAATGCGATTAATACATTTAGCAACAACATTGAAAAAGATTTCCTCCGGGATTTCAAAAACACATTAAACTCTCCGGCATCCAACAGCTTCTCCATCAGGATACTTTATTATCTGGATGCACTTTATTTCAAGAAAAAGGGAAAAAGGTAAGGAAAAAATTATCTTTGCATCATCATCCCGTTTTTTATATATCGTAAGCAATGCGTTACCGGACTTTCGTTTTGTCACTTTTTACTTTAATGGTTTCGCAGGCTTTTTGCCAGATGTCATTCAAGGACTCGGTGCCGGTGATGAAAAAGCTGCTGAAAGGGGAATTACCCCCTGAAACAAGGCTGAAATACCTTACAAAACTTTGCGCTTTCTACTGGAATATTGATCCGGACACTTCCCTGATTTATGGAATGGACGGGAAAACGCTATTTAACTCGGATGTTCCTTTACACCGGATCGGTCGTCACCAGTTTGTACTTGGCATGGCCTGGGAGAACAAGGGAAATTTTGACAGTGCCCTGTTTTACCTGCGACAGGCTGAAGAAACCTGCCTGAAAGCTCATGACACCCTGTATCAGTACCGCGCCCTGGAGCAAACCGGCAGTTTATACCGCATCATGGGTAAATACGATACAGCTGTTATCCTGATGAACAGGTCGCTCGACTATTTCAGGAGCAGGCAAAAGCAGCACCAGATCATGTCGACGCTGTTTAATATCGGCAGCGTATACCTGGAACAAAACAGGTATTCCAGGGCTCTTCAGTATTATCTTGAATCTGCCTCCTACGACTCTGTTTTGGCCGATTCCGCCTCGGAAGCCGCTCATAAATTGGCTATCGGGAATATTTATCTGAACCTGGGCACCCTTTTTAAAACGGCTGATCCCGAAAAATCAAAGAACTACCTGGCACTCAGTAAAAACTATTATTACCAGAGCCTGCCGGTTTTCCAGGCCATCAATATGAAGACCGGCTACTATTTTACCCTGATGAGCCTTCAGTCGGCCATGATCGCCTCAGGCAAGTTGCGTGAGGCTGATTCACTCCTTAACAACTGCAAGGATTGTCTTTCCTTCCCCGATCCGCGGGTTCATTCAGGGTTCAGTATTAACCAGGCGACAGTGCTGCATCTGCGTGGGAATGACCGGGAAGCCATGGACATCCTGGCCAAAGTAAGCCGTATCAGGAATGAGATTATGATCCTGCCCGAGTACCACCGGGCCATGCTGCTGTATGCTTCGCTGCTCTGGAATGGCGGGCAGTCCGACACTGCTTTCCGGGTGGCTGTGCAAAGCTTATCCTGGGCAAGGGCCCATTCGGTGATGCCTGTTGCACTGGAGGCCTGCGAAATCCTGGCCGGATGGGAACGAAAACAGAACAATAACAGCAAAGCATTTGAATACCTCGAGATGTCAGGAAAATACCAGGATTCACTTTACCGGGAGATTGGCCGCGAAACTTTTGACCAACTTGAATTTAGTTACAGCAACCGCATCCTGAAGGCCGAAATCGGAAAACTCACCATTGAAAAGAAATACAACAATACCATTACTTTCATCGTCATCCTGATTGCCTCCTTCCTGATTGTGCTTTTTAGCATTCTTACGCTCTATTTACAGCGGCGGCATAAAGGTTCCCGTGAAAAAAGTCTGTTGGCAGAGGAGCGTGCAAGGCTTGCCGAAGAGGAATCTCATCATAAGGAGATGGAAGTCAGGAATGTAAACCTGGAGAATCAATTAAAGCAGGAGGAGATTGTGATGCTTCAACTGGAAATGCAGCTTCGGGAGCAGGAACTTGTATCGCAAACCATGCTCAACGCCGAACTGAACCAGAAGAATCTCAACTTCAGCGAAAAACTAAATCCTTTTCAGCAAAAGTTTGTCAAAAAGAAAGACCAGGATGAGTTTTCACAAACGCTTTCCTCCATTCGCAGCGAAAACCAGGGGGAGCCCATGCAACATTTTGATATGATATTCAAACAGATGCATGGAAATTTCCTGGAAAAGCTGATTGAATGTTGTCCCGACCTGACCAAAACCGAACTGCAAATCTGTTCATTGCTGCGGTTGAACCTGTCATCCAAAGAGATCGCCCGGCTAATGAACATCAACCCTGCCTCCATTGACGGAACCCGCCACCGGATCCGAAAAAAACTCAACATTGATCCGGAGGCCAGCCTTACCTCCTACCTTATCGCGTTGAAGTAGCGTCTATTTCAAATATTCTCCCGGATTTCTCAGGAACAACTCAACAGGAACCACGAGCATATTCTTATGCTTCATCGTAACATTCCCCCTGTAGAGCAGAACCAGTGAAGCTTCAGGATAATCATCGCCAAATGAAACAAGTCCGTTATAGTCCGTTGGCCTCATAACTTTGGTATTCTTTACTTCAATGGCAACAAATGTTTTCCCGCCATAAAGGATAAAATCAACTTCATTGCCCGCCAGCGACCGCCAGTAGTATAAACGGGCATCCTGAAGTTCAAAGTCCGAATATGCCCTGATATGCTGACCAACCAGCCCCTCCAGGGCCGGACCCGAAATTTCGGATTCAATATCAAGGGGTCCCCTTTGTCTTAACCTACGGTATAACCCGTTATCAAACAAATAAAATTTCTGATGGGAGGCTGTTTTTCGTTTTGCCCGACGCGCAAAAACATCAAGGCGATAGGCCAGTAAAAGATCTTCCAGAATATCAATATAACCTGTAACGATGCCTCTGCTGATCTGACATTCCCTTGCCAGGTTGCTTACGTTGAGGACACAACCATGCGAAAAACTAATAATCTCAAGAAAACGGGTGAATGCCCCAAGGTTCCTGACCAGTCCTTCAGCCAGAATCTCTTCACGAAGATAAATATCTACATAGGCAGAGAGTGTCCTGGTGGGATCGACACTGTTTTCGATGACCGGAATCAATCCTGTTTGCAAGGCTTTTTCAAGTGAGAAAGCATTTCCCAACTCACGTGCCGTAAATGGGTGCATTCTGCAATAAGAGGCTCTCCCTCCAAGCAGGTCGGCACCTGACTTTTTAAGTTTACGTGCACCTGAACCGGTCAGGATAAACAGGATCTTTTTATCTTCCATTATTTTGTGCACCACGTCCAGTATCTGCGGGGCCTTTTGAACTTCATCAATAATCACCCGTGCCGGGTTTATCGCGTTAACTGTTCTGATAAGGGTTTCGGGGAAGGCAGCATATGTTCGGAAAGTATCAGGATCTAGAAAATCAATATAAAGGTCATCTTGATGAATCAGACTTTTTACAAAGGTGGATTTCCCGGTTCCCCTTGGTCCGAAGAGGAAAAATGAGGTCATTGGAACATTTATCTCTCGTGTTATTTCTATCATATCTGCAAATTTAGACCATTTTTGCATACGAATCAAATAATTTTAGGCCATTTTCTGGCCGGAGAAGCGGTAATTCAATGTGGCTAAAGCCCCGGTTTACAACTGCCATCTCCCAGCACAGTCAGCAAAAGCTGACTGCAATAAATCCCTGAAGCATTCTCCCCACACTTAACGCTTAACACTTAGCGCAATGATATAACTCAGGAAGGCGTTTTATCCCCCCGAAAACCATCTTATAGTTTTCTTGTATATTTTCACAAGACGTTGAATGTTACAACGATACGCCTGTGATTTTGACAGCCATTTACCCTCGGGCGCAGGAAATTACGGATGCATCAATCTGAATTTCAGGCATTAAACCTCACCCTATAAGAATTATAACAGATTTTTCCTGCCCCGGTTACTTGCCGTTTGGTTGTGTTGCATATACCTTTGGGAAAAAATATTCCCCGTTATGCATCAGGAAAAGTGCAAAGTGCTGGTAGCCGGATTTGCGGAAACCACATCCCTGGAATTCGAAAACGCTGTTTCTTTAGCCCCTTACTCATTGATCCGTACCTATTCTGGCCCGGAAACGGTAGAAAAATGTCTGGCTGACCCTGGTATCCGTTACCTGCTGCTGGACGTAAGCCTAGCAGAACTGAACGGGTTCAGGGTTGCCTATTCCCTGAGAAAAGCCGGTTGCCATGATCTTTTCATTATCCTGGTGGGCTGGTTCAGTGTAGCGTCGGCTGAGATGGCCCTGTCGGCAGGGTGCAACGAATTTATTGCCAAACCTTTGGATTTAAAAGTGATCGATGATCTTTTATTGGAATATAAACTGGAAAACTGACTATTCATGCCTGTTGTTAAATCTCACATAACCTTTTAATTATGAAAAACATTACCCTGTTTTTACTGTTTGCCCTTATTGCAACCTTTCATGCAAATGCACAGATCACCATCTCCGGTTCTAACGGCAAAGACGGAACCTACACCTCGCTGACTAAAGCAGCCGGGGCCTTTGCCGCGCTGAACGGCGCCAGCCAGGCAGGGAAAACGATCTCTGTCACCATTACGGCGGATGTGACGGATGAAGACGGCGCGAACGCCTTAACGGGAGCTTCAGGAATGTGGACTCGACTGACCATTACCCCGGTGGGAACCCGGATCATCTCGGGATCAGTAGCGAAACCGCTGATCGACCTTAATGGCGCCGACAATGTAACAATCGACGGCAGGGAAAACGGGATCGGGGCCACCAAAAGCCTGACAATCAGCAATACCAACACGTTGGCTACGGCGGAAACCTCCACCATCCGGTTTATCAATGATGCATGTACCAACACCTTGAAATACTGCACCATCAGAGGGTCTTCTCCCGCTGCAGCATCGGGGATCCTGTTATTCAGCACGACCACTGGCACTACAGGGAATGATGGTAATACCATCGACCAGAACTACATTACGAATGCCAACGACGCAAACCGGCCGATCAATGCCCTGTTTTCGGCGGGAACTTCGGCCAAGGCAAACAGCGGCAATATAGTCAGCAACAACAATGTGTATGATTTTTTTAACCGGAGAATTGCCTCCTTCGGGATTAATATTGGCGGCCTTTCCACGGAGTGGACAATTACAGGAAACAGTTTTTATGAAACCGCTTCATTTGTGCCAACAGCGGCTGTGGCCTATACCGTGATCAATATCAACTCGACAACCGGAAACAATTTCATCCTGACCAACAACTTCATTGGTGGATCCGCGGCTAAATGCGGGGGTACAGCCTGGACAAAGACCAATGCATTCGACAACGCTTTTACCGCCATTTATCTTTCTACTGCCACAGACACGGAAAACAGTGTTCAGGGCAATACCATACAGAACTTTTCGTACGCCAACGCTGCAAACCTCCCCTGGAAAGGCATCGTTTGTGCTACCACTACCAATGCCAGTATTGGCACCATTACGGGCAATACCATCGGATCGGCAACGGGAACCAACAGTATTTTGTTCACCTCGGGTACCAATGGCGGAAATTTCTATGGGATATATAACAATTCAATCGGGGAAATAACGATCCAAAACAATAATATCGGTTCAATAACAGCAGCCAACAGTAATGCAGGATACGCAACAAACATTTACGGAATATTCATGGCTGGGAGTGAAGAAATAACCGTTAGCAACAATACCATCGGAAGTACGACCACAGCGGGCAGTATCAATGCCTCCTCCACGTCAACCCTGTTTGCCCAAACATTGTATGGCATTTATAACTCGTTGGGGTATTACATGACGATTACCGGAAACACGATCGCAAATATGCAAAACGGAACGACGTGTATCTCCAATACGGTAATTGGCCGTATTGTTGGCATAGGTGTCAAGTTTGGGATTAATACAATCACTAATAATACAGTACGTGATTTGACCATCGCCAATGCCAATGCTGTCCTCTCCGAAAATTCACCGGTTATCGGTATTGCAGAGAGTAGTTCCACATCCTCATTTGTACCCCCTACGTTGGAAGGCAACACCATATTCAATTTGAGCAACTCGAATGATGCTTTTGCCGGAAATGTGATCGGGATCGTAAGCAGCTCAGCAGGATTTAAACGCGTAAGGAAAAATTTCATTCACAGTTTGTCGGTGACCGGAGCGAACAGCACAATGGCCAGCCTTCGGGGCATTATTTTGATGAAATCGCAAGAATGTTCAAATAATATCATCATCCTTGGCGGGAATACCAGCACCAACCTTTACGGAATTTATGCAGAACCAAACTATGATGGTAATCATTATAAAAATATATATTTTAATACGGTTTACCTTTCGGGAACCTTGCCGGGCGGGGCTTTAAACAAATCGTATGGCCTTTATGATGCGGGAGAGGACCCAATCTCCCACAAGTTCAGTAATAATATTTTC
>CAIQUS010000016.1 GCA_903875045.1 uncultured Bacteroidales bacterium
TGATCCGACTTGAAATCACCTCTTTTTGTGGAAAAGGGTAACTCCTGGCCATATACAAAGCAGACAGGTACGATTATGCAGGATTTTCATTTAAGAAAATATTGAGAGGTTAAAGTTACAATTTTCTTTATACGCAAAACTTTCTTGATGTTTTTTTCCCATGAAGCGTTCAATATGACTGCCTCCATGCACTTCATTTTGAAAGATCAATAACTAAACAACTTCAATTCCCTGTTTTTCTGATAGTTTTCAACCTTTTAATCCAACCTTTTATGAACACAGACATTAATCAAATACAGCATGGCCACAAAGGATCCCGGGATGAACCGATTGACCCGGAATTCGATAAGCATCCGTTTGAAGCATTTCTCAATGACCGTATCGAAAATGAGATACTGCGAATGATGGAATACTGTGGTGAAAAATCCTCAGATCGCACGACCATTCGACCAATTTACGCACCAAATAAACTTTAGGTATGACGCACTCACTGCCACCCGAAAAGGCCTCCAGGATCAAAGGGAACATTGTTGAAGCCTGCAGAGACATTACCAAACTATCACTGGAAGCCTACAGATGGCTTCACCTTCGCGCCGGCTTCATCGCTCATTATGACCGGGAAGGTTTTATCGAGGAATACCAGACCTGCCAAAACCTGCGTGATAATATCCTGGCCAACCTGATCCACAACACAAGTTGCAACCGTAGCAGGAAAGATAGAGATTACCCTTACTACTTGCAGCAATGTGAGATTTATCAGCAGATCGTGGAACGGCTCCTCGCCGATCCCCAGCAATTCAAACAGAAGAAACGTACCGATGAATTCTGTCTTGAAATCTCAAAAGATAAAGAAGAAGAGATACACAGAATCACGCTGAGCACCAAACGAGGAACATCTTCGGTGTTTTGTGATAAGGATTTCCTGATCAACCTTCAAAACAACATCAACCATCATTTAAAATCCTGTGAAACATGAATGCATTTGATAAACGGATTCTTCAATTCAAGGGAGGTGAGATTGAAGTTCAGGATAACACGATTGCTGGTGGCACCATTATCTGCAATTCGGAAGATGACCGGGTAATATATGTCGATGAGCCCCTGGACCTATTCATGATCGGAAAGGAGTTGCAGCGTATTGCCCTGCTGAAGGATCCATCCATAAACACATTCCATCATGCAACTTGACCTTTTAAAACAGCTATTCCGTAATACCCCAATCAAAATGAAAGAATATAGAAATACCGTTCCCATGCTCATGTGGTGCGAAGATGATAAACCTGCCACAAAGATCCTGCTCAAAGGCAGAATGGCATTATCGGACTCAGAACTACTCTCGATAATTATTGGAAACGATGGTTCCCGAAAGAGATCATGCCTTGATGCAGCACGGCAAATTCTTAACCATAGCGCTGACAACCTTGGTGAAATTGCCAAATTATCCGTTAATGACCTTGTCAAGACAGGGAATATCACCATGGCGCAGGCCACAAGGGTGATTACAGCCTTTGAAATTGGTCGCCGGCGTAGTGCCTCAGAAGTTGTTTTGAAAGAAAAAATATCGACTTCAAGGAATGCTTATGAAATCTTCAGATCAGTTTTAACCGACAAGCCTTATGAAGAGTTCTGGATCATACTGCTTAACAGAGCCAACAAGGTAATCCAGAAAGTTCAGATCAGTGAAGGGGGAATTTCGGGCACTGTTGTGGACCCAAAGAAAGTCTTTAAGATCGCCCTGGATAGTCACGCATCGGCCGTCATCCTGGGTCATAACCACCCTTCCGGGATGGTAAATCCAAGTGAAGCTGACCAGAAAATTACTAAAAAACTCGTGAACGCCGGTCAACTTTTGGAAATTACCATCCTTGATCACATTATTCTGGCAAACGATCAATTCTATTCCTTTGCCGATGAAGGCACCCTGTAACCTTAATCCCTCAGCGATATGACGACCAAGGGGAAAGGCAAGCACAAGGAGCCGATAATATCCGAGATTCCGTCCTTTGATATATTCCGCCAGGAGATCATGAAAATTTATCCTGCAGGAGACCTTACCGAAGCGTATGAAAAAATCCACTGGTACATCGAGCATGAAAAAATCTGTGCGGATGGCACTCCAATTTCTTACCGGCTAATCATGGACAAATTTGCTGCTCATATCAGAGCATGGAACATGAAATACGGATCCCGGGAGCCAAAGTTCATCGGCAAGGCTGACGAAGAAAAGCGAAAGAACCTCCTAAATTTCATTTATATGAAATGGTACGAGCAGGAATTTGTCCCATCTGCCAGCCAGGGTGAAAGAAACAAATATCTATTCGGGAACTTCACAGAAGAATACCTCAAAACCAAACTCGATGAATTCAAAAGGAAATTTCCAAATGAAACAGACCAGTCAATGGGCTAAAAAAAAGCGCAATACCGATTCTGTTTTTGAACAATGTAAGAGTCCTCCGCAAGCAATTGACCTTGAAGAAGCGATAATTGGTAGTTTAATGTTGGAATCACAGGCAGATCATGTAAAGACAGTGCTGCTGAAACTCCGGCCGGAACATTTCTACAAGGAATCACACAAACTATTGTTAAACGCAATTAAAACCCTTCAAGAACAGGATTTTCCGATTGACATTCTGACGGTGACCGAACAGTGCAGAAAGAATGGTAATCTTGAATTGGTTGGCGGGGCCTATGGAATAACGATACTGACATCAAGAATTTCCAGCACGGTCAATATCGATTTCTGGTTCCGGATCATATACCAAAAGTTTCTTCAACGGGAGATCAACAGGATCGGGCTTCAAAAGGCTGATATTGCGATGAATGATTCAACTGATGTATTTGACTTGTTGGAAGATTTCATTACTGAGTTGGAAACGCTTGACCCGCTTTTGTTTGAAACGGTGGCAACTACAGCAGACAGCCTGGCCGACGAGATGATAACTGAGTTTGATTCCATTCAATCTCGAAAATCCAAAAAGTTCTTGCTGCCGATGATGGTCTATAACCTGGGATGGCCCCGATTTGACGAGGTGATTTCCTTGGCTAAAGACAAGATCATCCTGATTGCCGGAGCAGCTTCGGCAGGGAAGAGCAGGTTCATTCGTACCATTATTTACAGGCTCTTGGAACGGCATCCTGATATTTCAGTATGCTGGATATCCCTGGAGGATTCCCGGCAGGATCTTTTACGATCTTACCTGGCCTCCAAGGTTTTCATTACGGCAAAGCACTTGAAGTCCATGAAATATGACCATTCAATGATTGATGAGATGAAAGGGTTTACCCGTGAATTCCAACAATTCGACATTGAGTTCATTGATCAGGCAATCAGATCAGATGATATCGTGACCCATTTCGTACAATTCTGCGATCAAAGAAAGGACCGGTTTAATATTCTGGTCGTGGATAACATTCTATCCCTTGATGATCAGGGAGATTTCAAATTCGATCCCAACGGATTCTCAAACCATGTGATGCATAATCTACTCAAATGTCGGCAGAAAACTAAAGGTCTGATCATTCCGCTCCACCATTTCAACGATGCACAGCAGAATAAAGAGAACCTGTCAACTGGTTACCGTCCGGTGTTGAAGGACATGAAAGGGTCTGAGACATTCCGGCGTACACCCAACCAGGTGCTGCTGATTAATTCCTTTAACATTTACAAGGACCTGATGAGCGAATACACCGGAATTGAGCATGACATTTTGGAACACATGTTCATTGTGGATGCCGGGAAAAACAGAGAGGACAAAATTGGTGACTCAGCGGCATTGATTCATTTCTTCACTGAGATGGCTTATGATCAATTCTGGGAAATTCCGCTTCCTGGTTCAATTCAAACAAACAAGAAACAATCAATTAACAAATCAAAAAAGAAAGCAAGATGATAACCGAAACAGAACAGAGAGCACTTCAACTGGCAAAGAAAGTATTTGAGCACTTCACACATGATGCCCTGCCGATAGCCAGGGAAATCATTGCCATGGAACTTGAACTGGGGCAATCCCCTCTTAATGGGAAACCTGTGAATGGTGCAATAAAACCCATCCTTGAAGTAAAGAAAGCGGATGGACAGAAAGAAGTGATACCGGTAAATAATTTTCCTGTTTCAGATCTTTCGGACATTGGACATGGGACCGGTTTTGATCCGGCACAACCCGTTCGTAACCTTCAGAAGGAACTTGTGTACAGTCCGGTCGATGATCTCCCATTTTGAATATTTAACAACCTAAAATTATGGCACAAGGAATTATTAAAATCGTAACGCCTCAGATGCAAAATGGCGTCCAAAGAACCTGGGTGAACAAATTCACCGGTAAGCCAAACTATGGTTTCAACATTGTCTTTGACGATGGCACAGCAGGAAGCTGCGGTTCAGAAAAGGTAAACTATCCGCTTCCGGTTGGAACGTTGGTTACTTATGAGGTAACCGTAATGGCCAATGGGGGCAACAACATCACCAAAGTAAAGAAGGTTGAACTTGTTGAGACTGGAACAAACGGCAAGTCGTACAATGATCCGGATACTGTCAAGAGGATTTCATTCTCGATGTGTCAGACCATTGCCCGGCTTCACTTTACCAATGCGGGCATTCCTCCCAGGACAATAGAGGATGTAAATACGCTGGCCGGTGTTTACCACGAATGGGTTGTCACCAATGTCCAGGACAATGACCCGCATCTGCGTGATATAATCTCGCGAAGGTATTACGCATTACAGCTGGCCGTAGAGTGTATCCCGTTTTCAGGACTTGGTATCATCAGAAGAGAACAAGTGATCGAATCGGCAGAAACATTTCTGAAACCACTCAAAGAGATTGGTCATGCAGCCCAGGTTTGAACAGGTAATAAGTAGCCCCTTCAATGAATTTGTGGGGCTGTTTGATCAGATCATTGCGCCGCCGATGGTAATGGCAACGATGTTGGAGAAGCCCCGTACAGATAAACTTCCTCCAAAGATCGACCGTTCACAGGTAACAGGAAAGATAACTGCAATAAGGGTATCGAAATCACTTATCCGGCAGTTGATCTATAAAGGAGATCCTTACCCGGTTTGTCCATATAAAGTTTTCAGGACTATTTTGCTCAGGGATATTACAACACCACCTTCAGATTCAATGATCAAGGGGCTGTATTTCGAGAGTAAATGCATCGGTAGTTCTGCCGATGGAAGTGAGACCATCGATCTTCCCCGCCATAAAAAGACAGGGGCCAGGCTGGCAGATCATGACCGGATTGATCAGGCAATTGAGTTGTTCTTCAAGGTGAAACAGGATTATGGATTGGTCATTGATCAAAATCATACACAAGTTTACCACAAACGCCGCTGGATTGATCCACAGCACAACTGGAATATTCCAATTTTCCTTGATGGCACTTTGGATTTTGTTTCTCCGATCACAACTCCCGGGTATTCCTTTGAATCAGCTACCATTGACCTGAAATTGACCAAGGATAAGGATGTGGTTGAATCCTTCAGCAACGGATTGTTTCATGGCACCCCTTGGGGAAATATGGAAATGGCAGATTTTACCGAAGCAATGATGTACCGGCAAATCTTTGGAAGACCTTTTGTTTATCTCGTGTTTGATTACAAAAGAGACAATGCAGGGTTCAAGGATATCCCGATCATCACGGACATCAATGATCCAGATCCTCAGAAAGCAGCCAAAGCTGGTATTCGCATGAATGAGCTTCAACGAACCATCCGATGGGTTGTTGAAACTATCCTTGGGTGGGAGGAGTCTGGCTGGCCTATGCAAGCTATTCCAAAAGTTTGTGCTACCTGCCCGATTCTGGACTGTAAGAAACGCAATGAAAACGGTGAAGTATGAAAACAGATGAAATCATTGACTGGGTTGAGATTCTTGAAAAAGAGAATAAAGCCCTAAAGAGCAGCAATGTAAAGTTGATCCTTCAATTACGCATGTACCGTGAATCATTGGAGAGCGTATTGAACATTTTAGAACCTGATCAAATCAGGATTATTCATCATGATTTAATAGAACTTAACATTTTAACAATCCATCAACATGCATAATTTGAATTTCAACAATGATACCGGGAGGTATTCGTTTGTTAGTGCCAAGGAACCGGCATGGCATAAACTTGGACAGATCCTCGATCATGTATTCACGGCCCAGGAAGCCATCGAGTTTGGTGGTCTTGATTTCACAGTCGAGAAACAAAAACTCATTACTGAGCGTGGTCTTGATGTTCCGGATTACTTCGCAACTGTCAGGCAAGACAATAACGATGTGCTGGGCATGGTTGGTAAAGATTATACCATCGTCCAGAACCGTGATGTGTTCTCATTCTTTGACCAGATCGTCGGACAGGGTAAGGCAATTTATGAGACTGCCGGTTGCCTTGGAAAAGGTGGAGTACTGTTTATTACAGCCAAACTGCCGAAGGAGATTGTCATCGGTAGGGATGGCCCAATTGAAAACTACCTGGTCCTCTGTTCCTCCCATGATGGTTCCATGGCCATCACAGCGTTCTTTACTCCAGTCAGGGTTGTTTGCCAGAATACGCTCAATGCCGCTTTCAACAATAACACCAACCGGGTTTATGTTAAGCACACCCAGAATGTCAAGGAACGTTTTGTGGAGGCGGCGCTGATCATGGGCATGCACTCTGAATATCTGGACAAGTTAGAGGTTGCTTTCCGGCTGCTCTACGACAAACGGGTATCGGACCAGGACATGAGATCCATCATCACAAGAGCCTTCCTGAGCAAAGAGGAGATCAAAGCCCTTGCCCTGACTGGCAATGTTGAGCTTTCAACCAGGAAAACCAATATGGTAGATGGAGTGGTTCAATACTATCACCAGGCTTCCGAGATTGATAGCATCCGTGGAACCGGCTATGGGGTTTATAATGCCGTTGCTGGTTACTTTCAGAACATGAAGAACTTTCGAAGTGATGAGTTGAAAATGAAATCAATTGTGTTGGGAGGGTTGTCGGCGCAGTATTCTCAACGAGTTTTTGACAGGTTGATTAGGTCTTGAAATTATTTTATAAAGGGTTCTCAGGTGGATTCACTCCGCTTCGAGAGCCCTTTTTTATTAAAAACAAAGGATAAAATATCTGATCTGACACAATGACCGGTGACTCCGGTTGTAGGCACATTTGTAGGCACATTCTAAAAAAAAAGGTTTCAGAAATTCCGAAACCCTTGATTTTGTTGGTGGGAGCAACAGGATTCGAACCTGTGACCCTCTGCTTGTAAGGCAGATATTTTACTATATTTTTGTTATTTGGTATTTCTTGGTAAGTTATGTAAAATAATTGATAGTCAATGATATAGATTGCAAATATAATTGATTTATTCTTTGCTTATTATTTGTTTATTAACTGAGTTAGGGTTACATTTGGGGTTACATTTTTGAACCTCTAACCTTTATCAAGTGAACCTCTAACCATGAGCAAAGGAAATAAAATATCCTATTTTACCATTATTGAGAACAGAGCCAAGAAAAATGGTTTATACCCGGTATGTCTTGTTGTCTCGTTTAATGGAACAAAAAAGCGCTACCGTACAGATGTTGAAGTAAGCACCGATGACTGGAAGAAAATAAAATCGCCTAAACTAAGAGACGAAGATCTTAAAGTTAAACGGTCGGATATTCATGGTTACATAAGAAAGGCTGCACTGGCCGGAAAAAAGCTCCATGAATTCAGTATTGAGGCATTTGAAGCGGAATATTTTAAAAAGAGACACATTAGCACGGAAGATATCAGTTTTGAAGATTGTGCCAAGGGATTCATGAAAGAGAAGGAAAGTGAGTGGAGCATCAAGACAACGATCATGTATGGAACAATCATTGCCTCCGTTGATAACTATCAGTCGAGCCTGAAGATGAAAGGCGTCACTCCTGATTTTTTGCGGAAGTATGAGGCTCACCTGACTACCAAAGAAAAAACGATCTCTACCATTGGCATTTATTTGCGGCAGATCAGGGCGATCTGCAATTATGCCGTCAGCAAGAAATATATCCTGCCGGAAAAATACCCGTTTAAAAACTTCACGGTTCCTGCTGCTCAAAAAAACAAGCGTGCCCTGAGCGATAAGGACATCAAAACACTGATCGAGTATAAATCGGATATTCCTGAATGGCAAAAGGCCGTCGATTTTTGGACCTTTAGTTACCTGGGAAACGGGATGAATTTCAAGGATGTCGCATTGCTGAAATATACCAATATCGAGGGGGACAATATCAAGTTTTACAGAAGTAAGACAAAAAAGACCAATAAAGGCGAACAGAAAGAGATAAATATCTTTATGTTGCCCCGGATCCGGGAGATCATAAAATATCGGGGTAATCCTAGAGTGACAGGTAAAGAATATATTTTCCCCATCATCAATGAAAACATGAACATCCGGGAGCAGTATGATGCAATTGCACAATTTATCAAGACGACCAACAAGTATCTGAAACGTGTCACCGAGGCCCTGGAATGGAAATTTGTGGTGACTACCTATTATGCAAGGCACTCATTCGCAACTCACCTGATGAGGGCTGGCTCTTCAGTCCCATTCATCAGCGGCGCTCTTGGTCACAGTACCATCCCGACTACCGAAAATTACCTGTCTGGTTTCTCTGATGAGGCCGTTAAGCAAAATGCGGAGTTGCTGATGAATTTATAAAAATGAAAGTGGTGCAATTGCACCTTTATGCAACCCTGAATCCGATGCTTTTCTGCACCGAGAGAGAAAAATCCTCATCGAAATGATGGTACACATCGGCAAGGGTCATGTCGTGGTCGAAAGATACCGGTCGGCCAAGGATCTTTGCAATTTTTTCTGCCTTGTGAATGGTCAGTGGTTTGAATTCGTATTTGGCGATGATCCTGCCTTTCCGAAGCAAGGCTTTGTCAATCCGTGAAATATCGGTATTGAAGGTACAGATGATTTGCAGGTTGAGACAATCACTCAACAGACCATCGGAAATGTTGAGCAGATTGGAAACACTGAGATTCTCCTCATTCATTCGGTCACGGACCACATTTTCCGCATCTTCGATGATCAGGATCGAATTTGGATAGTCGATCATCAATGCCAGGAAATCGGGTGAAGCAATTTGCGGCGCCATTTCCGGCGGAATGAAAATCATCTTTTTACTGATCATAGTGGCAAGGTAACGGATATAAGTGGTTTTCCCAGTTCCCGGGCAACCATGAAGAAGAATAATCCCTTTGCCTCTTGCCTTATTAAGTTTTTCTAAAATTGTATCATGAACCAACCGGAAATCATCGTTGTAAGCGAGCGAAATATCGATATCGGGAGATGTAACCTCAAATTCTTTGATATATAACCCCGACATGGGATCAGCCACCAACACGCCGATGCTCCTGGATGCTGAAACGATGACCCTTGATTGCAGATAATCACTGACTTTTTGCAAAAGCAA
>CAIQUS010000017.1 GCA_903875045.1 uncultured Bacteroidales bacterium
ATCAGCACATCAGCACATCAGCACATCAGCACATCAGCACATCAGCACATCAGCACATCAGCACATCAGCACATCAGCACATCAGCACATCAGCACATCATCACATCATCACATTATCACATCAACCCATGACCAAAATGAAAGACGACATAATCCTCCGCGTTAAGGAAGCCCTTGTGAAGGACGTTGGCAGGGCTATTGCCAGGATTGACCCGAAAGATATGGCTTCACTTGGGCTTGAGAGTGGGGATATCATTGTGATTGACGGTAAGCGGGCCACTCCGGTCAAAATCATGCCATGTTATCCGGAAGATCGGAATAAAAGTATTATTCAGATTGACGGGATTACCCGTGAAAATGCGCAAACCGGTATTGATGAAAAGGTGAAAATCAGTAAAACACCTTGTCGGCAGGCGGCAAAAATTAAACTCAAACCCGAAATAAAAACGGGTTCGTTAAAGGCTGATGATGCCAAATACATTGGTTCCCTTATCAATGGGCTCCCTGTCACAAAAGGGGATAAAGTTCGTGCAAACCTGTTTGGGTCGCGCTCTGTTGATTATACGGTCACCGGCACGCATCCTGAGGGTGTAGTACTGATCAATCCAAACACTTCGTTTCAGCTTGAATTATCCAAACAGGAAGGAGAGCGTAAAAGCAAAGTTTCCTACGAGGATATTGGTGGTTTAGGCAACCAGGTTCAGCGGATCAGGGAAATGATCGAACTTCCGCTGAAATACCCGGAAATTTTCGAACGTCTGGGGGTGCAGCCACCAAAGGGCGTATTTCTGTATGGCCCGCCGGGAACCGGGAAAACCCTTATCGTGAGAGCAGTAGCCCATGAAACGGATGCCTATTTCATCAATATCTCGGGTCCGGAGATCATGGGGAAATTTTATGGGGAAAGTGAAGGCCGCATCAGAAAAATATTTGAAGAGGCCCAGCAACATGCACCGGCCATCATTTTTATTGATGAAATTGATGCGATTGCGCCTAAACGGGAAGATATGGGCGGCGAAAAGCAGGTGGAGAAACGTGTTGTTGCCCAACTCTTGTCGCTGATGGATGGATTGGAATCGCGGGGAAAAGTCATCGTGATCGGTGCCACCAACATTCCGAATTCAATTGACCCCGCCCTGAGAAGGCCAGGCCGTTTTGATCGTGAAATTTCGATATCCATACCCGATAAAAAGGGCCGGCTTGAAATTCTTCATATCCATACCAGGGGAATACCCCTTTCGATGGATGTCGATATGGAAAAACTGGCAGAAATCACCCATGGTTTCGTGGGTGCCGATCTGGAGGCGCTTGCAAGAGAAGCTGCCATGACTGCTTTACGGAAAATCCTTCCGCAAATCGATTTCGAGATGGCAGAAATTCCTTACGAACTTCTAATGTCGCTCGAGGTGACCATGGATAACTTCATGGATGCCATGAAAGAGGTGGAACCATCGGCCATCAGGGAAGTTTTTGTGGAAGTTCCTGATGTGAAATGGAATGATGTTGGCGGACTGGATGATATCAAAGAGGCTTTGAAGGAAACGGTGGAATGGCCGTTGCAATATGCCGACCTGTTCAAAAAGGCCGACACCAAACCACCCAAAGGAATTATCCTCCACGGTCGGCCCGGCACAGGGAAAACATATCTGGCAAAAGCTCTTGCCAGTGAAAGCGGTGTGAATTTTATCTCTGTGAAAGGCCCTCAGATACTTAGCCGTTACATCGGTGAATCAGAAAAAGGGGTAAGGGAGCTTTTCAGGATGGCCAAGCAGGCATCACCATGTATTTTATTTCTTGATGAGATTGACAGTCTTACGCCCAGACGCAGCAACGACAGCTCGGGTTCAGGGGTTATTGAACGCGTGATCGGTCAATTTCTTACTGAAATGGATGGCATTGAAGATCTGAAAGGTGTGATCGTTCTGGCTGCCACCAACAGGATTGATCTGATTGACCCTGCATTGCTCCGTAGTGGCAGGTTCGATCTGATTTTTGAACTACCTTTACCAGATTCAAAAACCAGAGAAAAAATATTTGGCATTCACACAAGAAATAAACCCCTGGGGAAAAAAGTTAACCTGAGTAAGCTGGCCATAAAAACTGAAAGCATGACCGGCTCGGATATTGAATTTATTTGCCGGAAAGCCGCCATGCTGGCCATTCGTGAACTGATTGACCAAAACAAGGGAAAAACGAAAGAGATTTCCGGAGAGATATCAATTTTGGAAACCCATTTTGAAGAAGCGATCGGGCTGGTGCTGAAACAGAATGCAACAAAAAAGTAAAACCATCAATCAAACATCATCACATTATCACATTATCACATTATCACATTAAAAAGTATGGCATCAAAAGGAATATATATTTATGGGATTGTCCCTAATTTTTATGGAACCACGCATTTTCAGTCTCTCGAAAATTCCGGTGTTTACGCAATTACCTTTGAAAATATTTCTGCCATTGTTTCAGACAGGGATAGCGTGCATCTTGACTTTTTAGACAGAGAATCTCTTGGATATTTGCTGGTTCATCATCAGGAAACGATTGAAGAACTTATGGGGAAAGGCTTTTCCATGATTATTCCTATGCGGCTTGGCACCATTATGGGTTCTAAAGAAGAGGTTATAAAAATTCTTGCGAACGGTCATGACTTGATTATCGATACCCTGAAAAAAATTGAATATCTGACAGAAATCGACCTTGCAGTTACCTGGGCTGATTTTTCCATAACGATTAAGGAAATCGCCGGTCATCCGGAAGTCATCGCATTGAAGGAGGATATCCTGAAAAGTGGTGAACAACTTTCGCAGGCACATCAGGTTAAAATTGGGATGCTTTTCCAGGCGAAATTGGCTGAAAAAAACAAAAAGGTTGAATTAAAAATCCTCGAGGCTTTGTCGCAACACTGCGTCCATGTGAAAATGCATGATGTCATGAACGATCAGATGATAACCAACTCGGCATTTCTGATGAACCGGAATAAAAAGGAGAAGTTTGAGGAGGTTATTGAACAGTTGGATGATGAATTCAAAGGGCTATTGAACTTTAAATTGGTTGGCCCGCTTCCATGCTATAGTTTTTATACCATTGAGGTGAAGGAATTGAATCAGGAACAGGTATTACTGGCCAAAAAAGAGTTGGGATTGCGTGAAGAAACTACGGAATCCGACATTAAAAAAGCATACCTGGAAAAAGCCAGGCTGTTTCATCCCGACACCCAGCAAGACAATGGTGATGAAGAAAACTTTAACAGGATCAATAAAGCATACCATACAATGCTAGAATATTCTGTAGCTGCCAGGCAGTGTTCGGATGAGGAAGTAATATCCCTGGCAAAAGAAAAAATAATCCTAAATTTAACTTTGGTAAAAATAAAAGAATAATATGCAGCGCGACGGAAAATATATTTATTGCATCATTGATTCCAATTATGATATTAATTTAGGGCCCATCGGTGTTGGTGGCCGTGGAGATCTTGTGTCAACCATTGGGTTCGATGGTTTATGCATGGTTGTGAGCGACCATCCGCTCAGCAAGTTTGTGGTCAATCCCGAAAATATGCTGGCACATCAAAAGGTAATTGAAGAGGTTATGAAGGAATTCCGAAGCATCCTCCCCATCAGGTTTGGCACAATCGCAGCCACTCCGGATGAAATACGTAACCTTTTGAACCGCAGGTACAGCGAGTTTATGGAGTTGCTTAAACAGTTTGAAAATAAAGTGGAACTCAATGTCAGGGGAACCTGGAAAAACATGGGAATGATTTATAAGGAGATCGACAGGGAACATGTTGAACTTCAAAAAATCAGGGCAGAAATAGACAAACTTGATGAAGGGGATGAGCGAAATGCGAAGATTGGTGAGGCTGGAAAATTGGTGGAACGTGCCCTGATCGAGAAAAAAGAGGAAGAGGCGGGATTAATAGTCGATGCTTTCCGGCGATCGGTATTTGAGTATAAACACAATAAAACAAGCGGGGATGCTATGTTTATAAACACTGCATTTTTGGTCAATAGTGGCAGGGAAGTTGAATTTGACAACATCATGGCCGACCTTGGAACCAAATACCAGGATCGCAGCGACTTTGTTTATACCGCACCCTTGCCGATTTTTAATTTTATTAAATTGAAAATTTTTCCCGAAAAATGGGAATTATAAATCGTAAATCGTAAATCTGAAAATAGCAATATGAGCAACGAATCAGAAATTCCCAAGGAGGGAAAATATATTTATGGAATCATCAGACATGCCGGACCAATTGAATTTGGTCCCATGGGTATAGGAAAACGTGCCGACCTGGTTTATGGGATCAATTATAATGGTATCACTGCAGTTGTAAGTAATTCACCAATAATTATTTATGAAGCCCGCAGGGTTAACATGATTGCGCATGAGAAAGTTCTTGAGGAGGTGATGAAACATTTCACCGTACTACCTGTCAGGTTTTCGACCATTTCAGAACATGATGATGATTCAGGCATCCTGAAAATTCTTGAAAAGGATTATCAAAAATTTGATGACCTGTTGCAGAAAATGGATGGTAAAAAAGAATTGGGACTAAAAATACTTGCACAAGACACTGCAATATATGCAAGTATTGTTGAAAAATATGATGAAATCAGAAATTTGAGGGCAAAACTGATCAACCTTCCTGTCGATAAAACGCATTATCAACGTATGAAAATCGGGGAAATGGTTGCAGAAGCGCTTAAAAAAGAGACAGAGAATTATAAAAATGTAATCCTCGACGTTTTAAGCCCCCTGGCGGAAGATGTAAAAATAAACGACAATTTTGGGGAAATGATGATCCTGAATGCTGCATTTCTGATAAAAAACATTAGCGAACCGGCATTTGATATCGCAGTGAACGAGCTGGATGAAAAATTTGGCAGTTTCATGACTTTTAAATATGTTGGTACTTTGCCCCCTTATAATTTTGTGAACCTCGTAATTAACACGAAAGGGATTTAATATGTTTCTAATTGATGATATTCTTCTTGCGCCATTGAAAGGGGTCATTTTTATCGGAAAGAAAATCAATGAGGTGATCGACAAGGAAATGTCGGACGAAGGCTCCATCAAAGAAAGGTTGATGAGATTGCAGCTGAAATTTGAAATGGATGAAATTGATGAGGAAGAATATGATAAACAAGAAGATGAATTACTGAAATTACTGGGAAATATAAGGGAGGAGAAGAAAAACAGGTAACGGGTGACAGGTGGCGGGTGGCAGGTGGCGGGTGACACGTGACAGGTGACGGGTGACAGGTGACGGGTGACGGGAGGCAGATTAAAAAGTAAAGAATGTATTTATAAATAATAAAAACGGAGGGAATAATGAACGCTTTTAAATGTCCGAAATGTGGCAAATTAACCGGGGGAAATGAGAAGTTTTGTGTTGAATGTGGGCAACCACTCAACGTAACCTGCCCGGAATGCGGTGAATCTTGGCGGTTTATGTTCGAATACAAGTTTTGTCCCGGTTGTGGGCATAACATGAAAAAAAGTGTGACCAGCAAATCCCAACGCGATGAGAAATAGCGTTCACTTGTCCACTTGCCCACTTGCCCACTTGCCCACTTGTCCACTTGCCCACTTGCCCACTTGCCCACTTGTCCACATAAATAACGAAAAAGGAGAAATAAGAAATGAGTAACATTATCGATGTAAAAAAAAATGCAGTTAAGTTCCTGAAAGAGAATATTAACTGTTATGACGTAACCGTCGTAAAAATTGAAAAAGTGCTGGAAAGCTGGATTACTATCGCAGAGGTATATGAAGACGATTCATTTTTGAAATCGATGAACATGCCGCCAAAACAAGTACGGTTGTTCTACATGGTGAAGATGGATGAAAAACTTGAGATAACCGCCTTCGAACGACTCAACTCCTTTCAGGGAATGGATAGTGCCAGCGAGTAAACCTGGTAAGTTTGAACGATAGATCATCGTATGTTTTTATGCCCCATATAACACCAGTGGTAATGATGAACAGTCTGATATATACCTATTGCTTATCAAACAGCCCCCCTGAATTCAGTGAGGATGATAAGGAGCAAGGATTAAAAAGCCTCAGGTTCGATGATTTTTTCGTGATCATTAAATATGTTTCTGAAACTGAATTTTCCGAGGAAAATCTGAAAAAGAATATTGGAGATCTTAAGTGGCTGGAAGAAAATGCACGGGACCACATCAGGGTGATCAGTATGATCATGGAGCACAGTACTGTGATCCCATTTAATTTTGGAACAATTTATCAATCAGAAAATAATTTAAAAAAATTCATTGATGACTATTCCGATTCACTTACCGAACATCTTATTCATCTCGAATGGAAAGAAGAATGGGCTGTTAAAATTTATTGTGATCGAAAAGTACTCAACAAACAAATTGACGAATTAAGTGAGGAAGCAGCAGCTCTTGAAATGCAGATCATGGCAAGTTCTCCCGGTAAAGCTTTTCTCCTGAAAAGAAAAAAAACCGACCTGATTGAAAATGAGATGGACCGGCTTTGTAAAAACTACGGCCAGGATTGCTTCAATGAATGTCGAAATCTGAGTGAATCAACAAGGCTCAATAACCTGCTTCCCAAGGAGTTCACAGGAAGAGAGGATACAATGATCCTCAATGCAACGCTACTCGTTCGCAAAGACCGGACCATAGAATTCATTTCGGTTATAAGGGGATTGAAAAACAAATATTCCGACCATGGTTTTGATATTGAAATAACCGGGCCCTGGCCCCCGTTTAGTTTTATCTCCATGAAAGAAAAAAAATAATGTACGACAACGTAATTGACCAGTCAAAAGACATCACTATCCTTGAACTACTTGACAGGGTATTGAATAAGGGAGTCATCCTTAAAGGTGATATTGTTATTTCAGTGGCAGATGTTGATCTGGTATATCTCGGGGTGAAATTAATGTTAAGTTCGGTGGAAACCATGGAGCAGTTGAAATCAGGGAATGCAATATTGCCTATAAACCCCGGTAAATAATGCGATTTGTTATAATCTGCTTATGCTGACCACCATAAAATGGATTGGCTCATGGACTTGTTGATTTATGCCATATTATCTGTAAAAAATGATTCTGAAAAGCTAAATGTACTTTTAGCAGAAATGAAGGGTGTTGCCGGGGCGGATTTGGCTGCTGTTGCCTTTGAATCAACTTCGGTTGTGGTAAGTAACATTCAAAGGGCTGATTTAGCTGCAGATAGGAATACTGCCATTGAATACGCTGCAGTAATCGAAACCCTGTCACAACATTTTGCATTGCTCCCCGTGCGATTTGGCTCAGTAATGGAATCCAAAGAAGCGATCATTTCCATGCTGGAGAAAAATCATCCCGACATTCAGAAAAATCTTATAAACGTTGAAAATAAATATGAATTCGGGATCAGGATTTTTTGTCAGCCCGAAATATTAAGGGCAGAACTTAGGGCAAAATCAGAAGCTATGTACAAAAATCTGTTGCCCCCGGCGACCGAAACCAAAAATTCTGCAACATGGGATTGGGTGAATAAAAAACTCAGAGAGCACAGACTGGAGGAATTACTTATAGCCCATGTAGATTCAGTCATTACTGATATTACAGAACAACTTGACCGGTTGAATGCGATCAGTAAAATCAAAAAAATGGTTACACCAACTACGATCATTGATGGTGTTTTCCTCATTGATAAGGTGCTGAAAGATGAGTTGATTCATATTGCCGGTGATTTGCAAAATAAATACCACGGGCTAAACTTTATCTTGACGGGGCCATGGCCTCCATATAGCTTTGTTGATTTTACAGTAAAATAGCATAAAATGAGTGAAAACAAGATTCTTTTCAATTCAGGATCATTTGATGGGCTTTCCGAGGAAATTGGAAAGTTGACGAATAGTGAGGATTCGAAGTTGAGGCTCACTCCCGATAATGCCGATTCAGGGTTGGCTAAACTTGTTCTGACGCTGGTTGAACTCATTCGTAAATTGGTTGAAAAGCAGGCCATGCGAAGAGTGGATGGTGGTACGCTGACAGATGAGGAGGTTGAACGTCTCGGTGAAACACTCATGAAACTTGAACAAAAAATGGAAGAGTTGAAAAAGCATTTTAATCTCACCGACCGCGATTTGAATATCAATCTCGGCCCGTTGGGCGATTTAATGTAGATTTCTGAATATCTCCGATTTTTCTTTTATCTTTGGAGGGTTATTGAGTTCCCCAAACCACTGGGCGAAATACCGTTGATTCATGGAAAACAGAGAAAAGATCGAGGAACACGAAGGAAGCCAAAGCCCTGTTCACTTTGCCGATATTTTCGACATCGGCAACATTCAGCGAATACAGGATTTGTTTTCAGATGCGACTGGTGTAGCTTCAGTTATTATATCACCCGATGGCACACATTTAACCCACCCAAGTAATTTCTGCAGGTTATTCACGGATATTATTTATAAAAGTGAAAAAGGTATATCAGACTACCTCCAATTCATAGCATTTTCCGCTCGTAACGACTCATCCGGACTGGCTGTTGTGCCCTACATGACCGGAGGATTTCTGGGTGCCACTGTTCGCATTACAGTTGATGGAACACATTTTGCCAATTGGTTAATCGGTCAGGTTCGCAATGAAGAAATGGATGAACAGCAGATGCTCCTGTACTGTGACAATATAGGGGCAGGCAGAGATGAATTTTCAATGGCGCTGAAGGAAGTCCCGGTAATGTCAGTTCAGCAGTTTAACAAAGTGTCGCAAATGTTGAATGCATTTGCCGGCGAACTATCGGAAAAAGCCTATAATGCTTTACAACTTAAGTTACAGATCGGAGAACGTCAGAAAGCAAATGAACTGTTATTTGCACTCCAAAATGAAAGATTGTTGCTCCGTACCTTGATCGATAATATTCCTGATTCGATATATTCCAAAGATTTGGCGTGTCGCAAAACACTTGTTAACCTGGCTGAGTTAGGTTACCTTGGAGCAAATTCAGAGGCGGAAGTTTTAGGTAAGAATGATTTTGATTTTTATCCGAAGGAGCTCGCTGAAAAATTTTTTGCGGATGACCAGTTGGTGATGCAATCTGGTAAGCCAGTGATTAACAGGGAAGAATACGTACTCGACGGCCAAGGTCAGAAACGATGGTTGCTATCTTCCAAACTTCCGCTCCGTGACAAGGATAACCAGATAATCGGGTTGGTTGGAATTGGCCGTGATATTACTGAACGCAAGCAGGTTGAGGAGAAACTTGTCATCGCCAGGGAAAAAACCGAAGAAGGCAATCAGTTGAAAACAGCTTTTCTGAAAAATATTGCACATGAAATACGGACCCCTTTCAGCGGAATACTCGGGTTCCTGTCGATCCTGCAAACGGAGGGCCTGACCGGCAATGAAAGGGACGAGTATCTCAGCATTATCAGCCAGAGTTCCAATCGGCTCATGCATACCATCAGCGATATCGTTGAAATATCGCAAATTGAAACAGGTCAGGTGAAATTAATTTTAGCCGAAACCAACATCCAGGGCCTTTTAGATCAATTGTTTGTAAGCTTTACGCCAGAGGTCGAAAGCAAAGGGCTTCAATTAAATGTTAACAATGAGTTATCGGATAAAATAGAACGTATATATACTGATGGTGTAAAACTTCATACCATTCTCTCTAATCTGTTGGGAAATGCTGTAAAATTTACAAAAACAGGATCAATCGATTTGAATTGTAAACTGAAAATTACAAATAATGCCGGAGATGATACAGGGCCGATCGAACCTGCAGAACTGGAGTTTACCGTAACGGATAGCGGAATTGGGATTCCTGCATATAAGCTAGAGCGTGTATTTGAACAGTTTATGCAGGCTGATGTGTCTAATACCAGGCAGTATGAAGGTTCAGGTTTGGGCCTTTCCATAGCAAAAGCTTATGTGGAAATGCTCGGAGGCAGAATTTGGGTTAACAGTGAGGAAGGAATGGGAAGTGTTTTTGGTTTTACCCTGCCCATGAAGGATCGGCCAGATGAGCAAATTGTTCATCGAAATGCCGATACAGCCAATGTTTCCGGAAGTCAGATAAAATCTCTGAAAATACTTATAGCCGAAGACGATGAGGGATCTGCTTACCTGATTACCATGGCAGTTAAAATGTTTGGCAAAGAGGTGATAAGGGTGAAAACAGGGGTTGAAGCTGTTGAGGCTTGCCGTAACAATGCTGATATCGATTTGGTGATGATGGATATAAAAATGCCTGATATGGATGGAGATGAGGCTGCCCGACAAATCCGTCAATTTAATAAAGATGTGGTAATCATTGCACAAACAGCTTATGCAATGACTGTTGACCGGCAAATGGCCATCGATGCCGGATGCAATGATTATATTACAAAACCTATTAAAAAAGATAATTTGGTGGTGATGGTGCATAACTACTTTAAAAAACAGGAATAGGAAAAATAATGCCTCCCTTCTCATTCTTCTATTGCGATACCTTTTATGAACAGATATGAACTGGTGCTCAAACTACAAGAGGAAAGACCGGGGGAAAGGGTTCCCCATTACATATCAATAATGCGCCGTTTTTTTACACTTGTCGGGTTACTCATTTGTCTGACCACAGCCTCTCAGGAAACCAACCACTGGCCTGACCGGTTCTTCAAAGGATACATGAAATCAATAAAAGGTGGTGGGTTTCAATACCATTCCCCCCAGCCGGATGTGGTTTCTTCTTTGCTGGTTCGCTCAATTGATTCAGCCCAATATATTGAGTGGGAAACAGAACCCATCCCGGTTAATTATTCTCAAAAAGAGGTGAACCTCATCTGGATTTTTGGTATCGATGCCAATTCTGATAGCCACGCTTTCAAGGTATATGTAAATGGGAAATACTGTCTGACTTTCTCCAATCCGGTTACCTCAGAAATAAATTCATGGCGGGTTAACGGAATCAATGGCTGCTGGTTGCTTTTCAGGACAACCATGCTTGATAAATATGGTGATTGCATGGGTTATGCACAACTCAACCTCCCTGTTTCCCTTGTTAACAGGGGTAAACCTCAGAATATCCGTATTGTTGGCGAATCAAAGGAAAGCCGCTCCTGGTATATGACTTTTGAAGCAGGGGTGACTGAAAAACTGACTATTTCACAGGTTCCGGCTCTGGTCAGGGGCGAACGCTGGAATGCCATGCCTGTATTATTCCAATTTGTTCACATTGGTGAGCCTGTAAAGGGTACACTCCAGATTGCGGGAATACCTGAAAAATCATTCACGCTCGAAACCGGCTTCAATGAAGTTGAAATGTTACTTCCTGAGGATACACCTTTAGGAGACCATTCGGCAATGATTGCCATTCAGGGAGAGAAATCAATTAACCGGAATTTCACCATTTCACCATTTCGCCATTTCACCATCTACCTTGTTCAGCACACCCATACCGATATTGGCTACACCCGTCCGCAAACTGAGATTCTGCCCGACCATCTGAGGTACATCGATTATGCCCTCGATTTTTGCGATCAAACCGATTCTCTTTCTGATGATGCCCGTTTCCGCTGGACCTGCGAAACATCATGGGCAATACGGGAATACCTGGAAACAAGGCCGGTATATCAGATCGAGCGTTTAAAAAAACGTGTAAACGAAGGAAGAATTGAACTTACAGGCTTGTTCCTGAACGCCTCCGATCTGGCTGATGAAACAATGATTGCAGCCACACTGCAGCCTTTACGGGCATTTCGCAAACTTGGTTTTCCTGTGAAATCAGCAATGCAAAGTGATATAAATGGCGTTCCATGGTGCCTGACCGATTATTTGCCCGGTGCCGGAATTGAATTTCTGAATATGGCTCAGAACACTCACAGGGCCGACAAACCATTCAACAAACCCACCACGTTCTGGTGGGAATCCCCCTCCGGGAACCGTATACTTGTTAACAGGCCTGAACATTACATGTGGGCCAACAGCCTGGGAATCCTAAGCAGCACCCAAACCTTCGGAAAGGCATTGTTTCAACACTTGCTTGATATTACAGCAAAAGGATATCCGTTTGACCGCTATGCCATCCAGTTCAGCGGCTATCTCACCGATAATTCTCCTCCATCCACCACTGCATGCAAACTGGTGGAAGCATGGGACAAGACCTACGTATGGCCAAAATTGAGGTTGGCTACCATTTCAGAGTTTATGGATTACATGAAGAAAAATCATGCACAGGAATTGCCGGTTATCCGGGGTGCCTGGCCGGATTGGTGGATGGACGGTTTTGGCTCTGCCGCCATGCAAACAGCTTATGCACGGCTGGCTCATGCCGATTATATTGCAAACGAAGGTTTAATGACCATGTCTGCAATAATGGGAGTCAAACCGAATGACCATATACGGGAATTACAGACGCAGATTACAGATGAAATTGCATTCTATGATGAACATACTTTCGGCGCAGCGGAAAGTATCACCGATCCGCTATGCGAGAACAGCATGGTTCAACTGGGGCAAAAAGAAGCCTACGTGTGGAGTGCCGTGAAGAAAAACCGTATCCTTCGTGAGGAGGTGATGGGACAGGTGCAGCCCTTTATCCCGAAATCGGATGTGCCGACTATTGCCATTTTCAATACACTTAATTGGATTCGTTCGGGAAATACCATGGTGTATATTGATCATCAGATACTTCCCAAAGATAAAAAAATCCGGATCCTCGATGTTGATGGACATTCAGTGCCAATCCAATCTGTTTCTACCCGTGAGGAGGGTACCTGGTGGATGCTTAATGTACAGGATGTACCGGCGATGGGGTTTCGCGTTTATCGTATTATTGTCGACAAGGAATTGCCTGATGTCAGGAAAGATATAGCCTTCAGTGGTTTACTCGAAAATGATTATTATCGGTTGACTGTAAATGTTAATGATGGTAAAATCATCGGCTTTTATGACAAAACATGGCAAAAAGAACTGGTAGACGATAAAGCACCCTACTCGACAGGAGAATTTATTTATGAGCGCCTTGGCAGGAATCGCGGGCAACTTGAACAGCGACGGCTTGACGAATTTTCACGCAAAACCTGGAAGGATATAAAGGTGACCGATGTTAATCATGGACCTGTCTGGCAAAGCATCACCCTTTCCGGCCGGCTGGATGAATGTGCCGATCCTTCCGGGATACGCTGTGAAATCAGGCTTTACAACCATGAGAAAAAAGTCGAATTCTTATATTCGATGAAGAAGCTTCCTGTGACTGATCCCGAAGGTGTATATGTGGCATTCCCATTCAAACTGAATCAAAGTCACCATGTTGTTGAGGTGGCCGGCGGGACCATGATCCCGGGAAAGGAACAGATAGAAGGATCAGC
Source organism: uncultured Bacteroidales bacterium (assembly GCA_903875045.1). Classification (GTDB taxonomy): domain Bacteria; phylum Bacteroidota; class Bacteroidia; order Bacteroidales; family FEN-979; genus CAIVAT01. The sequence continues at coordinate 13,318 of CAIQUS010000017.1, forward strand.
CTCCGACTGGACCGGAATACAGAATTTTGTCTCCTTGCGCAACGATAGCGGACAAATTATCGTGGTTTCTCCTGAAATTCCTTTGGTTCAGCTGGGAGACATCAACCTGGGTAAGTTTTACAGGGTTGGCAATCCCGTCCAAAGCAACTCTCGGACAGAAAATTCCATTGCTCCAGGCTCATTTCCAAAGGTAGATGAAGGGTTGCCTTATCCGGCATCAGGGTATGTGTTTTCCTGGGTGCTGAACAACTACTGGACAACAAATTTTCTTGCAAGTCAGAAGGGGGAACTTAAATGGACCTATCAGATTTCCTCTATGCCCAATCCATCAAACACTCTTGCCACCCGTTTCGGGATGGAAAACCGAATCCCCTTTCTCTACAGGGTATTTCCCGCATCAGCCAAACCAGATTCGATTTTGCTCCCACAATCTTTTTTTTCAAGTACTGATAACCGCCTGGCGCTGATATCTGCACATCCATCTGCCAATGGTAAAGGAATCGTGCTGCAATTTCGTGAAACATCCGGACGCCCCGATTCAATCCCGGTTGAAAATCTGGCGCTGTCATCAATTACACTTGCGTCAGCTGTTGGTGCAGTTTCTGCAACGGAAGTGAATGTGCTGGAGGAGCCGATCCGTCAAATCTGGAGACAGGAGTTGCCACCCATTTCGCCCTACAATGGGTATTGGCTGACATTCAGGCCATTTGAGACAAAATTTTTGTTTCTTGAATTACCTTTCCGCCAGGGTGACGAAACGAAATAGTCAGGGTTTTAAGAAGACCAGGGTTCCCGGCATGCCCGATTTTCCAGGTTTTCGTTCAGGTCCTGCAGATTTTGTACCTTTGGAAAAAAAACATGGGACTGGTCATGATTCCAATGGCACATACAACCAGGGTTAATCCCATGATTCCGAATATTGCAACTTCCATTGTTAAATTGAATACGGTTTCATGCCACAACTGATATTGGATGACGGAACCCGGTTTACGGGTCAATCTTTTGGAGCAAAAGTAGCAGCAGCCGGTGAAGTGGTTTTCAATACGGCCATGACCGGCTACCCCGAAAGCCTTACAGATCCTTCGTATAAAGGCCAGATACTGGTTTTAACATATCCGCTCATTGGAAATTATGGTGTACCAGGTAGCGCAATCAGGGAGCAGCTTTCAAAATATTTCGAGTCCGACCAGGTCCATATTTCGGGTTTGGTGGTGGCGAGTTATACAGCAGATTACAACCACTGGAATGCGCTGGAGAGTTTGTCCGACTGGTTAAAGGAACATAACGTTCCCGGCATTTGCGGAATTGATACCCGCGCGGTGACCAAATTGTTGCGCGAACGGGGAACCATGCTGGGCAAACTGGTGCAAACCGATTCTTCCGAAATCGAATTGTATGATCCTAACCAGGAAAATCTTGTCAGCCTTGTGAGTTGCAGACAGCCTTTGATCTATACACGCGACAGCCTTGATACCGGAAGTGACGGCAGCCGGATTCCAGGAAGTCAACCCGGATCAGACGATTTACGGATCATGCTGGTTGATTGCGGCGTGAAAAATAATATCATACGGTGTTTGATAAACCTGGGTGCAACAGTGATCAGAGTGCCGTGGGACCACGATTTTACCAGAGAAGACTACGATGGGTTGGTGATTTCAAACGGCCCGGGCGACCCGCAGAAATGTCTGCCCACCATCAGCCATTTGCAGAAGGCCATTCAGCAGGATCGGCCTGTTTTTGGGATTTGCCTGGGGAACCAGTTGCTTTCATTGGCCGGAGGCGCTACAACCTATAAATTGAAATATGGCCACCGCGGATACAATCAGCCTGTGTTACGTGTGGGTACAAACCGGGCATATATCACCTCTCAGAATCATGGCTTTGCTGTTGACGATTCAACCCTGGGGGCAGACTGGGAACCATTTTTTATCAATCTCAATGATCATACCAACGAGGGGATCCGTCACAAAACCAAACCTTTTTTCTCAACACAGTTTCATCCGGAGGCTTCCGGGGGGCCAACCGATACGCGGTTTTTATTCAACGATTTTATTGACTTGGTCAGGAATAATAAATCAGGAAGGTAAATGATCCACAATATCAAAAAAGTTCTCGTGCTGGGTTCCGGCGCGCTCAAAATCGGGGAGGCCGGAGAGTTTGATTATTCCGGATCACAGGCCCTGAAAGCACTGAAAGAAGAGGGAATTGTTACAATTCTTATCAACCCGAACATTGCCACCATTCAAACATCTGAAGAAATTGCCGATAAAGTTTATTTTCTCCCTGTTACACCCCAGTTTGTTGAAAAGGTTATAGAAAAGGAGCGCCCCGATGGAATTCTGCTGGCTTTCGGTGGGCAAACTGCACTGAATTGCGGTGTTGCCTTGTTTAAAGCCGGAATTCTCGAAAAACATCAGGTAAAGGTTCTCGGAACACCGGTGGAAACAATTATTAAGACCGAAGACCGGGACCTGTTTTCAAAAATGCTCCACGACATCGAAGTTGGTACGCCAAAAAGTTTTGCTGTAACCAGTATTCCGGCTGCCGAAACTGCCGCCAGGGCAATTGGTTACCCGGTGATTATCCGTGCCGCATATACGCTTGGCGGGCAGGGGAGTGGTTTCTGTGCAAATAAAGAAGAGCTTGAGGTGCTCGCCGCCAATGCTTTTTCCTATTCAGGTCAAATACTTGTGGAGGAATCCCTAAAAGGCTGGAAAGAGATTGAATACGAAGTGGTACGCGACCGGTACGACAACTGCATCACCGTTTGCAACATGGAAAACTTCGATCCGCTGGGGATCCATACAGGGGAAAGTATTGTGGTTGCCCCGTCGCAAACGCTTACCAATATTGAATACTACAAGCTCCGAGAGCTTTCAATAAAGGTCATCCGCCACCTTGGCATCATTGGCGAATGCAATATCCAGTATGCACTCAACCCCGAATCGGAAGATTACCGCGTAATTGAAGTCAATGCCCGGCTTTCAAGATCTTCAGCCCTTGCTTCCAAGGCAACCGGTTATCCGCTGGCCTTCGTTGCAGCCAAACTTGCGCTGGGCTATGGATTGCATGAGCTGAAAAATTCTGTGACCAAAGTAACCACTGCCTGTTTCGAGCCTTCCCTGGATTATATTGTTTGCAAGATTCCGCGATGGGACCTTAGTAAGTTCACCGGGGTATCAAAGCAGATTGGCTCCAGCATGAAAAGTGTGGGTGAAATCATGTCCATCGGACGTACTTTCGAAGAGGCCATTCAAAAAGGATTAAGGATGATCGGTCAGGGCATGCACGGCTTCATCGGGAACAAGGAACTCCTGGTCGAAAACATCGAACAGGAGCTTGCCAATCCAACCGATACACGCATTTTTGTCATCGCACAGGCCTTTGCCGAAGGATATTCCGTTGACCGTATCTGGAAACTGACCCGCATTGACAAATGGTTTTTATACCGGTTGAAAAATATTTATGATACCGGGCTTGTGCTGGTAGAAATCAATGAACTCGCCTCAATCCCGTATGATTTGCTCCGTGATTCAAAACGCCAGGGCTTTTCTGATTTTCAGTTAGCCCGTCTGGTTGGCAAACACGAAAAAAATGAAATCGAGCACGATATGCTGGTCATGCGTTCGTATCGGAAATCATTGGGTATTTTGCCCAGTGTGAAAAGCATCGACACCCTTGCGGCGGAATATCCCGCACAAACAAATTACCTTTACCTTACCTACAATGGCGATGAACACGATGTGACTTTTTCAAACGACCGGTTGTCGGTGATTGTCCTCGGATCAGGCGCATACCGCATTGGCAGTTCCGTCGAATTTGACTGGTGCAGCGTAAACACATTAAACACCGTTAAATCTGCAGGTTTCAGGTCCGTGATGATCAATTACAATCCTGAAACTGTCAGTACAGATTACGACATCTGCGACCGTCTCTATTTTGATGAACTCTCTTTTGAACGGGTCATGGACATTGTTGAATTAGAAAATCCAAAAGGTGTGGTTGTCTCCATGGGTGGACAAATTCCAAACAACCTGGCCATGAGGTTGCACAAGCAACAGGTCCCCATTCTGGGAACTTCACCGGTTGACATTGACAATGCCGAAGACCGTCACAAGTTTTCTTCGATGCTCGACCAACTTGATATTGATCAGCCAAGGTGGCAGGAGATGACAAATCTGGAGGATATTTATGAATTTGCTGCTCAGGTTGGATTTCCCCTGCTGATCCGTCCATCTTATGTTCTTTCGGGTGCAGCCATGAATGTCGTATCGAATAATAGTGAACTTGAATATTTTTTGACCCTTGCCGCCAATGTTTCCAAGGATCATCCTGTTGTTGTTTCCGAATTTATTCAGGAGGCCAAGGAAGTCGAGATGGACGCCGTGGCGAAAAACGGTGAAATTGTTGCCTATGCCATTTCTGAGCACGTTGAATTTGCAGGGGTTCATTCCGGCGATGCCACAATTGTCTTTCCTCCTCAGAAGATCTATGTGGAAACAATCCGGAAGATCAAACGGGTGGCACGTGAAATATCACGTTCACTCAATATTTCGGGGCCGTTCAATATTCAGTTTCTGGCCAAAGATAATGATATTAAGGTGATTGAGTGTAACCTGCGGGCCTCCAGGAGTTTTCCGTTTGTTTCGAAAGTGTTGAAAATCAATTTTATCGATATTGCGACACGGATCATGCTGGGAATTCCTTTTACCAAGCCGGACAAGTCAATGTTCGATATAGATTATATCGGGATCAAGGCACCCCAGTTTTCCTTTTCGCGCCTTCAAAAAGCCGATCCGGTGTTAGGTGTTGATATGGCCTCTACCGGCGAAGTAGGCTGCATCGGGGAATCCTTTTATGAAGCCATCCTCAAAGCCATGCTTTCTGTCGGATACAGGATCCCCCGGAAAAATATCATGATTTCTTCAGGCCCCACCAGATCAAAGACAGTGTTGCTCGAATGTTGTCATCAATTGCACCAGAAAAATTTTTCAATCTTTGCCACACCCGGAACGGCTGAATTTCTTTCCTCAAATGGCATTCCGTCTACAATTCTTCATTGGCCCGATGAAGAAGCCAGCCCGAATGTGCTGGAATATTTGAAGAACAGACGCATCGACTTGGTAGTCAATATCCCGAAAAATCTCTCCAAGCATGAGTTGGATAACGATTATTCGATCCGCAGGTCTGCAGTTGATTATAACATACCGTTGATCACCAATCCCAATCTTGCTGCGGCTTTCATCATGGCCTTCTGCAAAATTAAACCCGGCGAAATTGAAATCAGAAGCTGGGATGAATATTAAAGTCAAAGAACCAACATTTACTGCTCAAATTCAACCAAATGAAGAATCTGTATAAACTTATTTTTCCTTTCGCGATGGTGCTCATCCTGATCCTTCCATTTTCAGGGTGTGGTGTAGCAAGGCAGGCTGAGCAGGTATCAGCCCTGGCAAACTGCGAGTTTCGGATTATATCTGTTGAAAACATTAACCTTGCAGGGGTAGAACTAGAGAGTATCAAATCAGTGAGTGATCTTGGTATGGGTGATGTGGCGCGTATCCTTGCAGGGTTTACCAGTCCAACATTTCCGCTCTCACTTCAACTCAACCTGGAGGGACGAAACCCGAATACAAAAGTTGCCGGTCTTAATCAGCTCGAATGGATACTGTTCATTGACGACATCCAAATGACCTCGGGTTTCCTGGGAAAACCATTCTCGATTCCCGCATTGGGCTCAGCGAACATTCCGGTTGAAGTCGGGCTCGATTTAAAACAGGTGCTTTCAGGAAGATCCGCTACCGCCATGCTTAATTTCTGTATGAACCTTACCGGAGTGGGAAATACACCTACCCGTTTTAAAATCAAACTGAAACCTACTGTGATCATTGGTGGAAAAGCGCTTACCTACCCCGGATATATCACTGTAAAAACAGACTACACTTCAAAATAATTCCCACCCGTCACCCGTCACCCGTCACGCGTCACCCGTCACCCGTCACGCGTCACCCGTCACCCGTCACCCCCTAAAAACCCACACACTCAACGCCCAATAAGCAAGTGCTCCCGCAAAATAACCGATCAAAGCCCACAACGAGATCTTTTTCAGGTACCAGATAAAATCAATTTTTTCCATTCCCATAACAGCCACCCCGGCAGCAGATCCGATGATCAGTATGCTCCCACCGGTTCCGGCGCAGTAGGCAAGCATTTCCCAGAAATAATGGTCGGTGGGAAAGGTATCCTGGTACATCCCGATGGCTCCGGCAACCAGGGGCACATTGTCAACCACTGATGACAGCAGCCCGATAATCACATTGATGGCATAAAGGTTTCCGATGTGTTTATCAAGTGCATTTGCGAGCAGCGTCAGATGTCCTGCCGATTCAAGTGCTGCAACAGCGAGCAATATCCCAAGAAAGAAAAGGACACTCGGGGTGTCGACTCTGCGGATAACCCCGGCAACAGTGATCATAGGGCGATAAGCGTCATTCTTTGCCTTGTGCATGATTTCTGTTACCACCCATAAAAGCCCGAGGCCAAGTAAAATGCCCATATATGGTGGCAGATTGGTGAGTGTTTTAAAAACCGGAACAAAGAGAAGTAACCCAATGCCCAGGAAAAATACGATTTGTTTTTCACCCGGAGTGGCTGAATTTTCAGGATCAACTGCAGGCCGTACTGATTTCCTGATTTCACCCTTCATTCTTGTGGAAAGAAGTGCAAGAGGGATTGCCATCGACAATGCGCTGGGTATGAAAGTTTTCAGTATAATATTCACCGTAGTGATATGTCCTCCGATCCATAACATAATGGTGGTAACATCACCGATCGGGCTGAAGGCTCCGCCACTGTTGGCCGCAATAATGACCATCCCGGCATAGAACCACCGTTCTTGCTTATCTCCAACCAGTTTACGTACCAATGCAACCATCACAATTGCTGTGGTCAGATTATCCAGAACCGCTGATAAAAAAAAGGTAATGATACTGATCACCCATAAAAGTTTAACCTTGTTGGTCGTTTTAATTCTATCGGTAATGATCGAAAATCCTTCATGGGCATCAATCAATTCAACGATGGTCATGGCGCCCAGCAGGAAAAAGAGAATTTCAGAAATTTTACCAAGATCTTCCAGTAGTTTCTGTTCAAGGAACCGGTCGGGAAAGCCAAAGGCTAACATCACCCACAGCAATACGGCGAGTAGCAAGGCGGTAGCCGATTTATTCACCTTGAGAGGATGCTCCATTGCAATGGCCGTATAGCCAAGGATAAAAACGAAAATCATGAAATAGAACATCGTTTATTCACCAATTAAGGATGCCTCAATAATATAATCCAGTTCCGGGAATTTCTTTTTTAAATAGGCATTACCGTATATCATCACGGAATCCTGATGATTTGCGGGTTCGAAGCCATACCCTGCGTATAATGCTTCAACAGTTTCATACCCTGAAATAATTCTTCCGACCGGAGGAAATCCACGCAACCCATTATAATTTACCGTATCTAATTTGTAATTATCTTTCAGGTTGATGAATAATTGAGTTGTTCTGCTGCTCATGCCATCGCGGGCGTATGATATGGTCCATTTCAGATTTCCTGCAACAACCGGCTCATCCGGAACAGGGCGCTTGTCCCAGAAATAATTAACATCCTTTTTATTCCCAATCCCAAACTGGACAACATAACCTGATTGAACCCTGAACAGTGCATTCTCATTGTAAAAACCGGTCATTAAAAGTTGATAGAGCCTGTCGGCCCCGTCAGGTGACCATTCCCTGGTGACTTCTATTGTGAAATTGCCTCGCGTTGTTCTGAACATGGCTTTGAAGGTTTCCGGCGATCGGGCCTTCAGCGTTGATTGATCGGGAATGATTTGTGTATGGCCCGGTTTACAAATCACCAGTAACAACAGAAGTATAAGAAACTTTTTCATCGGATCCATCATGATAATTTACGTTGAAAGCCTGTTGCGACCCCGCCCTAAAACGCTCACTGATCAGGGAGCGCTTTAGGGCGGATCGGTTAAACGGGGAGGATTGTTGTGACGAACTGAATTTCCTATGGATACAACTCCCTGTGACATTCGGTGCAGAAATAGGCTTTCCACTTATCCTTGATGTCGATGGGGTGCTGAAATTCCATGAGGTTGTCAATTGTAGAATATTGAATATTGCCTGTTACCCCCTGTGCAATAATGGTATGGCATAAGTTACAATCCTTGGTGATTACTTTACCTTTTTCGCTTTTATGACGTTCTGAATGACAACGGAAACATCCATCAGATTCAAGGTGCCCGATATGGTTCAGGTATTTGTTGGCGGAGGCCCGCATATATGGAAAAACATTCAGCGAAAACTCCTTCTGGATTCCTGCAATGGCTTTGTCAATCAATGGTTTTTGAGTTTTGTAAATCGATGGATAACCCGATTTATAAAAATTGGTAATGCTGTCGCGGATATACATGAAGGCTGAATCCTTGTCGGTGAATGGGAATTTAAGGACGTTCATGGCTACCCTTTTAATATAAGGGAGTTCTTTTGGAACATCACCCGTGATCATTGCATTGTCAACATACACCATCGGGGATTTGTAAGCATGGGATGGCCGGTTATGACAATCCATGCAATCCATAACGCGGTGTTCCAGGGTGTCAATGGCTTTTTTATCAAGCATGTTATCAGTGTCCTGGAAAATTTGGACATCTCCGGTTTTCAGATTGGTAAATTTTACCCATGGAATGGTTTCACGATCTTTTGACGAAGCTATATATTCGATACGTACATCTTTATTGATGTGCCAGTGAATTCCCTCAATCAACCCCATGGCGCTGTAATTCGGGCCAATACGCATCAGCAGGGAATAATTAAATTCAGTGTTGAGTGAATCGGTTAAATAAACCCTTTGTGTGCGAAGTTTCCGGGCATAGAATTTTTGAGGCCAATGGCATCGCTCACAGGTTTCACGCGCAGGACGTAAATTCTGTATAGGAGTTTCAATGGGCTGGGGGAATTTATGGAAAAGGACCGAATACACCTGGTATAACCCCGATAATTTTGATTTCACATACCAACCTGCCCCTTCTCCAACATGACATTCTACGCAGGCAACACGGGCATGGGGTGAATGAAGATATGTGACATATTCCGGCTCCATCACCTTGTGGCAAAGTTTACCGCAGAATTCAACCGACTCGGTAAAGTTAAACGCCTCATAACTGCCCATGGCAGAGATGATCATAAATAAAAATGTAAAAATAGAGACCAAAACTAATTTCTGGCGTTGCCTGGGTACATTCATATCCAATACCGGCCAGCGGTTAGCAGGATCATGTGTTTTTTTTCGGTTGATCAGCATTCCGATCGGAATCAAAAGCAGCCCGATCACCAGAATTGTTGGAAGGACGATGTAGGTGAAAATTCCGTTATACGGGTTCTGATGGTCGGACAGTAATGCTTGAATAAATAATACAACAATCAGGATGAAGCTGTTAACCGCAAAAATGAAACCGGTAATGCTGATCCAGTTAGAGGTCGATTTAGGTAATTTCATATCCGTTTTTATTTAGAATGTTTCTATCTAACGTCCTGTAAATGACCGGATAAAATTAATACTTATTATCAGAAATAAAAATTCTTCCATACAATTGTGAATAAATAGACAAACTTTTTAGTCAGACAGGCTTTATTTTAAGGCTGCAATAATTTTTCCTCGTGAAGTTAACCGGTCCGGGAAAATTTGTCGTACATTTATATGTTGTAAAAAAAAATATCCATCTGATAAAAACAGGGAGGAAACAATATGAAAAGTCGTATCTCTGATGTTACAAGGAATTTATGGATTTTCTTCATGGTAACCATCTGCTTACAATCATTCTCGCAGCATCGAAGCCTGCAGGCCAGGAACGATACAATCGATCTTTATCCGAAGGTGCCATTGGTTTACGATATTCTTGCCAATGATTCCATCCCCTCGAATGACACGATCAAAACAGTGACCATCACCATCGTAAATAGCAATGGTCTGGTAGTAGTAAAAAAAACACATGATTCCACCTGGACCTGGACATTCACCTTTACAGCCCAACATTGGGGTTTTGGAGGGGAAATCCAGGGAAAGTATATGTTGAAAACCATGTCCAATGATACGAGTTCAGCTAAAATTCTGTTCAGGATCCATGATCGAAGCTATAGTTATCTCGACATCAATAATGTCAGTGCCAGATTTACTGCATCCGGTCTCCATTTTTTTTACGAGAATGCTGATTATGAAGTCCCGAAGGGAAGCGGTAAGACCTCCATTTTCTCAAATTCTTTCTGGATTGGCGGAAAAGACGGGCAAAACCAGCTTCATTTTGCCGGTGAACGTTATCGCCAGGGACCAATCCCCGGACCTGCAAACACAAAACCGGACTTCTATGCAGGTCCGGTGATGGATTCGACAAAATATTCGATATACCAGGATACAATCTGGAATTATATCTGGAATGTAAAGAAAACCGAGATCGACTATCACAGGGCACATTATGCGGAACAGGGGTATGTACCCATTCATGATATTCAGACATGGCCTGGTAACGGGGATACCGGGCTGGGACAGGCGCAGCGGCTTGCTCCGTTTTCTGACCGGAATGCTGACGGGATTTATAATCCGTTCGATGGTGATTATCCTGAGATCAGAGGCGATCAGGCTTTGTTCTTTATTTTCAATGACGACAGAGGTCCACATCTGGAATCTTTTGGAGCCAAACTGAAGGTTGAAATTCATGGGATGGCTTACGCATTCGATTTGCCGGAAGATTCGGCGCTGAAAAATACGGTCTTCCTGAATTACAAACTGTTTAACCGTTCCCAAAATAGTTATGACAGCACGCTGCTTGGCATTTTCACAGATATTGACCTGGGTTATGCCAACGATGATTATGTGGGTTGTGACGTCGAGCGAAACATGTATTTCGGCTACAACGGAACACCTGTTGATGGAACAGGGCAGCCGAACGCTTATGGCGAGAATCCGCCAACTCAGTCAGTAACAGTTCTGGCAGGGCCCTATATGGACCCGGATAACCTTGATAATCCCCGCCATGATATGAATGGTAACCAGTTGTGTGATTTTAGTGTGAATGGATTGAATTTCGGTGATACCATCATTGATAATGAACGTTTCGGATTACAAAGATTCATGTATATCAATAATTCAGTTGCAGGGGTCCCTGCCTATATGACTGATCCTGAATATGCGCCTGAATATTATCAGTTGATGAGTGGAAAATGGAAAGACGGCTCTTTTGTCATGTACGGTGGAAATGGCAATCTCCTTGCCGGGGGGTATGGACCAGCATGCAGATTTATGTTTCCCGGCGAATCTGACACACTGAATTGGGGATCAGGATGTATTCCCCCCAACGGACCAGTAAACTGGACAGAAGAAACGGCAGCCAATAACCCTTTCGACAGGAGGGGTGTGGGAATCACCGGGCCATTTACTTTTAATCCCGGTGATGTTCAGGAACTGGATATTGCTTTTACCTGGGCTCGTGACTATGCAGCTCACAGCCCCTTAAGTTCACTTGCTAAGCTAAGGGCCATGACCGATATCATCAATGGAGCCTTCGCACATAACCGCCTCCCGAATGGCAATCAGTTTTACGGAATCAGTGACCAATTGAAACCCTCAGAAATCCAGATGAACATTTATCCGAATCCCGCTTTGGATTTTGTGAATATTGACTTTGGCGGAAGATATCCCCGGGGAGGTGCCACCATCGAAATAATGGCAAGCCAGGGTAATTGTCTGAAAAAGATGCTTGTACCCGACGGTATGAAGGTGATCCATCTCGATATCCCCGAATTACCTTCCGGCCTCTATTTTATTAGGGTCACCACTAACGTGTCCTCTATTACCAAAAAGGTTGTGGTTTTACGTTAACAATCCATTTATCCCGGTGTAAACCTTTACCCATCCTCTCTTTCCGCCTTCTCCTATAAAGGGACCGGGAAATAATTTCTTCCGTTTTGGGCAAGGATTCAGGGTGGATTCCCAAGTATTTATTTGGTATTGTTATCCCGATTTATCTCAGGTAATTGAATAATATTTTTTTGTACATTTGCACACTTAATTTTGACGCATATGTTCCTAAATTCAGATAAATTCCGGGGTGAAGGATTGACGTATGACGATGTATTGCTTGTTCCGGCCTATTCCGATGTGTTGCCAAGAGAGACCGATGTTTCGACCTTTTTTTCAAGAAACATAAAGCTTAACATTCCCATTGTTTCTGCAGCCATGGATACCGTGACTGAATCGCGTATGGCAATTGCCATGGCCCAGGAAGGCGGAATTGGTGTTTTGCATAAAAATATGTCTGTTGAAGACCAGGCATTGCAGGTTCGCAAAGTCAAACGTGCTGAAAATGGCATGATCCTGCAGCCGGTTACGCTCATGGAACATGCGTTGGTGGGTGATGCCCTTGCCATGATGAAAGAGTTTAGTATCGGCGGGATACCTGTTACCAATGCAAACAACGAACTGGTTGGCATCGTTACCAACCGCGACCTTCGTTTCGAACGCGACCATCAGCGGCCTGTTACAGAGGTAATGACAAAAACTGTCATTACAATCAGTGAATTTACCGATTTTGAACAGGCCGAGGCCATCCTTCAAAAACATAAAATCGAAAAGCTTCCCGTTGTTGATAAACACAACAAACTTATCGGGCTGATTACCTATAAAGATATTCTCAAAGTGAAAGCGCGACCGAACGCATGCAAGGACAGCCTTGGGCGTTTGCGGGTTGCAGCCGGGGTTGGGGTTACAGCCGATACCCTTGACCGGGTAGGAGCCCTGGTACGTGAAAATGTAGATGCCATCGTGATAGATACTGCCCATGGGCATTCCAGGGGGGTGATGGAAATGGCCAAACGCGTAAAAAAGGCTTTCCCGGATGTCGACCTTATTATTGGTAATATTGGAACCGGGGAAGCCGCGAAAGATTTGGCAAACATTGGCGTTGACGGGGTAAAGATCGGAATTGGACCGGGATCCATCTGTACCACACGGATCATTGCCGGAATTGGCGTTCCACAATTGTCGGCCATTTATGATGTAACAGCAGCCCTCAAAGGGAGCGGTATTCCTGCAATTGCCGATGGCGGAATCCGCTATACGGGCGATATCGTTAAAGCACTTGCCGCCGGGGCTCATTCAATTATGGCAGGATCACTTTTTGCCGGCGTGGATGAATCACCAGGCGCCACCGTTATCTTTGAAGGCCGTAAATATAAAACATACCGGGGAATGGGTTCCATTGAAGCCATGCAACAGGGCTCGAAAGACCGCTATTTCCAGGATGTTGAAGAGGATATAAAAAAGTTGGTGCCCGAGGGAATTGTGGGTCGTGTGCCTTATAAAGGCTCATTGTCTGAGGTGATTTACCAAATGGTTGGCGGATTGAGAGCAGGCATGGGCTATACGGGTTCTCAAACCATCGAAATCCTTCAAAAGGCCAAATTTATCAAGATCAGCCCTGCCGGGATCGTTGAAAGCCACCCTCACGATGTGACCATTATCAGTGAGGCACCGAATTACAGCAGGTAAATGAAATTAGAAATTGGAAATTAGAAATTGGAAATTAGAAATTGGAAATTAGAAATTTAATAGTGTTTTAGTCGTTATTATATATAATTGTCAAACAAATATCTTAAAAAATGAATAGCGTGAAAGGAAAAGTTTTATTGCTTGTTATTGTACTTGTAACGTTTCTGTCGTCAACAGCCCAGGTTAGCAATGATGAAGTTCTCATGACCATTGCCGGTAAGCGGGTCTTTGTAAGTGAATTTTTAAATATCTATCAAAAAAATAATGTAAAAGGTGAGACGATCGATAAAAAATCGCTCGATGAATATCTCGATCTTTTTATCAATTTTAAACTTAAGGTTAAACAAGCCGAAGAACTTGGGCTTGACACAGTGACATCATTCAGAAATGAACTGAATGGCTATCGTGATCAGCTGGCAAAACCATACTTTACAGATGAAGCCACTCTTGACCGCCTGATAAAGGAGGCTTATGAACGCGAAAAAACAGATTTACGGGCAAGCCATATTTTTTTCCGGCTGAAGCCGGATGCCACCCCTGCCGACACTTTGGCGGCCTACAAAAACGCTGTTGCCGCCAGGGAAAAACTTTTAAAAGGTGCATCATTTGAGTCTGTTGCAGCTGAATTTTCGGAGGATCCGTCTGCTAAAGACCGTGAAGCCACACAACAGCATCCTTTTCTGAAAGGGAATAAAGGTGACCTGGGCTTTTTTGCTGTGTTTGACATGGTTTATGCCTTCGAAAACGGTGCATGGAGTACCGAGGCAGGTAAAGTTTCCAAACCTATCCGTACTGAATACGGGTATCACCTCATTAAAGTAACTGCACGTCGCCCCGCCCTTGGCAAGGTGACTGTTGCCCATCTCTTTCTGGCGATCCCCAAAAATGCAACTTCTGAGGACTCTGTCAGGGTGCAGAAACGAATCGACTCGATCTATACTAAACTGACTGGTGGTATTTCATTTGAAGATCTTGTAAAAACATATTCCGATGATAAGGGTTCGGCTGCAAAAGGGGGCGTACTGCCTGCTTTTGGTGTAAACCGAATGGTTCCCGAGTTTGTTGAAGCCATTTATTCGCTTAACAATGTCGGAGATTACACAAAACCAATCCTCACCAGCTACGGCTGGCATATTGTAAAACTCATTGAACGGAAATCCCAGAAGCCTTTTGATGAAGAAAAAGTTGAATTGAAACAGCGGATCATGAAAGATAATCGTGGCGACCAAACGCGATTGGTGGTCGTTGCAAGGATCAGAAAGGAATACGGGGTTACTGAAAATCAGGAGGCAAAGAAGGCATTTTATGGTGTAGTGACCGACAGCATCTTTTTCGGGAAATGGAAATCTTCAGAGGCAGATAATCTAACAGGCATGATTTTTAAAATTGGCAATACCAACTTTCGCCAGAAAGATTTTGCCGATTACCTGGCCTCTACCCAGCGTAAACAGGAAAAACAGAATATCGGTGTCTATGTTGATAAGATGTACGAAACTTTCCTTGATGAAAGTTTGTTGAAATGGGAAAATTCCCAGCTGGAACAAAAGTACCCGGAATTCAAAGCCCTGATGGGTGAATATCGGGACGGTATCCTCCTTTTTGACCTGACAGATCAGAAAGTATGGTCGAAAGCCGTAAAGGATACCTTGGGATTGGCTGCCTTTTATCAGAATAATAAAAACAGCTACAAGTGGGATACCCGTCTTGATGCCAGTATTTATACCGTTAAGGATGTAAAAACGGTTCAAAAAGTTAAAAATTTTATTAAATCAGGGTTGTCTGACAAAGATCTTCTGAAGGAGATCAATACAGATTCATTAAAAGTGCTTACGATTGAAAGTGGCAAATTTTCACGAAAAGAAAATAAACTGATCGATTCTATTCCCTGGACACCTGGTTTTTCTGCTGACATTATTGATAAGGGTACTACCGTTTTTGTAAATGTTCATAAGGTCTTGAAACCGGAAGTAAAGGAACTGAATGACGCAAGGGGTCTTATCACGGCTGATTACCAGAATTATCTTGAAAAAGAGTGGATTGCAACCCTGAAAGCAAAGTATCCGGTTGAGGTAAACAAGTCTGTACTTGCGAAAATAAAATAGAACCCATTGAACCGGCTACTCATCATCCTGCTGATCTTTGCTACCTCCTGCGCTACATTTTTCAAAAAAAAAAGCGAGCAGGTATTGGCCAGGGTATATGATGATTATCTTTACGAATCAGACCTGAAAGGGGTTGTTGCCCCCGGAACATTGCCCAAAGACAGTTTGCTGATCACCCGGAGTTACATTGAGAACTGGGTCCGGCAACAGCTAATCATCCAGCAGGCAGAGAAGAACCTTTCAAGTTCTCAAATGGACTTTTCGAAGCAACTCGAAAATTATAAGAATTCGCTGACCATCTATGCTTATGAAAACGCTCTTGTCAGGCAAAATCTGGATACACTGATTACCGATGAGGAGACACAAAACTATTATGATGCCAACCAGCAAAACTTTTTGTTAAAAGATAATATTGTCCAATTGCAATATGTAAAACTTCCTTTGAAATCAACAATGATCAAACAAGTAAAAAAATTGTTGATTTCCGATGATCAGGATGACCGAAATAAACTGGCCGACCTGTGCGAAAAAAATGCGGCCGACTATTTTCTTGATAGTGACAACTGGTTGTTATTCAGTGATGTGTTAAAACAAATCCCGGTTAAAACGTATAACCAGGAGGATTTTTTAAAGAACCATCGGGACCTCGATTATCAGGATTCCATGTACGTTTATCTCGTCCGCTTCAAGAATTTTAAAATTAAAGAGAGTGTTTCACCGTTGAATTTCGAAAAACAGCGCATCCGTGATATTATCCTGAACAAAAGAAAGATCGAGCTGATCAGCCGTATGCAGGACGACATCTATACCAATGCCCAAAAGAAAAACGTTTTTGAGATATTTTAACGGAGACCGTGCCTAAACTATACCTATGAAAGTCTTGCGATTTGTTCTGATTTTATTTTCGTTAACGGTTTATTTTTCAGGTTCCCTGCATGCCCAGGATCAGCGTGATACCATTATTGACGGAGTGGTTGGCATTGTTGGCGGGAACGTGATACTTAAATCGGATGTGGAGAACCAGTATTTGCAAATCCGCAGTCAGGGCAATATCCAGGGAACTGCCCCGGTGTTGAAATGTCAGATTTTCGAGAACCTCCTTTTTCAGAAACTGCTGCTTCACCAGGCTCAGGTTGACAGTATTACGGTGACCGATACCCAGGTTGAACTTGAAATGGACCGGCGGATGCGTTATTTTATTTCTCAGGCTGGTACACCCGACCGGTTAGAAGAGCATTTCGGAAAAACGCTGCTGGAAATAAAAAATGAACTTCGTGACGTGATCAAGGAGCAAATGCTTACTGAGCAGGAACAGCAGAAAATTACCAAGGATGCCTCCATCACACCATCTGAGGTAAAAGCGTTTTATAAAAAAATCCCAAAAGACAGCATTCCGCTGATTAGTTCGGAGTTTGAGATCGGAATGATTATCAAGCAGCCCGCCATTGGCGACATTGAAAAGCAGGAAGCAAAAAATAAACTTAAGAATTTCAAGGAACGGGTTGCCAAGGGGGATGATTTCAGTACCCTGGCGGTGCTTTATTCTGAAGATCCGGGCTCGTCGAAGCAGGGTGGTGAACTTGGGATGTTCAAACGGGGCGAAATGCGTCCGGAATTTGAAGCAGCAGCGTTCAGGCTTAAACCTGGAGAAGTGTCTGAAATTGTCGAAACCGAAGATGGATTCCATCTTATTCAGATGATTGAACGCAGGGGTGAGTATATCAATGTTCGTCACATCCTGTTACAGCCCAAGGTTTCGGCGGTTAACCTGAACAAAGCGAAAGCAACCCTCGACAGTGTTGCAGCGCTGATCATGAATAAAAAAATTACTTATGATGTTGCTGTTCTGAAATATTCTGATGATCCCGGTAAAAACAGCGGGGGCATGATGATTAACCCGGTGAGTGGCAACAGCAAATTTGAAGCCGGCCAGATTGATGCGAAAATTTTCTTTGTCATCGATAAACTAAAAACCGGAGAAGTATCTGCACCTGTTCTCATCAATGAACGAGGCAAACAGGACTATCGGATTTATTACCTCAAGGCCCGGACAAATCCGCATAAAGCAAATCTCGAAGAGGATTATGCAAGGATACAGCAGTTAGCCCTTGAAAAGAAAAAACAGAATGTCATTGATGAATGGATCACCAATAAAATGAAGTCAACCTACATTTCCATCAAGAATGACTTCAGCAATTGTTCATTCCAGCGGAAATGGATTAAAAAATAAATCGCAATATGATGCAGTATTCGTCAGATGTTGAAGCAGTAGATGCACTTGTTGAAAAATATAAGCTGTTAAAATCAGAAATAGCGAAGGTAATCGTCGGGCAGGATGAGGTTGTGAAAAATCTGTTGATTTCTATCTTCTGCAAGGGGCACTGCCTGCTTGTTGGTGTTCCCGGATTGGCTAAAACGCTGATGGTAAATACGTTATCGAAAGCACTTGGTCTCAGTTATAACCGAATTCAATTCACACCTGACCTGATGCCTTCTGACATCATTGGTACAGAAATTCTGGATGAAAATCGCCATTTCCGGTTTATCAAAGGGCCTGTTTTTGCAAACATCATCCTGGCAGATGAGATCAACCGTACACCTCCTAAAACTCAATCGGCATTGCTCGAAGCCATGCAGGAAAAGGCAGTAACGGTTGCGGGTACGAGTTATCACCTTGTGGAACCCTTTTTCGTTCTTGCCACCCAGAACCCCATTGAACAGGAGGGAACATATCCTTTGCCCGAAGCGCAACTCGATCGTTTTATGTTTAACATCTGGCTCGATTATCCTTCATTTGAGGAGGAGATCAGGATTGTTAAAGCAACCACCAGTGAAAAAACGGTTACCCCTTCCATTGTATTGTCAGGAGAGGAAATTCTCTTTTTTCAGAATCTCATCCGGAAAATACCCGTGCCCGATAATGTATTTCAGTTTGCCGTCAACCTGGTATCGTCTACCCGGCCAAAGACCACCAAAGCCAATGAATGGGCCAATGAATACCTTACATGGGGAGCAGGACCGAGGGCATCCCAGTATCTGATTCTCGGGGCGAAATGCCATGCGGTACTCAATGGTAAATACTCGCCTGATATTGAAGATGTGAGGGCAGTTGCCACCTCTGTCCTCAGGCACCGCATTGTACGAAACTATAAGGCGGAGGCTGAGGGAATAAGCGTTGAAGATATCATCCATCACTTTTTAAAAATACTGGCATGAGTTTGAAAAATCTGATTCCATCCATTGTGCTTATTTCCGGTTTGTTATTGCTTACCGGACTTTCCTCCTGCAACCAGTCGGGGAGTAATAATAAAGGCCCTGACGGCGATACCCTGAAGGGAAAAATAACCCTCTCGGGGGCCTTTGCCCTCTATCCGCTGGCTGTAAAATGGGCAGAGGAATTTCAAAAGTTACATCCGAATGTAACTGTGAATGTATCTGCCGGTGGCGCAGGCAAAGGGATGACAGATGCCCTGTCTAAAATGGTTGACCTTGGTATGTATTCAAAATCTGTCAGTCCTGAGGAACAAGCCAAGGGTGCATGGTGGATTGCTGTTGCAAAGGATGCAGTTTTGCCGACTGTTAACGCACATAATCCGGTTTTAGCTGACCTGAAGAAAAAGGGGTTGACCCGGCAAAAATTCTATGATATTTTTATCAGTGGTAGCATCAAAACGTGGGGTCAGGCTATTGGAAATAACTCCAAGGTTGAAATGCAGGCTTTTACACGATCCGATGCCTGTGGTGCAGCTGATATGTGGGCGAAATACCTGAATGGGAAAAAGCAGGAAGATCTGTTGGGGCTTGGGGTAAATGGCGATCCGGGGGTGGCAGATGCAGTAAGGCGGACACCAGAAGGAGTAGGTTATAACAATCTGGGTTTTATATATGAAATGAGTACCCGGAAAATATATGCCGGTTTGGATGTTATTCCAATTGATCTGAATGAAAATGGCATGATAGACCCGGATGAGAATTTTTATGGAAATATGGACATGGTGATGAAGGCCATCAATGATGGAAAATACCCGTCGCCACCTGCACGTGATCTCTATTTCGTTTCGGGAGGAAAACCTTCGAACAACCTGGTTAAACTTTTTTTGAATTGGATACTAGCCGATGGGCAAAAGTATGTCAACGAAGCCGGATATGTTACGATTAAACCTGCACAGATTGTTACAGAATTGCAAAAGTTAGACTGAAATGTACCTGCTTAACCGGAAACAGCGCCATGCCGTAAATTATACATGGATGATCATCAGTCTGTTGCTGGTCGCTTTTTTGCCTTTTCTCCTTTTTGTCGGACTTTACATCAAATCAGTTCTGCTTATCCATGACTATTCACTGGTTGACCTGATTTTTTCCAAAACATGGAAGCCGGCCAGCGGTCAGTTCGGGTTTTATCCCTTCATCGTTGGTTCGATATGGGTAACCCTGATAGCCATGCTCATAACCGCACCCATTTGCCTGCTGACAGCAATATACGTTACCCAATATACGAAGAAGTACATCCTTCGGATCATGCATCCTGCCATTGATATTCTTGCCGGGCTTCCATCGGTGGTGTACGGGCTTTGGGGAATTTTGGTCATTGTTCCGTTTATTTCACGGTATCTTGGGCCATGGTTGGATATTAAAACAATGGGTTATAGTATCCTTGCCGCATCTTTTGTGCTGTCAATCATGATCATTCCGTTTGTTTTGAACATCCTGATTGAGATTTTCAGGGCAATCCCCATGGAGTTGAAGGAAGCGGCCCTATCCCTGGGAGCCACACAATGGCAAACAATCAAACATGTACTTGTGAAAAAAGCACTTCCCGGCATCATTGCAGCTTTTGGCTTTGGTTTGGCCCGGGCATTTGGTGAAACCATGGCTGTGCTGATGGTGGTTGGGAATGTTGTAAGGCTGCCAAAAAGTGTGTTTGATCCCGGCTATACTTTACCTGCCCTGATTGCCAACAACTATGGGGAGATGCTGTCGATTCCGAAATATGATGCTGCATTAATGTTTGCAGCATTGTTACTGCTGGCTGTTTCACTTTTTTTTAACCTGGTCATGCACTTTTTTATTGTGCGGTTTAACAAATATTAGCGTTGACAAGAGGACAGAAAATAGAGGAGAAAATATTCAAGATGCTGATGGCTTTTGCGACCTTCTTTATTCTTGCCATTCTCGCCATTATCATATACAGTATTTTTGAAAAGGGGATCAGGTCAATTTCCTGGGAAATGCTGACCCAAATCCCCCAGGGAGGATATTATTATGGAAAAGGAGGGGGTATACTGAATGCCATCCTGGGTTCGCTGGCACTTGCATCAGGTGCAACGATGCTGGCTTTCGTTATCGGGATGCCTGTTGCGCTTTATCTCAATGTTTTCCTGATCAGGCATAAAAAAGTCATTGATATTTTCCGGTTTCTGCTTGACCTGGTTTGGGGCATCCCTTCAATTGTTTATGGCGCTTTTGGATTTTCCCTGATGATTTTCTTTGGTCTGCAAACATCATTGCTTGCGGGGATTCTTACGGTTACACTATTTATCCTGCCCATCATGATCCGGTCGATGGATGAAATCCTGCGTACGGTACCGATTGGGCTTCAGGAGGCAGCCTATTCCCTTGGTTCCAATAAATCGGAAATTGCCTTTAAAATATTTACACGTCAATCATTTTCAGGCATCATTACGGCAGTTTTACTTTCATTTGGTCGTGGAATTGGTGATGCAGCGGCTGTATTATTCACAGCCGGCTATACGGATCACCTTCCCAATGGCTTGCTTGAACCAGTTGCCACACTTCCGTTGTCAATTTTCTTTCAGCTTTCCTCACCGGTACCCGAGGTACAAAACCGGGCTTATGCTTCAGCATTGGTGTTGACCCTGATCATATTAATCGTAAGTTTGTTTTCCCGGGGAGTTGGTAAACGGTATCACAAAACAAAAATCAATTTTTAGCCTGAATATCGGATGGATCAAAATACAAAAATAGAGATCAGGGATTTAAATGTGTTTGCAGGGAAAACCCAAATTCTGAAGAATATCAACATTGATATTCCAAAAAACAAGATTACTGTTATCCTGGGTCCATCGGGATGCGGAAAAACCACGTTACTGAAATGCCTGAACAGGCTCACGGATCTCTATCCCGAACTGAAGGTGAGTGGCAAGATCATGATCGATGACAACAACATCCTGGCTGCAAAGGAAGATATATACAAACTCCGGCAACAAATGGGGCTGTTGTCTCAACGGCCTTATCCTTTGCCCATGACCATTTACAATAATATTTCTTATGCATTGAAACTTAGGGGAATAAGAAACAGGAGAGAGACACATAAGCTGGTCATGCATTATTTGCAGCAAGCCAACCTCTGGGACGAGATCAGGACCCGTTTGCGTGAACCGGCATCGCGCCTGTCCATCGGTCAGCAGCAGCGGCTGTGTCTTGCCAGGGGTTTGGCTGTGAATCCGGAAATTATACTTGCCGATGAACCAACTTCAGCGCTGGATCCCATTTCAAGCCAATTCATTGAAGAGACTTTTGTAAAGCTGAAGCACGATTATACCATTGTGCTGGTAACACATGTGTTGCGGCAGGCGAAGCGTATCGCCGACAATGTTGTATTCATGTACCTTGGGGATGTAATTGAGCAGGGAAGTGTAGAGGAGGTATTCGGCAATCCAAAAATGGAAAAGACAAAACTTTATCTTGGCGGAACGTTTAATTAAATACATTCACAGTAAAATTATCTTTATTTTTATCGCTGGAATTAATCTCCCATTTATTGGATGGATACAGAAGAAAAAATATTTGAATTGACCTTTCTGCAAAAGATCGTCCTGCTTGCACTGGATGATAAGGGCTGGTTTGGTTCGTCGGAACATAAAATTAAATTCGGGCTGGTCGGAGCAATACTTTTTGAATTACATCAACACGGCAGGATCAGGTTTGACAATGATGAAGTAGTGGTTGTCAATGCGAAATCCACAGATGATGTGATATTGGACAGGGTACTCAATCTCATCAAGACATCAAAAAAACCGCACAACCTTCGTTCCTGGATTCAACGCATTGTATATAAGAAACTTCTTCTCAGGAAAACCGTTTTAAAACAATTGATCCAGCACAAGGTAATCGGAAGGGAAGAGTATAGTTTGATGGTGGTTTTTTATCAAACGAAGTTTCCGCTCATCGATACCGAATTAAAGCGCAAACTCAAGGAGCAGATTTGTGAAAATATCGTTTCCGGCAAATCCCTGGCTGGTCAGGAACTCATGTTGCTGGTAGTGATGAACAACTGTAAAATGGTCAGGAAAAACTTCGATGGTTATATTCAGTACATTAAGTTACGAGGCCGGATCAATGAAATTACGCAGTTTAAAAACCCCGCAAATGAAACCGAAGAGGTGATTAAACTATTGCAAACCTCCATTTCAAGGGCAATCATGGCTTCCAACGTTTCACTTCACGTATAATATTTTCCCTGCCAGGTATCCTGTCGTTCGAGTTCCTTTTCGATCAGGCGAAGAACTGCATCGTAACGGATCAAACCCCATTTGGTCGATTCCATGAAGCGTGGAGGGACCTCACCCGAAAACCTTTCGATGACGATGGCCGGGTTAAGACGTTCAATAAACCTCACAATGAATTCAACGTAACCTTCCAGGCTGAATGGATAAAAGTCAGAAGTGCCGTTGGAAAATTCCCTGACGTTGTTAAATTCACGTTCCATTGTTGTGCCTTTTACGATTTGCAACTGATGGAATTTAACCGAATCGAGCGGCAGTGCTGAAATTGTCGTGGCGCAGGCCAGCATCTCGTCCAGGGATTCGCCGGGCAAACCAAATATAAAATGTGCGCCGGTTTTGATCCCCAATTGGTGAGTTTTTCTGATAACCTGTTCACTCAGGGAGAAATCATGCTGCCTGTTGATACGGTCCAAGGTTTTATCGTAACACGATTCCACTCCGTATTCGATCTGGATATAATGAGTCTGTGACAATTCCTGCAAATATTCAAGTTTGGCATCATCGATGCAATCTGGTCGGGTGCCGATTACCAGACCAACAACACCGGGATAGGAGAGTGCCTCTTCGTATAATTCTTTTAACCTTGGAAGCGGCGCATAGGTATTGCTGTAGGGCTGGAAGTAAACCAGGTATTTTACTGCCTTGCGATACCGGACCAAATGGAAACTGATGCCTTTTTCGATCTGACTGTGAAGAGGTTCTACCGGATTGCAGTAGGAGGGGTTAAAGGCATCGTTGTTGCAGTAGGTACATCCACCAACACCTTTGGTCCCATCCCGGTTGGGACAGGTAAAACCGGCATCCACCACCACTTTCTGCATTCGTCCGCCAAAGGTTTTCCGGATATGTTCAGTGTAGGAATTAAAGCGCCGGGAGTGCCCCCAGGTAAACTGTTCGATATTCAGCATTCGTTGATCAATATTCGGTATTCATAAAAAAAACCGGCGAAGCACTTACTTCGCCGGACAAAAACAGACACGAAAAATCCAACGTTATTTTGTGGCAGCCTCCAGCCTTTTCATAATCGAAAAGATGAACAATGCCGAAAGAACACAACAAACGATAAAGATGGCCCAAAGCTGCCACAGATCTAAAACGCCCCAGAACTTGCTGCCGACAAACAGAAATTTATTTCCTACTGCGGTTGCCAGGAGCCAGCCTCCCTGCATTAATCCCTGGAAGCGGGGAGGAGCAACTTTTGATACGAAAGAGAGTCCCATCGGGCTTAAAAACAGCTCTGCAATGGTAAGAATCAGGTAGCTGCTGATTAGCCAGTAAGGTGCCACACGGGAACTGTCAGGTACCGGATTGTATTTTGTAATACCTGATGAATCAACATATTGTAATTCGTGAGGAGATATAAGACCAAGAGATGCAACCAGGATGACCATAAACCCGATGGCGGCAATAATCATCCCGATACCGATCTTCTTGGGTGCCGACGGCTCAAGATTTTTCTTGCTCAGCCAGGCAAATATCCCCATTACAGGGAATGTCAACGAAACAATGAACAACGGGTTGAACGATTGAAATACTTCCGGTGCAATGGGGTTGGTTGCATTGTAGGTAGTAATGAAATAGTAGGTCAGTCCGCCTAAAACTACGAACATCGATCCACCGATGATTCTCTGGGTGGTATTCTTCCTGAATAATAAAACCAGGCCGGCAATAGCACCAATAAAGGCCAGTATCGACTGAAGGTTAAAGAAGATGTTGGTAAAAGGTGCAACCTCTTTAACCGTGTAATCACGGGCGAAAAATGTCAGGGTCAATCCATTTTGATGAAACGACATCCAGAAGAAAATCACCACCACAAATACCAGGATCAGCGAAGTAACCCTGGGTCTTTCGTCTTTGGTTGATACCTGGAGCATGATGGCAATAAATCCGATAAATAAGCCAACCGCAGCACCCAGCGCAGCGGCATCCTTTACGGTATTCCTGAGCAGAAAATAGAAAACAACCGACGTGGTTATCATCAATCCACCACCCAGCAAAAAGCTGACAAGGTTGGCATTGGCCTTTGGTTTATTGGCATCTCCGGCTTTTTTAACTTTGTCAACACTGGGTAAAAACTTGTTGAAAACAATGTAAACCAGCAACGATATGACCATGGCCCCGGCGGCTATTGCGAACGCGTAATTATAACCTCTTGAGAAAGCATCAATGTAGTTTTGCGCAAAAGTGCCCAGATCGGTAACCGATAATCCGGTAACTTTATCTGCCAGTTCCTGAAATTTAGTGGTATCCTGCAGCGTTCCTTTCTGATAGGCATGACACATGGCAGGAAGACTTCCATCGTGCAAGAAACCCTGGGTTTTGAGGAACCAGTTTCGAATGCCCGTCGCCACAAAAGGTGCAAAGAAAGCCCCGATGTTGATCCCCATGTAAAATATCATAAAGGCTGAATCGCGAACTTTGGAATACTTGGGATCGTCATACAACTGACCAACAACAGCCTGTAAATTTCCTTTAAACAAACCATTGCCAAAGGCGATGGTAAACAAGCCGATAAGGGTGATTGTGAGTGGGTTGCCAGGGAGTGCCATTATGACGTACCCTAAAAACATGACGATGATACCAGCCAGAATAACCGTTTTATATTTCCGTGTGGTATCGGCTAAAATACCTCCCAGCAGGGCAAGCGCATAGATGCCAAAGTAAAACCAACTGTAATAACTACCTGCATCTTCTTCTGATAATCCGTATTTGGCCTGAAGAAATAGCACAAGAATAGCCATCATCGTGTAAAAACCAAAGCGTTCACCCATGTTGGAGAAAAACGCTACAAAAAGCCCTTTGGGATGTCCTTTAAACATAAATAGTAAATTGTTAGTGAATAATCTTAGAATTAGTTGGATGTACAATGCAAAAATAGTCAAATTTGCATACCCTGCAAGCCATCATTGTTAAATACAGTTTTTACAAAAATTTTAATGGTGTTGTAATAATTTCAAGAAATCTTCGTCTCCATGCCCGTATGAATCTCCAGGAATTTCAGATAAAGGTTTACCCGCTGAAAAACAAGCTATTCCGTTTTGCAAAGCGAATGCTTGACCAAACCGAGGAGGCTGAAGATATTGTTCAGGAAGCGTTCATTAAATTATGGAATCGCCGTGATAAACTTGACGAATACCGTAGTGTTGAAGCACTCGCCATGATCACGATAAAAAATTTATGTCTCGACAAAATAAAAGCCAGGCGTTACCCTGTCGAAAGCATGGATAATCATCGGCAATTCCTGGAAAATATACCAGATGAAGTAAAATATGACCACACGGATATGATTCACAAAATTCATCAGGCGATTAAATTGTTACCCGAACAACAGCAAATGATCATTCATCTAAGGGATATTGAAGGGTATGAATTTGAAACGATTGCTGAAATTACCGAGATGAATGAAAACGCCATTCGTGTTGCATTATCACGTGCCAGGAAACGGATTCGTGAACTGTTGACCAAACCAATAATATATGAATACCAGAGAAATTGAAGCCTTGCTAGTGAAGTTCTATGAAGGGAAAACCAGCCTTCAGGAGGAAAAGGACCTTACGGCTTTTTTCAGGGGAAATCATGTGCCGCCTCACCTGATTTCACATCAGCCTCTGTTCGCTTATTATCGTGATGAACAAAGACATGAGCTTAATCAGGATGGTTTTGAGCAGAAGCTTACAGCTGTGTTGACAGCTCAACCTGCGTCTCCAGCGATAATTGTAAAGCATTCTAACCGGCTCAGGTTATCTTACATTACTGGAATTGCAGCGGGTATCCTGCTATTCATCGGTTTATTTTTTACTTTTCAGCACGAAGTATTCAAAAGAAAGCTGACTCAAACCACTCTTCCCGAAACTGAAATTGCTTATGCAGACGTGAGCAATGCACTGATGCTTGTCTCAGGTAATCTGAATAACGGCATCAAACATGCTGAGCGCTTGCAAATAGTCGATAAAGCCATGAAAAACATGGAACGCTTCAATAAATTTTATCAAGTACAATCCATAATTATAAACCCGGACGAAATGTATCAGTCCATAAAATCAAAATAACCATGAAAAAGTTGATGTTAAGTTTAGTTTGTATCGCATTCATGATCACACCGTTCATCCTGAATGCACAGAGTCCGATCGACAAGGTGTTTGACAAATACGCCACACAGGATGGTTTTACAACCGTAAATATTTCCAAGGAGATGTTTCAGATGCTGATGCAAATGGGGCAGGGTCAATTAAAGGATACCAGTGCCGTGGAGATTAAAAAAATGATGGAACAGCTCACAGGTCTGAAAGTGCTTACTTTTGGTTTCGATTCCACTAAAATTGTGAAGGCCGTTGCCGTGTACAATGAATTTGCAGGCGCTTTCCCGGCAAGTACATACAAGGAATTGATGACCATCAACGAAGGCAGGGAAAATATTAAATTCCTGACCAGACAGGATGCTTCAGGAAAGATCAGCGAAATGGTTATGCTGATGAAAAATAAAACGGAAGTTGCTGTGCTCAGCCTGACAGGCAATATTGATCTGTCAACGATTTCGAAACTTTCGAAAGGTATGAACATCCATGGCATGGAAGGGTTGAGAAAAATGGGTAATCCCCATCATAAATAGGTCTTTAAAGCCTTACAAGCAGCTGAACAGTCAGTTCCCCTCGTAAATTGCCCTTGGTGAGATCAAGGCCGGAACCTGCTTCATTCCGGTCAGAATAATAGGTGATTCCTCCCCGAAACCAGAAGTCGATTTTACGGGTGATGCCAAACTTCATAACAAGGCAGGTTCTTAACCCACGGCCCTGATAAGCAGGAACGGAATAACCGAAGAGTACCTCAGGTTCATAAACATAGATTCTTGAAGTATAATGAGGAACGTCGAACAGTGCAAAACGAAGAGTTGTGGTCTCCAGCCATTTGAACAGTTTGAATTGTGCTTCCTGATACAACAGATATCCCAATGGACGGTTCCTGGTTGATTCACCCGACTCTTTTATCTCAATTCTTGTTCTAAACATTATACCATTAACAGGAAGCCATTCGATACCTAACCTGTAACTTCTTGTGAGGTTGTCGCACAATTCATGGATGTTTTGACCGGGGTCAGTGGCTTCATTGCCCCGGAGATTTTTCTGATAAAACCTAAGTGTGATCTTTACATTTCCTGAGGCCTGCCATCCAAGCAACATTCCGAATTCCTGTCCGATGGTTGGCGCATCAACACGGTATTTGATCCATGGAAATGTGAAAAAATCCATGTAACCCGATACGGTTACCTTAGGATGAACAGCTGCATTGATTGCTGCATAAATGCCCCGCTCATTGGCATTGTTGCTGTTTTGACCAAAAGCATTGGAGAAAAGGTTCTGATAGGTTGTCTGGTAATTTCGGTAAATCACGGTTATACAAACCCTGGAATCAGGATTAAGGATCGCACCGGCAAGCCACGCGAGTCCATTGTTACTGCTTCTGCTCACTTCGCCAAAAAAGTAAAAGCCATGATACCTGATTTGCAGATCAAAACCCGTGTTCAGGTTTTGATTTCCCCGGAACCCGAACTGGTTGTAAGGATAAATTTTTGGAGCGAGCTGTGCAGAATATGCACAGTATAAACCAGTAAGGCCAATTTTAAAGCCAAACTGCTGGTTCGGGGCCATGCTGAAGTTGATATTTCCACCGCCAACAAATTCCTTAAGTGCATTCCTTTTGGCTAGTTCCTGACCGGTGCGATGATAACCTGTCGTTGCAAAAGAGCTTATCTCAGACACTTCCGAGGTGGTACTGTCTGCCTTAATCGATGAAGCATCACGTGGATGATATGAAGCAAATCCACTGATTTCGAAACGCTTACTTTTAATCGTGGCGGCCAATCCCCGTAAATAGGATCCTTCGCTCATGCCTGTACTGGGCCTGATGCCACCCGAGACAGAAATATTGGTTGAAAACCCCGGTACGGAGCCCAATGAAAGTCCTGATCCCATGGTAAGTCCTTGCCCGAAGGATGCTCTGAAGTTGCCGATGGTCAGGTTCTTAAGGATCCCAATGTTGCTCAGGCATAAATATACGGCATAAAAGTCCAATCCGTTTCGCTGGGCACCCTGGAAAAACTGCTCTCCGGGGTCCTTTTCACCGGCAATTCCGATCCGGAGTTTGTCAAACCAGGTATAATTGTATCGAAAGTAGTACCGTTGGGGACTTCCCGGGTAAAAGGAACCTGGATTGGCCGCCCGGGCAGAATCATCGGCCAGGTAGCCCGCTGATTTCGGGAATGTTTGTTCGTAGCGTACCAGGAAATTGTGACGGCCAAACCGGAGCAGGTTTTTGGGTGACGGTGTCGGGCTGTTTGACGGGCGTGAAATCGAGATAAATGGACTGATTTTCCGGATGAGGACCGAGTCAAATCCAGAAATGGATTGAAGTTCATAAATTGATAGGACCTCGCCATAAGTAGTAAGATACTTGATCAGGTCCTCGCGTTGTGCCGGGGTAAGGAACGGGATTTTATTCAGTTCATCTTCCTGGACGGCATTCAGGTTCACCGGCTTTTCGGAAAGTTCAATGAGATCCTCAACCAGGTTTGAGTAATCATTTTGCATTTCCAGGGCTTCAGCTGTTTTTTCGATCTGATCACCGATATGGGAAATATTTTCTGAGACCACTACTGTATCTGTTAGTTTGTTAATTTGCCCCAATGTCAACAATGGGACAACGATCAGGGTGATGAGTTCGATGTGGATAAAAATTATTGTTTTCATATCTGAGATGAGTGTTACCAGTTTTTCAAATTTTCTCGTTACATGTAGTTGTAGACCGGCAAATTATTTAAATGAATAAATGATTGACCCGGAGGGGCTGAATCCAAGTGCCTGATGATATCCCGAAGCCATGTCAAATTTCAATTTTCCGAATTCAAGGCCAAAACCAAATGAAAATGACATGGGGCTTGTTGAAATTCCGATACGGGCATAAGCAGG
Organism: uncultured Bacteroidales bacterium; assembly: GCA_903875045.1. GTDB lineage: Bacteria > Bacteroidota > Bacteroidia > Bacteroidales > FEN-979 > CAIVAT01. Next base: position 43,507 of record CAIQUS010000017.1, read on the forward strand.
GCGTGCAAAGTGATACTCAACACCGGCTCGAAATGCAAGTGGATTTTCCAGGTCCTTTTCTGATTCAACAGTTGTCAGAAAGTTATCGGAAAACCGGTAGGAGAGTCCGATGCAGATGATGGATGGCAGTTGTTCCCGAGGATGAGCTGTGATTGCAACAGGAACCGGGTTGAGCACCTGAACACCGATGCTCAGGTGCTTATCTGCCTGGTACATCAAACCGATTTCGCATGACAAGAGGTTTTTATTGCCATAGTCATCCGTAATTTGGATTCGGAAATAGTCCAGCTGAATTCCCACAGCGAAATGTTTCCCGAATTTTCGGGCATAGCTCAATCCTGCTTTGATTTCGCTGTATTGAGTGTTGCCGAACCTGCCTGCAAACAGGCCAAAGGTTCCTGCCATTGTTGGCAGGGCAAACCCAAGCTGTTCGTACATCAGCTCTTTCACCAGAAAGCGGTTTTCGAAACTGAGACCTGCGCTGATACTTTTGAGCCAGGCGGTACCTGCCTGGTTATTGGATAATGACCAGAAGTCGCACAATGCCACAGATGTTTGCCCCATGGCTTGCGACCTGGCGCCTGAGGGAGTGCGCTCCCCGAGAGTGAACGCATCCTGGATTGAGAAAATACCCAGGAGACAGATTGTGATAATATTTTTCATGTTTCCGTTTATCTGCTTAATCGGGAAAAATGAAAAAGGTAATACATGAGGTTCACTTTTTTTAATAATTATTTTGTAAGTTTGCTTCAAAAGAATGAATTCATGCAAAAAACAGTACTTGATTTTTTATCCCAACTGGAGAAAAATAATAACCGTGAATGGTTCCAGCGGAATAAACAGCAATATGATGAGGCAAAAGCAGCGGTTGAATCGTTCGTGAATTCGATGATTCCCGGTCTGGCGAAATTTGATGAAGCGGTAAAGTATGTGGAGGCAAAGGATTGCATGTTCCGCATTTTTCGCGATGTACGGTTTGCGAAGGACAAATCCCCCTATAAAATCAATATGGGCGCCTGGATTACACGTGCCGGGCGGAAAAGCCCAGGACCCGGCTACTATATACATCTTCAGCCCGGTGGATCGTTTCTTGCTGCCGGGGTGTATATGCCTGAACCCGATCAGTTAAAAAAAATCAGGAATGAGATTTATTATAACATCACGGAATTCAAATCGATTCTGAATGATAAAAAGCTTAAAAAAATCTGCAATGGCTTGTCTGACAATGATAAGGGAAAAATGGCTCCCCGCGAGTTCCCAAAGGATTTTCCGGACATCGAGTTGCTTAAATACAAGCATTATACCCTTTCCTATCCCCTGAGGGATGAAATGGTTGGATCAGAACATTTTCACGAAATAGTTCTGATGGCTTTCAGAACCATGTATCCCTTCAATATGTTCCTAAAAAGGGCTCTTGAGGGGTAAATTTGAGCTACGCCAGGTGTCCGATAATGGTTTGCTTACCTGTAACTTTCTGGCCCAGCTTAATATCGAGGATTGTTTCTACCGGTAATAAGAGATCCACCCTGGAACCAAATTTAATGAATCCAAGTTCATCTCCCTGAACCACCGGTTCTCCGACTTTCGGATAACATTTGATACGGCGCGCCATGGCACCGGCAATTTGGCGCACCAGAATTCTATGGTGGTCAGCTCGCTGAATGACAGTAGTGGCGCGTTCATTTTCGAGGGAAGCCTTGGGATTGAATGCAACCATGTGTTTACCGGGATGGTAATAGTAATACACAATTTCCCCTTCTACCGGGAACCAATTGACATGTACATTGGTGGCTGACATGAAAATGGAGACCTGGATCCTTTCATCTTTGAAATATTCAGGTTCAATGGTTCGTTCGATCACAACAATTTTCCCATCGGCGGGGCACAGGATTACCTTATTGCCACCATTGGTTTCCCGCCTGGGTGAACGAAAAAACCGAACGATCATAATGAAAAACCAGATGCCAAGACCATACATGGTGTAATGAAACCAGTTTTGTCCAACCAGAATATCGTTCAACGCCAGCAGGGATGCTGCTACAAATAAAAAAGCGATCATGATCGTCTTATATCCTTCTCGGTGAATTGTCATAGATGTCAGATAGGTTGATGTAAAAAGAAGTACAAAAATACGAAAGGCGCTGAAATAAGCATCGTGTCAAATCGATCAAGAATGCCGCCATGCCCGGGAAGGATTGTTCCGGAATCCTTGATGTTAAGGCTGCGTTTAAGCAATGATTCGACCAGATCGCCATGAGTGCCGAAAAACACAACGATGAAGGCCAGTACCAGCCAATCGGTCAGGGGCCTTTCAATCACCAGAAAATGAAGGCCAAATGCAGCCAAAAAGGTAACAACTGCCCCTGCAATCGCGCCTTCCCACGTTTTCTTTGGGGATATTCGTTCAAAAAGTTTGTGCTTTCCGAACTGTTTGCCAAAGAGGTAGGCCGTGGTGTCATAGATCCATGTAAAAGCAAAGTAACCCACAAGGATAACCGGCATTCTGAGGAAATGCAGCACCTCCGGCCGGCTGAAATAGACCAGAAGCGAAAAGGGAAGTGCTATATAAAAAAAACCTAATGTAGTGGTGGCAATGTTTATCAGCGGGTTAGGTTTATTCCGGTAGATTTCGATGACAAAGGAGATGAAGAAAAACATGATGGGGATGACACAGGAAATACCAGCAAGCCACGTTACTTCTTCTGTGCTCAGCGTCCATGGTAGCAAATAAACCAGTGTAGCCATGACATAAATCAGGAAGCCTGCAAAGGTTCCGAAATACTTTTGCGGATGGCAGTTTTCACTGGAAATAATTCCATAAAATTCCCAAAGGCCCAGGATGGTGATGACCATAAAGATGCCGGCAAAGACCCAACCACTGAACCAAAGTGCGGCAAGCAGGATCAGCACCATTGATATGCCGGTAATGGTTCGGGTCCAGAAATTACTCATCCGCAGGGGAATTAATTTGAGTTTGATGTGTCATCAATTAAAAATACATAAAGATCTTTTGGTCCATGTGCACCCATCACAAGGGTCTTTTCAATATCAGCTGTTCGGCTTGGCCCTGATATCAGTGAGATCATGGACGGATAATTGTTGCGGTACTTGTTCCTGATGCCTGATAAAGCCTGTTTTAAATCCGGGACCAATTGAGAGGTATACCCTAAAACCAGGTGAATTTCAGGATAGACTGTTATTTTCCGGCCGGGGCTCAATCGTGTCGAAACCATCACTGTACCCAATCGGGCAATCAGGTATTCGCATCTTGTAATACCGATCCTTGCCTCCAGGATGGCCCCGGAATGTGCTTCGAACGGAATCCCACCGGTTTTGAGAATCCTGTGCAGCAATGGATCCTGGCAGAAAAGTACTCCCCAGTCTTTTTCTACAATAAAGGATTTCAGGTTCCCGATAAACTCATCTTCACTTTCGCAATAGACAAATTTCCCTGCAATCCTGACCAATTCTTCGGCAAAGGTAACGTCAAGTGGTTCTGTGAATTCCTGATAAACGGAGGAGTCCTGGTCAATGATCGGATAGGGTACCTCTGTCTTTTCGATCAGTGCGTCCCTTACTTTTTTCAGGATTTTTTCTCTGGCGGTGCTTTCTTCCATGCTGTGATATGGATCAGGTTATGATAACAATGTGGGTAATGGTGGTTTTTCCTCCTCTTTATCCCAAGGCCGTTTGCCAAAAATCATCTCCAGATCTTCCCTGAAAATGACTTCACGTTCGAGGAGCAAAGTGGCTAATTGCTCAAGTTTATCATGGTTTTCGGCAAGGATGGTTTTGGCGCGTTCATAAGCGGCTTCAACGATTTTCCGTACTTCCTGGTCAATGGTTTCCGCGGTTTTTTCGCTATAGGGTTTCTGGAAGGAATATTCGTTCTGACCACTTGAATCATAGAAACTGATATTTCCGATCTCTTTGTTCAAACCGAAATAAACAACCATGGCATAAGCCTGTTTTGAAACTTTTTCGAGGTCGTTGAGTGCACCGGTAGATACTTTCCCAAAGATCAGTTCCTCGGAAGCACGTCCGCCCATGGCAGATGTTATTTCGTCAAACATTTGCTCGTATGTGGTTATCTGCCGTTCTTCGGGCAGGTACCAAGCCGCACCCAATGCCTTTCCGCGGGGTACGATGGTTACTTTAACCAGTGGATGTGCATATTCGAGGAGCCAGCTTGTGGTGGCATGGCCCGATTCATGATAGGCAATCACCTTTTTTTCATGAATGGAAATGATCTTGTTTCGTTTTTCCAATCCGCCGATGATGCGGTCGATGGCATCCAGGAAATCCTGCTTTTCAATGACCGACTTGTTTTTCCTGGCAGCGATCAGTGCTGATTCATTGCAAACATTGGCGATATCGGCACCCGAGAATCCGGGTGTTTGTTTGGCCAGGAATCCAACATCGAGGCCTGGATCAAGTTTCAATGGTTTCAGGTGAACCTGGAAAATTGCTTTACGTTCTTCTAGGTCGGGAAGTTCGACATTGATCTGGCGGTCGAAGCGTCCGGCGCGCATCAGCGCACGGTCGAGGATATCAGCCCTGTTGGTGGCAGCGAGGATGATCACCCCTGCATTTGTGCCAAAACCATCCATTTCGGTGAGAAGCTGGTTCAGTGTGTTTTCACGTTCATCGTTGGCGCCTGTGATGGCATTTCGGCCGCGGGCACGACCGATGGCATCAATTTCATCAATGAAAATGATGCAGGGAGCCTTCTCTTTTGCCTGGCGGAACAGGTCACGGACACGTGATGCTCCTACTCCGACAAACATTTCAACAAAGTCAGAGCCGGAGATGGAGAAAAAAGGAACTTTGGCTTCACCTGCGACTGCTTTTGCCAGCAGTGTTTTTCCGGTACCCGGTGGGCCAACAAGCAAAGCACCTTTGGGGATTTTGCCTCCCAGATTGGTGTATTTTGATGGATTTTTCAGAAAATCAACGATTTCCATGATCTCAACTTTGGCCTCTTCCAACCCGGCTACATCATTGAATGTGATGCTTACGCTTGTGTCTTTGTCAAAAAGGGTGGCTTTTGACTTCCCGATGTTAAAAATCTGGCCGCCCCCGCCACCGCCTTTGCTCATGAAGCGCATAATCAGGAACCATGCACCAATGAGGATAGCAGGAAGCAGGAGATACCCGAGAATATCGCCAAACACATCTTTCCGGTCGATGGCAACCGGAGGATAAGGAAATTGTTTCTGAAATGCAATGATCTGACTGGTGGGCAAACTGTCTTTTTTCATTCGTGAAACCACACTGTCACGGGTTCCCTTCAACAGTTCGTTAAGAACTTCCATGGATGCCACCTGATAGGTAAACTCGGGGTTTTCAGCGGAAGAGGTACCAAAACTGCGCTTGGTGAATTCTTTGTAGGATGTATCAGATTTAATCCTGTCTTTTTTAATAAAGATTTCGGCCTTTTCCTTGTTAACGAGTACGATTTTTTCGACATCCTGCTTTGTCAGAATCTCGTCCAGTTTTGTCCAGGTTATTTCTTTAACAGGATTGTTGTAATTGAAATACTGGATGGCGATAAATCCTATAGCCAGGATCGCATAGATCCAGTAAAAATTGAATTTTGGTCGTTTGCCTTTGGGAGGGATAAAACTACTTCCTTTTTCTGCCATTCTGTCTGATTCCAAATAATTAGTGACTCTGTTTATTCGTGCGTGTCAACCTTAATAATACGTGCATCGGCCCATAATTGCTCTATGTTGTAGAACCTGCGCCGTTCTTCCTGAAAAATGTGGATGACTACATCGAAATAGTCGATCAAAATCCATTCCGCATTTTCAAACCCCTCTTTATGACAAAGAATCAACCCGGTTTTTTTCTTTACCTCATCAACAACGTGACCGGCAATTGCTTCAACCTGGGTACGGGAACTTCCGTGACAGATGACAAATGCATCACAAACAGCGCCTTTCAACCCTGTAAAATCGAGGATAAGTGGGTTCCTGGCCTTTTTATCAGTCATTGCTGTGGTAACCGATTCAAGTAATATTTCCCGGGGCTCTTGTTTCTTCTTTCCTGGCATGAAGGAAGGTTGGTTTACCATGCAAATGTAATTAAAAATCCGAAACCTTTCAGAAGTTGGGTTTCAAAGCATACGTCTTATAAAACTCAGTGATATAACCTACCGCTTCCTCGGCTGTATCAACTATTTTGAAAATTTCAAGATCTTCAGGGGTGATATTCTTTTCCATTAATACCGTTGATTTTATCCAGTCAATCAGACCTTGCCAGTAGTCACGGCCAACAAGTACGATGGGAAAACGAACCAGTTTATGGGTTTGGATGAGGGTAATGGCTTCGGTGAGTTCATCAAGGGTGCCAAAACCACCGGGTAAGGCTATAAAACCCATGGAATAGCGCATGAACATTGTCTTTCGGACGTAGAAGAAATTGAAGTTGATCAGTTTATTCCTGTCGATAAATGGGTTAGGATTTTGTTCAAAAGGAAGGTTGATGTTCAGTCCGACTGATTTCCCCCCTGCGAAATGGGCGCCTTTGTTGGCGGCTTCCATGATTCCCGGGCCTCCGCCGGTGATAATCCCAAACCCTGCTTTGGTCATCAGGTAGGCAATTTCTTCCGTAAGTTTGTAGTAATGGTGGTTTTCCCTGGTGCGTGCCGATCCGAAAATTGATACACATGGTCCGATCCGGCTCAATTTTTCAAACCCTTCAACCATTTCCGAGATTACCTTGAAAATTTCCCAGGTATCATAACTGATCGTTTCTGACCAGTTTTTAGGTTGAATTGATTGCTTCAGTTTTTCGATGTCATCCGTTTCCATGGAAAGTATTGTTTATATTAGTCAGTTTCGGAGAAATAGCCGGTCGAATATCAGGCAATTCCAAGTATTTCCTTCAGATAAAGGGCAGTGTAGCTTGTAGGATGTTTTGCAACCTGTTCCGGTGTGCCCTGGGCAAGTATCTGGCCTCCTCTTTCGCCACCTTCGGGCCCAAGGTCGATGATATAATCTGAAACCTTGATCACTTCCATGTTGTGTTCGATCACAAGCACGGTATTTCCTTTGGCAACAAGCTTGTTCAGTACGCACAATAACACTTTAACATCTTCAAAATGGAGGCCGGTTGTGGGTTCGTCGAGAATATAGATTGTGTTGCCGGTATCAGTTTTTGATAGTTCAGTGGCCAGTTTGACACGTTGTGCCTCTCCGCCTGAGAGGGTGGTAGATTGTTGTCCAAGGGTGATGTATCCCAGGCCTACTTCGTTGAGCGTACTGATTTTGTGAACGATAAAAGGAATGTTCTCGAAGAAATCAACGGCCTGTTCGATGGTCATGTTCAGCACATCGTTGATAGATTTGCCTTTGTAACGTACCTCAAGAGTTTCACGGTTGTAGCGATGTCCATGGCATGTTTCACATGGTACACAAACATCAGGCAGGAAATTCATCTCTATTACCCGTAAGCCGGCCCCTTTGCATGTTTCGCACCTTCCTCCCTTTACGTTAAAAGAGAATCGTCCGGGAAGGTAGCCTCTGATTTTTGACTCAGGTAATCCGGCAAACAGCTTCCTGATCTCATCGAACACTTTTGTGTAGGTGGCAGGATTTGAACGGGGGGTTCGGCCAATAGGAGATTGGTCTATCTCAATAACTTTGTCAACGTTTTTAATCCCTTCGACAGCCTTATATGGCAAAGGTTTCTGATCTGATTTGTAGAAATGCTGACTTAGAATCGGGTAAAGGGTTTCATTGATCAGCGATGATTTTCCACTGCCGGAGAGTCCGGTAATGCACATCAGCGTACCAAGGGGAAGTTTCAGGTCGACATTCTGCAGGTTATTCCCAGTGGCTCCAGTCAGGTAAAGGAATTTTCCATTGCCTTTGCGCCGTTCTTTTGGAATATTGATTTTACGTTTACCACTGAGGTAGAGGCCGGTGAGGTGTCCGTCCTGCATCACCTCCAGGGGTGTTCCCTGGGCAACAATCCGTCCGCCATGTACGCCGGCACCCGGACCGATATCAATCACAAAATCAGCGGCCATAATGGTTTCCTGGTCGTGTTCCACCACGATCACCGAATTTCCGGCATCCCGGAGGCTCCTCAGGGCATGGATCAACCGAAGATTGTCGTGCTGGTGCAAACCGATACTGGGCTCATCAAGGATGTAAAGCACGCCAACTAATTGCGATCCGATCTGGGTGGCCAGCCTGATCCGCTGGCTCTCACCGCCGGAAAGGCTCCGCGCAGTTCGGTTAAGGGTGAGATAACCGATGCCGACATCGAGCAGAAATTGGATCCTTGCCCTGATTTCACGAATTATTTCGTATGCGATTGTTCGTTTTCGTTCATCCAGCAGGGAATTGAGCTGATCGAACCACGCAGAAAGATTCACCAGATCGGTGTTGGCCAGTTCAGCAATGTTTTTGCCGCCAAGCCTGAAAAAGAGAGATTCCTTTTTTAACCTTGCACCATGGCATTCAGGGCAGGGCATTTTATTCATAAAACTACCAACCCACTTCATGATGCCGGCAGGCGCTGCTTCGGCGTGCTGCGAATTAATGAAACTTACAATGCCTTCGAAGTTCAACGAATAGCTGGATGACACCCCAAGGTATTCATTTTTGACCCTGAACACTTCATCAGACCCATTCAGAATAACATTGATGGCGTTTTCCGGTATTTCAGAAATGGGCGTGGTGAGTTCAAATCCGTATTTTTCACCTATCGCTTCAATTTGCTTGAAGATCCATGAGTTCTTATATTCGCCGATCGGAACGATCCCTCCCTTTTTGATGCTTTTCGACGGGTCGGGGATGATCTTGCTGATATCGATCTCTGAAATTGTTCCCAGACCATTGCATTTTGGGCAGGCACCATAAGGAGAGTTGAAGGAAAAGGAGTTGGGTTCGGGTTCTTCATACGATAAACCAGAAGTGGGGCACATGAGCAAACGGCTGAAATGACGGGCTGAACCGGTTTCATTGTCGAGTATCATGAGAACATCCTTCCCATGGCGCATGGCCAGGGTGACCGATCCTGACAACCTTGTTTTGGATTCGGTTTTGACTTTAACCTGGTCGATCACGATTTCGACATCATGAATTTTATAACGGTCCAGCTGAAGTCCGTGTGAAATTTCCCGTACCTCCCCATCAATACGCACTTTGAGGAACCCCTGTTTGCGGATTTGCTCAAAAAGTTCCCTGTAATGTCCTTTTCGGCCTTTAACAACAGGTGCAAGCACCAAAATGTCTTTACCTGGGTAGTGTGAAAGGATCAACTCAACGATTTGTTGTTCGCTGTACCTGACCATTAATTCACCCGTAACGGAAGAGTAAGCATCAGCCGCCCGTGCAAAAAGGAGGCGCATGAAATCGTAAATCTCCGTGATGGTACCGACAGTTGACCGGGGATTGCGGTTGGTCGATTTTTGTTCAATGGAGATTACCGGGCTCAGGCCATTGATTTTATCAACATCAGGCCGTTCGAGGTTGCCAATAAACTGACGGGCATACGCAGAAAAAGTCTCCATGTAGCGGCGCTGTCCTTCAGCGTAAATGGTGTCGAATGCCAGTGAGGACTTGCCACTTCCGCTCAGTCCGGTGAACACAACCAGTTTATGCCGGGGGATTGTGAGGTCGATGTTTTTCAGGTTGTGAACCCGCGCGCCGAATACTTCCAGATTTTCTTCCACAATAATCTTGAAAAACAGTTACTTATTGAACTTCGTTGATTTTGAGTGTGTCGTTAAAGAATGTATCCCGGGCAGGAATTTTTTTTATCAACGATTCATAACTAAGTGCGCCATCCCTGGGTATTTTGAAGGTATAAGATTTTTTTGAACTGTTCGGCAGACTATAGTGTTTTATCCAGGGGTTCATCTCCCTGAGAATGCGGTAATTGATAGACATTGCCCTGGCGAAGGCCGGAAGATTGCTGATACTGCTGTCAACTGTGACGAGACGTGCAGGTATCTGGGGATAAAAATCTTTTTCGCGGAGGTAAAATCCGTAACGGACAGGGTGATTGTAGACCTCTTTGATTGCCATGATGCGGAATACATATCGTGAAGTTTCGTCATTCAGGTAGAGATCGTAATAGTTGGTTACCTTTTGGGCTTCCAGAGCTCTTTCAACGCCCTCAATTCCACGGTTGTAAGATGCAGCAACGAGGGTCCAGCTTTTATAATCCTTATACGCATCCTTGAGATAATCGCAGGCGGCCTGGGTTGCTTTTTCCATATTGTAGCGTTCATCAACTTTCTCATTGATTTCCAACCCGTATTTGATTCCGGTGGGTTTGATGAATTGCCAGTACCCCTCGGCACCGGCGGATGAAACAACGTTGACAAGGTTACTTTCTGCGACCGCCAGAAATTTGAAATCATCGGGGATGCCATTTTTCTTCAGAATGGGCTCAATTACAGGAAACCATCGGTTTGCGCGTTTGAACATCATAATAGAGCTGGAATGCATGAACGTATTAGCGAGAATTTCACGTTCAAAAGCTTCCCTGACAAAATAGGTGTCCAATGGAGCCTCTTCTCCTGCAAAACCAGCTTTGCCGGGAATTTCCGGGGCAATAACTTTCATGTGCCTGGTGAAGAGGATACGGTATTCCATTTCCCTGGTCTTCACCTCAACAATTGCACAAACAGATATCGCGCAAATCAGGAGCAAGGCAAAGCCGTAGAGGATGAAGTGTGTTTTTTTATGCATGTTTTTGATTGGTGAAAAGGTGACCGGGTGACCGGGTGAACAGGTGAACAGGTGAACAGGTGAACAGGTGAACGGGTGAATGGGTGAACTAACTTTTCCTGTTTACCTGTTTACCCGTTTACCAATCAAAACGGACTGACAACATCTTTAAAACAAGGTGACACCTTATCTTTGTCTGAAATCATCGGGTCATTTATTCCCCAATTGATTTTCAGATCGGGATCGTTCCACAGGATGCTGCCCTCAGATACTTTACTGTAGACATTGGTGCATTTGTAGAAAAAGATGGTGTCATCCTCAAGGGTCGCAAATCCATGTGCAAACCCGGGTGGAATCCAGTACATCCATTTGTTTTGTCCCGATAATACGATTGATTCCCACTTTCCATAGGTGGGCGAATCTTTTCGGATATCAACAGCGACATCAAGCACCGAGCCACGCATCACACGCACAAGTTTGCCTTGTGCAAATGGTGGGGCCTGGTAATGGAGTCCACGGAGAACACCTTTTTTAGACTTTGATTCATTGTCTTGCAGAAATGTCAGGTCCAGCCCGGCATTTAAAAATTTTTCGCGGTTAAACGATTCGAAAAAATATCCACGGTCATCTTCAAATACAGCTGGTTTGAGGATGAGTAAACCGGCCAGGGGAGTTTCAATTATTTCCATAAAGGTTGTAAGTTGAGTTATGTTTAAATCAATGCCTGCATTGTTTGCATTGTATATATTGTTTGCAATGCTATAAGTGTACACACTCCCCGTAAGCCACAGCCACAGCTTCCATAATTGCCTCACTCATGGTAGGATGGGGATGAATTGCTTCGATGATCTCTTTGCCTGTTGTTTCAAGTTTGCGGGCAACGACCACTTCGGCGATCATTTCAGTTACATTTTCCCCGATAAAATGGGCACCAAGCCATTCACCATACTTTGCATCAAATATAACCTTGATGAAACCATCACGTGCCCCTGAAGCGGTAGCTTTTCCTGAGGCTGTAAAAGGGAATTTACCAACCAGAATGTCATACCCGGCCTCCCGGGCAGATTTTTCAGTCATGCCCACCGAGGCAATTTCCGGGTGAGTATAGGTACATCCCGGGATGTTGCCATAATCGAGTGGCTCAACATGTTTTCCGGCAATTTTTTCAACGCAGATGATCCCTTCATGAGAAGCAACATGTGCCAGTGCAGGACCTTTTACGATATCTCCAATGGCATAAAAGCCTTCCACATTGGTTTTGTAATAATCGTCCACGACCACTTTACCCCGTTCTGTGGCAATGCCAACCTCTTCGATGCCGATCCCTTCCAGATTAGTGGCAACACCTACTGCCGAAAGAACGATGTCACAGGAAATGATTTCCTCTCCTTTTTTGGTCTTAACAGCAACCTTGCAGCCATCGCCAGTAGTATCTACTGATTCAACGGAAGCGCCCGTGAGGACTTTCATGCCGGATTTCTTAAACGAGCGTTCCAATGCTTTTGAAACCTCTTCATCTTCGATGGGCACAATATTCGGAAGTACTTCAATGAGGGTGACGCTGGTGCCGAGGGATTGATAGAAATATGCAAATTCAGACCCGATGGCACCTGATCCAACGACAACCATTGATTGGGGTTGAACCGGTAACGTCATAGCCTCACGGTAACCAATAATCTTTTTGCCATCCTGCTTCAGATTTGGCAGTTCACGCGAGCGTGTGCCGGTTGCCAGCATGATATGGCTGGCTGAGTAGTCTGTTTTTAATCCGCCATCGTCGGTTACTTCCACGACTTTGCCCGGTTTAACCTTCCCAAATCCTTGAATATGATCTACTTTGTTTTTTTTGAGGAGGAACTGAATCCCTTTACTCATCTGGTCGGCTACATCCCGGCTGCGTTTGATGATGGCAGAAAAATCGGCGGTTACTTCACCTGCATGAATGCCATAGTCGCCGGCATGTTTCATGTATTGGAAAACACTGGCGCTTTTAAGCAATGCTTTGGTTGGAATGCATCCCCAGTTGAGACAAATTCCACCCAATTCGGCCCGTTCAACAACGGCCACCCTGAAACCAAGCTGGGCAGCACGGATGGCGGCAACATATCCGCCAGGACCGCTGCCAATGACAATGATATCGTAGTTCATGATTTTCGTTTTTTTGGAATTGGCAAAGATACTAAAAAGTTAGAATATTAATCCTTCACGCACCGCACCGGGAAAGCATTGCCACGGGATTGTGCATAAAAGGATACACTTGGGTTGTTGAGGTTAATACCCCTGGCAATGGCCTTATCCGGGCCAAAGCTGGTCGAAGTCCAGAACATTGTCCCGGAGAGTGGCAGTGAGGTGAAGGCCCAATAAGTGCCGTGGTAATCGATACCGCCAAGCAGCCCGTGAAATCCAACCGTTGCCGACATGTCCTTCAAATTTGCTCCTGCCAGGCCGTTGGCATTCGGGGCAGGTATTCCCGGAACGATGTTGTCAATGAGAATTTGCCATTCGGTATCTGTCGGGATGTGCCATTCAGGGGGGCAGACCCCTTTACTGCCTGCCGCATTGGTATATTGCATGATTTCATCCCATTGATAAAATCCACCATTGATTGTACAATTTGCATCGGCAGGCGAACAATATTTCTCTGGAAGGCAATTGTCCGTTTGAGCGGTTGCATCAGGGCCGGGGATGGGTGTCCCATAATCGAGGTTCCGGGTCATCCAGCATTTTCCGCTTAACATGGCTGTCGGGTATGTCTTCCCATCGCGGACATCGGTAAGATTGTTGCCACAGTTGAAGTTGACCTGCTGTACCATCAGGCTGATGGCTGGTGTGGTTGCAGAGCATCCGTAATTGTTGGTATAGGTATACGTGATAAGGCTGCTGCCCGGCCCTGCAGTTTGAGGGTTAAATTCAAATACCCCTGGTGATGGGTTTGAAACCCCCTGACCGCTGTAAACTCCCTGTCCGGCGATAAAAGGGGAAGCTCCCGAAAGGACAATCGTTCGGGCGTTCAAAGTGGTTTTTGTATCAAAACAGGCTGTAAATAAGGGAATTGGTGAAGGGTTTACAGAAACAGGGAACGATGATGCCGAAATGCATGTGTGGGCATTGTTGGAACCGACAACATGAAGCGTGGCAGTTCCAGTGGTGAGCCATTTAATGTTTATGGTATTTGTACTTTGTCCCGTTAAAATATTTCCCATCGCTGCCGGTGTGACAGACCATGTAAACGTACATGCCGGATCAGGGGGTGTTTGATACTGGTGTGCCTGGGTTGCACATACAATTCCGGGTGAGGCGGTAATGGTGGTTACCGGAATTGGGGTTACTACCACGTCATAGGTGGCTGGTGCTGCAACGGTACATCCATTGGCATCTGTATAGGTTACACGAACAACATGGTTGCCAGGGATAGTCCATTGTACGAGGATGCTGCCTGTTGATGCACCTGATATAATTGTTGCCGCAGATGCAGGTGTAATGGTCCAGTTATAGTTATTCATGGACGGCTGTGTGGAATAGGTTACCTGGGGGGCATCAAGACATACAGCGGAAAGGCCTGAGATGGCTGGAATGGGAAGAGGAACCACCTGGACGGGTAAAAAAGTTGGATTGGCAGCGGTGCATTGTGTAACAGGTTCGGAATAATTGATGCTGATGGTCTGCATTCCGGTTGTTCCCCAGGTTACAGTTGCTGTTGGATTGGTTGGCCCGCCTCCTCCGGTGATGATGCCACCGGTCAGGTTCCAGAGGTAGTTTGCCTTCCCTGGCTGGGTTTCATAAATTTTGCCTGGAACTCCTTTGCATGACAAAGTTTCACCTGAGATGAAGGAAGGGGTTGGTAACGGATTCACTGAAACTGTTAATATGGCTGGTGCGAGTGCAGTACAAAGAGTGACCGGGTCGGTAAATAAAACACTGACGGATTGTGTCCCAACGGAAGTCCATGTTACCGTACAGGTTGAATTTGCAGGTCCTCCGCCTGATGTAATGGTTCCGCCCGACACAACCCAGACATAATTGTTTTTACCGGGCTGGGTGGCATACACATGACCAGGTGTATTGACACACAGCGTTTGCGTGCCCGTCATAACCGGGACAGGTGTATCGATGATCGTAACACTGAGTGTTCTATTGATGGTTGATGTACATCCGGTTACAGGATTCGTAAATCTCACGCCGATGGATTGGCTCCCGGCATTCGTCCAGGTAACTGTAACTGAATCACTGGTACCCGTTCCTCCTGCAGTAATAGTTCCACCTGCTGAAACACTCCAGACGTAGTCACTCATACCTGCTTCTGTGAAATATGTGATGCCTGATGACCCTTTGCACAAAGAGGCAGGTCCGGTTAAAGTCGGTGTGACATGTACCAGCGCTGAATCATAATGGACCACTCCAAGACAAGTATTGATGACGGAATAAACCCATGTTGAAACTGTCGGGCTGAAGGTGAGGGTATCACCATACCCCAGCACCGGGCCGGTATAGGATCCGCTGTGCCAGGAAACACCATCCGGCACGAACCGCATACTTTCGTCAACAGCTGTCCAGCTTGTTTGATTCCGGTCATTTCCATTGACGTTGGCAGTAAAAGCGATGGTGCCGTTGTTGTTGTGGACCCCTTGGGTTGCCTTGTTTTGATTATTGGCACAGGAGGGCTTATTTTGAAGATGGTTTTCAATGACTCCTCCCTGTTCCTTGAGGACAATCTGAAAACTGCCTTTGGTGGTTGCACAGCCATACATCGGGCAGTTTTTCCAATATACAACAAGTTGCCTGTCCGGTGCTGTTCCGGTAGTATAAAAGAAAATATTGTTGATCCCTGATAACATCGGGAGCCAATCCTGCCAGGGGGCGAAGATGCAATCTTTAGGAGCAGCTGAATCGGCTGCATTGTTGGGAATTACCCGTGCCGAAAAAGTATTCCATGGGTTAGTTCCGGGTGAACGAAACCCTATCCAGCCATTTGAACCGACAAAAAATTTTGTGTAAAGCTGACTGAAAAAGCAGAAGCTGAAACCGATATCGTAGGGGCCGCCCCAGCAATCGTCTTTTCCCCCGGCAGTGGAGGCGCAATTGGTCAGGGTTGGATCAATGGGGGTACCTGTTGTTGTATCCATCGGGGCGTAAGGGATCACCTGGAAAGTGTAGCTGTCTGTGCCATAATCAGTACTTGTAACAACTGCCGGAACTGTTACGGAATTTCCCAGGCAGGTAGGATCGGTGAATGGCTGGATCGTGATTTGCCCATTCATCACAGATGAAATGAACAGGAAAAAAACAGAAAGAAGGATATGGCACCGGGGTGCCAGAAAAACAGAAAGTCCGGACAATTGAATTGGAACTGGCATGATTTGATGCGAATGGATCGCAGTGACAAATTTACTCAAATATAGTGTTAAACATACAAAGCATTGAGTTTTTGTCTGAGAGAACAGTGGTGATTATTTTTTTAACGATTTTCTTTATTTTTATTGCAGCGTAAATATTATATTTGTCATAACAAATATTTATACCCCATGACCACATTTTGCAAGATTTTCTTCTACGGCATCCTCATGCTATCCGGAATTAGTTCGTTTTGTCAGGTTAGCATCAGTTCCAATGGCAGCCAGCCTGACCCTTCAGCGATGCTTGAAATTAAATCGACCAACAAAGGCTTGTTGCCACCCCGTGTGCCACTCACTGCAGTGAATGTTTCCGATCCGGTGGTATCACCTGCTGTGGGCTTACTGGTTTATAATACTGCAACTTCCGGGATATCCCCCTTCAATGTTGTTCCGGGAAATTATTATTGGAGTGGCACGCAATGGATACCAGTTTCACCGCCACAGGGCTCTGCTTCCGGAGATATGTTGTATTGGAACGGAACACAATATTTGTTGATCCCGGCCGGGTTTCCCGGGCAATCCCTTCAAATGTCAGCCTCGAATATACCTGGCTGGGTGGGCGCCGGCTTTGCCTCAGTTACTACTGCTGTCGCGTCTTCGGTCACTGCAAATACCGCGATCAGCGGAGGAAACATAGTTTCCGGAGGAGAAGGTGTCATTACATCCAGGGGAATTTGTTATGACACCCTGCCAAATCCCACCATCGGGAATGATACGAAGGAAAGTGGAAGCGGGACGGGAAATTTTATCAGCGGACTTACAGGGTTAACTGTGAATAAAACATATTATGTGAGGGCATTTGCCATCAACAGCGCAGGTGTCGGTTATGGCAATGAAATCAGCTTCATAACAAGTTGTGGGTTTAATGCACCAGTAAGCATTTCTGTTGGGCCCTCTTCTAACCCCATTCCAGCCGGAACTTTTGCTGCCTTCAATGCAACACCCGTCAATGGTGGCCCAAACCCGTTTTATCAATGGAAGGTGAACGGTACCAACGTCGGGTCAAATTCTCCAACCTATTCTTATGGCCCGGTGAATGGCGACAAGGTGAAATGTATTCTCACTTCAAGTCTGGAATGCACTGCCAATAACCAGGCAACATCCAATGAGACCACCATGGTCACGATGTCGGGAGGTGGTACTGTGACCTTGCAAAACAAAACCGCAAGTCCTGGTCAAAATGTGGCGGTGGCACTTTCGGTGACCAATTTTACCTCAATTTCTGCAATTACATTGCATATTGAATTCAATCCGGCGGTTATGAGCTATTCAGGATTTACGTTACCATCCGGGTCTCCGGGCGGAATGAATGTCGGGGTGTTGAATGGAAATACGCTAAGTATTGCTGGTCTTTGGATGTCAGGAGTGAATTTCTCCGGCACGATGTTAACCCTGAACTTTACCTATGCAGGCATGACCTCAAGTCCTCTGAATTTTCTAGGTGATTGTGAAGTCGTTCAAGGGCTTAGCCTCATTTATCCCACCTATACCAATGGCTCAGTCAGCATGGCAACGGTTCCCGCCGAGGCCCGGATCATTCCGGCAACTGCCTTCACAGGTGGAGTTGTTTCAGTTCCGATCGAATACAGGAATTTTGCCGGAAGCGTTTCCTCCATCACCCAGAAAATACATTATGATCCATCCAAGCTGAATTTTGTGAGCCTGACAGGCTTTGGCAATCTTGCTTCCGGGACAAATTACAGTGCAAACACGGGCACTGGAATAATAACCATTACCTGGACCAGTATCGGAGGAAAGGAGATCAATACACTTACCACCAGCAGTAAATTTCTCCTGAATTTCGTTTATACCGGCAGTATTGCCACCAATGTTGATTTCGTTGGAGGATGTCTGATCTCTTCCCCGGCTCCGGTAACCAACATACCGGTCACCTATTTTGGTGGCAACATTTCCCCTGCGGCGCCAACGGCAACTGCTGTACTGGGGTCGGTTACCGGTGTTCTTCAGGACAGCGATTACGAAATTCCTTTAATTCTGAGCGGTTTTCCAGGCGGAACAATCGGTGGCACACAGGCCTTTAATCTTACCATTTTGTTTGATGAACCAAGGTTATCTTTTATGGGGATTAGCAGTCCTGCCCCGGTTGGCCTGAGTGTCAATCATCCTTCCAATGGAGTTGTCATGCTCGCTTGGTCAAATCCTGCCGGACCTGATATCAACGGAACATTTCTGAAACTGAAATTCAAATACAACGGGATCGGTACAGCCGATGTTGCCTTTGGCAATGGTTGCGTGTTCAATACTTATAATGCAGGGGTGACTGGCACAGTACAGGTTGCTTACACCGATGCCACGCTGGTGCCAGCATTGGCAACGGCAAACACAACAATCGCGCTCTTGGATGGCATTACGAACGGGGCTAATGTAATGATTCCGGTTAATTTCGCCGGATTACCCCCGAATGCGGGTGCTGTTGACATGGCAATACATTACGATGGCAGCAAGCTGGTTTATCTGGGTGTACAAAACAATATCTTTGGGGCTGTTGTCGGGCAAAATGCGGCTACCCACATGATCAATATTGACTGGATTGCCTCACCTGGAGTAAATATCAATGGCAAATTTATTGACCTGCTCTTTCAATATATCGGTGGCGGTGGAGGAACAACGATCAATTTTATGGATGGGTGCAGTGTTTTCAGCAGTTCATTGATTGCGATACAGACCAACTGGAACAGCGGCGGCGTCAACCTTTAATGAGGATTATCTCGGCAACCTTTTTCTCCATTGGCATCCGGCCATCGATCCAATGAATCTTCAAACCCTGGCGTTCCATCCGTCGAAACCAGGTCATCTGTCGTTTGGCAAACTGCCGGATGGCAATATTCAGGTCAGAAAACAGGTCGGTACGGGATATTTTGCCGGTGAGGAAAAGGGTTACAAATTTATACTCGAGCCCGTATTTCATCAAACGTTCAGGGGTGATGCCGTCCGCAAGCAATTGTTCCACTTCGCCTATTAAACCATGTTCCAGCCGGTATTCCAGCCGTTTGCTGATGCGTGCTTTCACAAGTCCGCGGGGGTAATCAATTCCAAAAATGACAGATTTTATCGGAGGAAAAAAATCGTGTTGGAAAGTATCTATGTCCGGGGCTTCATATTCTGCCGGCAAACCTGATTTTTTCGAAGCACGGGCCACCAGGATGGCTTTCAGCAGCCTTGGCCTGTCTTCGAAATCGGTGATGTTGTGCAGGATTTTATATGATTGAAGGATTTCAATCAACTGGTCGTCTGTCTTTTCCTGAAGGATTGCCGAAAAATCCTCATCGCTTTCGGCGCGCGCAAGGCGGTACCCTTTCAGAACGGCTTCCAGGTACATCCCGGACCCTCCGCAAAGAACAGGAAGTTTATTTCTTCCGAGGATGTTTTTATATGCTTTTAAAAAGTCCTTCTGGAATTCAAAAATGTTGTATTCATATCCAGGATCAACGATATCGATCAGGTGAAAGGGAATCTGAACGCCGTTGACAAAATAATCCGCGTAATCTTTTCCAGTTCCGATGGTCATACCTCGGAATACCTGACGGGAGTCGGCGCTGATCACCTCCCCGTTAAGGTGATATGCCAGGGTGGCTGCAAGTGCAGTTTTACCGGTTGCGGTTGGGCCGAGGATTGTTAACAAGGCAAAGTGGGATTTACGATTTACGATTTACGATTTACGATTTATGAAAAAAAACTCAGATTTCCGCAGATTTAATAATTTTTCATTGCCAGGTTATGTGGTGTTGAAAAACACCCTGCATTGCCTGCATTGCTTGCATTATTTGTCAAGTTTCTCATATACAGAGTTCTGACTTTTGTACTCAGGTACCATAAGTTTCATTTTCCGGATGATATCAAAATTTGAACAGGTTGGTACCATGGCGGTTAGTTCTTCGATATCATGTCTGATTTCGGTGAGGCTAAATTCACGTACTTTGGCAGTAAGGATGAGCGGGTGGTGTGTAGGAATTGTGTTTTCTTCCACGTTGAGTAACTCTTCATACAGTTTTTCACCGGGGCGCAAGCCGGTGAATTTTATTTGAATGTCTTTACCAGGAGTGAGCCCTGAAAGTTGGATCATCTTTTTTGCAAGGTCAACGATCTTCATTGATTTTCCCATGTCAAAAATAAAAATCTCACCACCTTTTCCGAAGGCACCGGCTTCCAGCACCAACTGGCATGCTTCAGGAATGGTCATAAAAAAGCGTGTCACCTCCGGATGGGTGATGGTGACAGGGCCACCCTTTTCGATCTGGTTTCGGAAAAGAGGGATGACCGATCCATTGGAACCCAGCACATTCCCGAACCTTGTTGTAATGAACCGTGTATCATTGGTTTTATCCAATGCCTGCGTGTAGATTTCGGCAATGCGTTTGGAAGCACCCATCACATTGGTTGGGTTTACAGCCTTGTCGGTAGAGATCATGATGAATTTTTTCACGCCAAATTCAACGGAAAGGTCGGCGATGGTGCGTGTTCCCCTGATATTGGTCAGTACAGCTTCAGCCGGGTTGCTCTCCATCATGGGTACATGTTTGTAGGCAGCGGCATGGTATACCATATCGGGGCGGAAGGTGTCGAAGATTTTACGCATCCGTGGTTCATTGCTGATATCGCACAGTATAAATTCAACGCCGGATCCTACCAGATATTCCAGCGTTTCAAGTTCGAGGTAATGAAGTGGCGTTTCGGCCTGGTCGATGAGTATGAGCTGGCGGGGAGCAAAACGGGCGATCTGACGGACAATCTCACTTCCGATGGAACCGGCGGCACCGCTCACCAATATTGCTTTGCCGGTAATTTCATCAGCAATGCGTTTTTCATCCAGTTTGATCTCATCACGTTCGAGCAAGTCTTCGATGTTGATTTTTTTGATCTGGTTAAAACTCAATTCTCCGTTGATCCAGCGGATCATTGGGGGAACAGTTAGTACTTTTGTATTGTATGTCAGGCATTTATCAACCAATTCCTGCTTTTTTGCAGGATCGAAGTGCATGATAGCCAGGATAATCTGGGCGACCTTGTTGGTGGCCAGGAGATTGTCGAGTTTATCGGGGCTGAAAATGTCGACTCCTTCGAGTTTTTTCCCCTGCTTGCTGTTATGATCATCGATGAAAGCGAGTACTTTGTATTTTGTACCTGCATCACGGTCGAGCGTGTGTTTGGCAGTAATACCGGCTTCCCCGGCGCCATAAATCACCACATTCACCTTGTCGCCCTCGGGGTGCTGCAATTCGAGAAAAGCGAGTTTAACAATGAGTCTGAAGGTGATCATGCCAAAGGAGGTTGCCAGAAAGTCGATGATAATGACAGAAAACGGGATGAAAAAGTAGCTGCCGATGAAGTAGAAAGTGACAAGGTTTGTGATCACGAAGGCGAAGCTTCCACCCAGAACGGTACCAAAAACCCTGAGTGCATCACCTGTACTGGTGTACCTGATGATGCCTGCATAGGACCGGGCGATCACAAAACTTACCGAGCGCACCAGTGCCATGTAGAGCACGATCTGAGGCAAGGGTTTTAACTCCGAGGAGGGGATCGCAAAGTTAAACCGCAAAAGGTACGCCAGCAAGACAGCCGAAACGGCGATGATAAGGTCGATCACAAAAATCAGCCACCGTGGCGTATTTTCCCTGGTTATTAGCACCCGTCAAAATTAAAAATAATTCGCCTTAACATATCAACAATTGCCGTAAAATATGAACATTCGGCCATAAGCCGTGCAATTTTTTCTAATTTTGCACCGTTTAATTCAATTATCACATTGCAACATCCTTTTGTCCTGTTGCTGGCAGGTAAGGTGCGAACTCATCCGGTAAAACTGATACAAACCAATATATAACTCATGAAAAATACAGCATTCACCCGATTTCACGAAGCATTGGGTGCCAAGATGGTCCCGTTTGCAGGCTACAATATGCCTGTTCAGTATGAAGGAATTAACGCAGAACACGAAACTGTGCGTAAAGCGCTCGGGGTTTTTGACGTTTCACACATGGGAGAATTCTGGGTGAAGGGGCCGAAAGCGCTTGATTTTATTCAGTGGGTCACTTCAAACGATGCCTCAAAGCTTGTTCCCGGGAAGGTACAGTATTCCTGTTTCCCTAATGAAACAGGTGGTATTGTTGATGATTTACTGGTTTACAAAGTCGATGACCTTACCTATCTGCTTGTGGTAAATGCTGCAAATATTGACAAGGATTGGGAATGGTGCAACAGGCAGAACAAAATGGGGGCAAGTTTGTACAATGCCTCGGATGAAATTGCCCAGCTCGCCATCCAGGGCCCCCTGGCCCTTAAAGCCATGCAAAAGCTCACCGATACCATTGTCACGGATATGGAATACTATACTTTTAAAAAGCTGACATTTGCCGGTGTCCCTGATGTTATTTTTGCCACTACAGGTTATACGGGTTCCGGCGGATGTGAGATATATATGGCCAATGAAGATGCCCCGAAAATATGGGAAGCTGTGTTCGAGGCTGGTGCTGAATATGGTATCAAACCAATCGGACTTGCTGCACGTGATACCCTCCGGCTTGAGATGGGATATTGCCTGTACGGCAACGACATCAATGACACCACTTCACCTATTGAAGCAGGATTAGGTTGGATCACCAAATTTACGGAATACAAGGAGTTTATTAACAAACCTGCCCTGCTGAAACAAAAGCAGGAGGGAACAGCGCATAAACTTGTTGGTTTTGAAATGGTTGACAAAGGGATTCCACGTCATGAATATGAAATTACAGATGCCACGGGCAATAAAATCGGTGAAGTTACGTCTGGTACCATGGGCCCATCGGTGAAAATGGCGATTGGAATGGGATATGTGCCTTCGGAATTGTCAGCGGCGGGAAGTGAGATTCATGTTAAGATCCGGGATAAAGTATTGCGGGCGAAGGTGGTGAAGTTTCCGTTTTATAAGGGGTGACGGGTGACGGGTGACGGGTGACAAAGGTCTTGGAAAACTTACTTAACCCTTAACCTTAATACTTATTTTTTTACATACTTAACGCTATTTTTTTTAATTCTAATTTTTTTTATATGTCCGAAACAATCAATAAAATCAAATCAATCCGCTGGCAGCAAATGATGTTCATTCTGCTGATGGCACTTATGGTTGCAGGAGCCGAAAGTTGCGGAAAGACCGGGAAATTGTCAAAAAAGGAGCGCAAAGCTCAGATCGAAGCTGCCAAAAAGCAACTGCAGCCCATCATCAGCGGTTCCTCCACGCTCTCTTACGAGGAGCAGAAACGCATCGTTGGCGATGTCATGGACAAGAATCTGAATGATCCTATCCTCAACGATATGATCATCCAGGCACAGCAAAAACTGAAAACACTGCTGGCGGCTGAAACGCAGGCTAAAGCTCAGAAAGTGGATGTGGCGCGGGCTGCACTCTATGACCTGCTGCTGAACAAGGATAATAAAACAGCCGACGAACTGGAGAAGGAACTCAATGCCATTAAGAGACAAAACCTCAATGATAGCGAGATTGATGAGCTCATTGCACGGCTGGAGAAGAAAATCCAGGAGATGCGTGCGGGTGGCGGCAGCAATCTTCCTGTAAAAACCCAGCTCGAAAATGCGTTCACCGCCATTGCCAATTCGGCTCAAACAGGCAACCAGGCACAGGCCGACAACACCATACAAAAAACCCTGCAGTTCTTTTCATCAGATGATGCACCAGTGCTCATCATCATCAGCCGGGAAGGCTCAACGGTTGATTACGATAAGCCAACCACCATCAAACGCTACCTCAATTTCCTCAAGGATACGAAGGCAAGTAAAAATAACATTGATGCCATCATGACCGATGCCAATGGGAAAATCAAAGGACTCGATTTAATTAAAAAGTAACGACCATGAGAAAGCTTCTTTCATTGATCATATTGGCCTCCCTTTTCGCCGTGTCGAACCGGGTTGCCGCACAGGATAACCTCTCCCCCCAGCGTAAACAGGCGATCGACAGTCTTGCCCTCGAAAAAGTTCGCGACCTCAGTAAATACATCAGCATCATCGGTGATAAAAAGACCCCGTGGTCAGATGCCCAAAGGGTCATTGAACGTGCATCGGAATTGTTTATGGAAAACAGTGAAATCGGTGTTTCATCATTGGGCAAACAGGATATAAATTACTACAAGGTACGTGAATATTTCGACCGTTTGATGCAACTCAATTACGACAGGGTAACGATCGATTGGTATAAAATCCAATACGTAAGTGACCTCGTCCGGCAGCCAGATGGAACCTATGTTGGTGTGATCACCATATACCAGCGTTTCCAGGCGTATGACAAAGAAAAGGGATTGGTTTATGAAGATACAACCAAAAAAGACATCACTGTTTATGTTAAGCGTAAGGAGACACAGATCGGTGGTCGCCTGATCGGCTTCTGGGATGTTATGCTCGGAGATATCCGTGTGAAGGAAACCTCTAAATAGTTACGATTTATAATTTACGATTTACGATTTGCTGTTTGCGAATCGTAAATCGTCATTTAATACAACTCAATGAGAAAAGTCATCTGGATTATTCTGTTTTTTTTGCCATTTACCTGTTTTTCACAGGGTTCAATCGGATCATTGACCGGTGATGAGTCGGTATTTTATGCACAAACCAAGCAGGTAAACCAATTTTTTCTTCGCTTCAACGGTGAAGAGGATGTTCAGGGAAAACGCTACTATCAGGGAAATCCCTTATACCGCGATCTGAAGGCCCGTAAAAAGTACCTGAATATGCTTTTTGACAATTCAAGCCCGGTGATCAGTTCAGACACGAAATTTGTTTTTATTGATGATGCACTGAACAAGAAAAGCCCGGCGTTTCTGGATTTTTATGCAAAAGGATGGTTTGCAGAGGTGGCAGCCTCCTTTTTATATAAGAAAGAGAAAGTGAACCTCATTCTGTATCTTAAAATTGAAAAACAGCGTGACGGTTACAAATGGGTTATCTCAAATGTGTATTTCGACCGTTTTAATTCCTGGTTTATCCATCTCAATGATTCGGCAAACCTTAAGTACTTTATTCATCCGATGAGTCATGAACTCGATTTCATGAACCTGCACAAAGCTTTTAAAGAGCCAGAAAACCTCGATTTTTATTTTGAGAAAGAATATCAGCCGGATATGACTGCCCTGTTTGTGATGGAAATGAAAAATGGCAATCTCACTTTTTTGGCTGTGAACAGCGTTAAATTTCATGTTTTTCAGGTGCCAAACTGGTACTTTGAAATCTCCTGGTTCAACCGGAACAATGTAAACTCCGGCTGGCTCATCTCCAATGTGCTCCGCGTTAACGACAAAGAAAAGAGAGCGTTGATGCGGAACTACACACATATTAATTAATTTTTTATGAGGAAGATTTTAATCCTTTTGCTCCTGACGATTTTCGTTGGCGGCATTTCTGTATTTGCACAAAAAAAGAGTACCACTACCAAAAGTGGTCATTCGACTTCTAAACCCGCACAAAAGAAATCAACTTCGGGCTCTCAGAAAAAAACAGCGACGACCACTCAAAAGAAAACCGGGGCCAATGGCAAGCCTGTTGAGGTGAAATCAAAGGCAGGAATGATGGAGGCGAGTAAGATTGACACTTTCAAGCTGCAGGTCATCCCGCTGGTCAAGTTCTTCGAAAGTTCCCTCAATTTTCTCGCCGACCCGCGCAACTCAGTGAATGAAAAGCAAACCATACTTTCGCAGAGCTACCTGAAGTGGTGCTGGGATGAAGAAGTACAGATTGAGGATGATCTCGATGAGAACCGCCTTGTTCCCCTCCTGAAGGATATGCCTGCCTACCTGAGCGATGTCAGTTTCTTTTTCAAGAGTGCAAAATTCAACTACTCCGTACAGGATGTTGGCGTGGAGGCAGGGCAGGACGGCCTCACCTATTTCCGGGTAACTGCCAACCGCAACCTGCGCGGACTGACCATTAACGGAGATTCTGTGAACTCTAACAAAGTGCGGTATATTGAGATGAACTTCGATTCGGTGAAGCAGCAGCTGAAAGTCGTTAGTGTGTATACCACCAAGCTGAATGAAAAAGATGATATGCGTAACTGGTGGAACGGCCTCTCACATGACTGGAAAGTAGTTCTGGGTGGTGACATGAAACTTGAGGGAACCTTGCCCATGTCGCAAATCGACAGTTTCAACGATTCTGTTGCCATGGTTGGCGGGCAGCGTACCCTTATCATGGGATCAGAATTTTATCAGTTCCTGGGCCAGATTGTTCATGCCGGCAAGGTTGATCTGTCGGGAAATGCGGCTATTCAGAATCTGGAACCGTTAAATAAATTATCTGACCTGAAGAATGTAAATATTTCCGGCACCGGGGTAAGTGACCTTATGCCGCTGCGAAACCTGAATAAACTTGAAATTCTCGACATTTCTAATACCAGTGTCAGCAAACTGGACCCTCTGAGGTATTGCATACTTATCAACCAGTTGAGGATGAAAGGAACACCGATCAGCGATTTATCTGCTGTTCCTGCATTTAAATCGCTCAGCACCCTGGATGTCAGCTGGACAAAGGTGAATTCACTTGAAGCCATCAGGGACATGGCCACCATGAAAGACTTGCGCATTAATCATACACTGGTAAAGGACATTTCACCCGTATCAACACTGGTTAACCTTGAAATGCTCAATATCTCATCTTCACCAATTGATAACCTTGATGCCTTGAAAAGCCTGATGAACCTGCATATCCTGATATGTGACAGCACCGGGATCACCAGTCTGTCTGCTTTGGATAACCTTTCCGGTTTGCAGCGTGTGTATTGCAACAACACCCGTATCAATCAGAAAGAGGCCCTGAGTTTTATCAAAAAGCATCCGGAGGCATCCCTGGTGTATGCATCAAAGGAGTTAGCTGCCTGGTGGAAAAATATGACCCCTGAATGGCAAAATCTTTTCAACTTTTACCTGAAGCTTGACAATCCGCCAACCACCGAACAGCTGCATCAACTTGCCTTGCTCGACAGCATCAATATCATCGGCCGGCTGACTGTAACTTCCCTTGCGCCACTCAGCAAACTGATTCTTCTGAGGAATCTGCAGTGTCAGAGCACCGGGATATCTTCGCTTGACCCGCTGAAAGATCTCACAGAGATAAAAATATTGAATACATCGAACACGAAGGTTTCCGACCTGCATCCTTTGTCGGGCATAGCAGGCCTTGAAATTCTGAATGTAGATAATACCCAGGTAGGCGATCTTACTCCACTGAACGGATTGGCCAGACTTCAATTTATTTATGCCGACAACACACCGGTAGATGTGAAAGAAGCTGATCAATTTGCGGATAAAAATCCTGGTTGCCTGGTGATATTCCAGACGCCTGAAAACACCGATTGGTGGAAAGGGTTAAGCCAGCCCTGGAAAGATGTATTGCTGCAACAGGTAACATTGACCGGAACCCCGGATAAAATTCAGCTGCAGCAGATTGCAGGGTTAGCTAAAGTCGGGATTTCTGAGAACTTCCAGATTTCCGATCTTACACCCCTGCAGCATCTATCACGTTTAACCGAACTTCAGTTTTCAGGAACTTCAGTTTCCAAATTGGATCCTGTTGTCCGTATGCCGAAATTACAAACGCTGCGGTGTACCAAAAACCCGATCCTCGACCTGATGCCAATCGCAGGGTTGTCAAATCTCACCGAACTTGATTTTTCAAATACCCAGGTTGAAGATCTTGATGCTTTGCAAAACATGGTGCACCTGGAAATACTAAAGTTCAGCGGCACTCAGGTAAAAAATCTGAAGTACCTGCAAAAACTGGTCAATATGGAGGTAATGGAGTTTTATAATACACGTGTTGGCAATGTTGACGTGCTGGATGGCATGCGCAAACTTACTTCTGTAAAGATGTTTAACACCAAAGTTTCGGCCAAACGTGTGGAAAAACTGAAGTTGCTGCATCCAAAATGTGAAATCATCTATTATTAGCGGTGAAAAAAAGTCCCTTAGAAAATTCCCGTTGCATCGAAGTATGCTTTACACCAAAACTTTACTCTGAGAT
This sequence comes from uncultured Bacteroidales bacterium, assembly GCA_903875045.1. Classification (GTDB taxonomy): domain Bacteria; phylum Bacteroidota; class Bacteroidia; order Bacteroidales; family FEN-979; genus CAIVAT01. The sequence continues at coordinate 71,618 of CAIQUS010000017.1, forward strand.
TCAGACCAAAGATGGTTATATCGTGGTTCTGGTTGACATTCTGCGTGCCACTACCTCTATTTGTGCTGCCTTTGAAAACGGGGTGAAAAATATTCTGCCAGTCGCAACCCTTGAAGAGGCAAAATCAATGAAAGACCAGGGATTTCTGGTAGCATCCGAGCAGGATGGCAAGAAACTCGATTTTGCAGATTTTGGAAATTCTGCATTTAATTTCTCCGCTGAATCGATCGGAGGAAAAACACTGGTTTACTGCACCACCAACGGAACACGTGCACTCGACCTGGCAAAAAAATCAGATAAAATCGCCATAGGGGCATTCATCAACCTTACAGCACTAACCAATTGGTTGATTGACCAGGATCGGAACGTGGTCATCCTGTGTTCGGGCTGGAAAAATAAATTTTGTCTGGAAGATACCATTTTCGCTGGGGCGCTTACAGAAAAACTGCTGGTTACCAAACAGTTTTCAACTTCTTGTGATTCAGCGGCTGCAGCAGTTGATTTATGGAGTCTGGCACGTCCCGACATCCTGGGTTATATCGAAAAGGCTGCCCATCGCCATCGGCTGAAAAAACTTGGACTGGATGATGTGATCCCTTATTCCTTTGCCATTGATTCAACAAGGGTGGTGCCGGTTTATATGAAGGGGGAGATTGTGGATGAGCAAAAGGTGGATTAGAAAATAGAAATTGGAAATTGGAAATTGGAAATTAGAAATTGGAAATTAGAAATTGGAAATTAGAAATTGGAAATTAGAAATTGGGAAATATGAGATTCATTAGCACCATTATAGTTATGTCGATAGGATTTGCAGCATTGGCTTCACCTCAGGAGGAGAAGGAAAATAAAAAGGAAGAGAAGGATAATTTCAAATATTTAACAGAGCAGTTTGCCGATGCAAAGATATTGCGGTACCAGGTACCCGGATTTGAGAATCTTTCATTGAAGCAAAAGGAGTTAATTTACTACCTGAGCCAGGCAGCACTTTGCGGCAGGGATATCACTTACGATCAGAATTTCAAGTCAAATCTGCTGATCCGGACTACCCTGGAAGCCATTTATAATAACTACAAAGGTGACAGGACAAGTGAAGATTATAAAAAGTTTGTGATTTACCTCAAGCGGGTTTGGTTTTGCAATGGCATCCATCATCATTATTCCACGGATAAATTCTTACCTGAGTTTTCTCAGGATTATTTTTCAATATTGATCAACAGTACACCACCTGAATCACTGCCCCTGATGAAAGGGCAGGATAAAAATAGCTTTATCAGGGAACTGATGCCGTTGCTTTTCAATCCATCAGTGGCATCTAAAAGAGTGAACCTGGATTCAAAAAGTGATTTGGTATTGACTTCAGCTTCTAATTTTTATGAAGGAGTGAGCCAGAGGGAGGCCGAAGAGTTTTATTCAAATTTGAAGGAGGAGGCGAAAAAAAACAAGCAGGATACCTTAATTGCTTTTGGACTCAATTCCAAACTGGTCAAGGAGGATGGCAAAATTGTTGAGAAAATCTATAAGGTAGGAGGTTTATACAGCCCTGCCATCGAACAAATCGTGCAATGGCTTAAAAAAGCTTTGACGGTGACGGAAACCCCTGAGCAAAATACTGCTGTAAAAAAGCTGATCGCTTTTTACCGTTCAGGAAACCTGGTAACCTGGGATGAATACAATATTGCCTGGGTTAAGGATTTGAATTCACTGGTTGATTTTGTAAACGGCTTCATTGAGGTATACGGTGATCCCATGGCGATGAAGGGCACATGGGAATCAATTGTTAATTTCAAGGATGTTGAGGCCACCAAACGCACCGAGATCCTGAGCAGCAATGCCCAGTTTTTCGAAGATAACTCTCCTGTAGCCCCCGAATTTAAAAAGAAGAAGGTCAAAGGTGTTACTGCAAAAGTAATTACCGCAGCACAACTTGGAGGCGAATGCGATCCTACCACACCGATTGGCATCAATCTTCCCAATGCAAACTGGATCAGGAAGGAATACGGATCGAAATCAGTGACCATTGATAACATTACCACTGCTTACGATCAGGCAGCCAAAGGCAATGGGTTTCTGGAGGAGTTTGCCTTCTCGAAAGAAGAGATAGAACGTACCGGGGAATATGGACATCTGGCGGGCAACCTCACAACCGACCTGCATGAGTGTCTCGGACATGGTTCGGGCCAGCTCAAACACGGAGTAGGGGCAGATGCACTGAAGAATTACCATTCAACCATTGAAGAGTCCCGTGCTGACCTGTTTGCCTTGTATTACATCAGCGACCCTGTGCTGATTAAGTTCGGATTGGTTCCCAGTGATGAGGTGGCCAAGGCAGAGTATGATGGTTTTATTCGTAATGGCCTGATGACACAACTTGTGCGAATTCATCCCGGTAAAACCATTGAAGAGTCACACATGCGCGACCGGGCGCTCATTGCCCGCTGGGTATACGAAAAAGGAAAGGAAAAAAATGTCATTGAAAAGATAACCCGTGATGGGAAAACCTATTTCAAAATCAACGATTACAATGCTTTGAGAACGGAATTTGGTGAATTGCTGAAGATTATCCAGCGGATAACCTCTGAAGGCGATTACAATGCGGCAATGGAGTTGGTTGAAACTTATGCGGTCCAGGTTGACCCTGTGCTGCACAAAGAGGTGCTGGCCAGGTATGAGAAGTTGAAATTAGCTCCCTATACAGGGTTTATCAATCCTGTATATTCGCTGGTGAGAAAGGATGGTAAGGTAACCGATGTTCAAATCACCTATCCGGATGATTTTGCTACCCAGATGCTCTTTTATTCAAAGAACTTTTCATTTTTACCTGTCCGATAGTCAATGATGAGAACCAGGCTAGCAATTATCCTCACCTTTTGCCTCATCCCTGTTTTGCTGACCATGGCACAGCAACAATACCCCAGGAACTATTTCCGGTCACCGGTCAGTTTTCCGGTTTCACTGGCTGGTTCTTTCGGTGAAATCAGAAGAAATCATTTTCATTCGGGAATCGATATCCGAACACAGGGGGTTCAGGGTAAACCGGTGTATGCCGTTGCAGATGGTTATGTATCAAGGGTGAATGTGTCATCGGGCGGATTTGGAAAAGCATTGTATGTAACTCACCCCAATGGGTATACCTCTTTATACGGACATCTCCGGAATTATGCAGGTGCAATAGCCGTGTGGGTCAAGGCACAGCAGGTGAAAAAGGAGTCATTTTCCCTTGATGTGGAGGTGCCTGAAGGAACCCTCAAGGTCAAAAAGGGAGATCTGATCGCCTATTCGGGGAATTCGGGTGCATCTGGAGGCCCTCATGTTCATTTTGAGATTCGGGATGCAAGAACACAGGAGATCATTGATCCGCTTGATTTTGGATTCATGAAAGCAGATGGCATTCCACCAAAAATTACCTGGGTAAAGATCTTTCCGTTTGGGGAAAATTCAACAGTAAACTTTTCCGATAAACCTGTATTGATCCCGGTCACAGGGGCTGGAGGCAGTTTCAGGCTGAGAATGGATGATACGGTGAAGGTTTCTGGCAATATCATCTTTGGCATTGAAACCTCCGACAATGCGGAAGGTGGTTTGAAAACCGGGGTGCATGCCATTTCACTTACCGTGGATGGATTAAAGGTTTTTTCGCAGAACATCGAACGGTTTGCCTTTGCCGAAACCCGTTATGTGAACAGCCTGATTGATTACCCTGCCTTTGTGCAGAACAAACGCAAGATACAGCGGTCATACGTGGCTCCCAACAACAAACTGAGTGTTTATTCCGATGTAAAAAACAGGGGAGTTTTAAACTTTGTTGATTCAAAGGCTCATGAAATCCAATACATCGTGAAGGATGCCTTCGGGAATCAGGCCACACTCGTATTTTATGTGCGCAGCCACCCCCCTGCAAACCCGGTTGGCAAGCCAAAGCCATCAAGTCAGCAGGCTTCTCAAATTTTTACCTATAAAACCGATAATCGCTTTGATCGTGCCAACCTTAAATTTGAAGTGCCGGCTGAAGCAGTTTATGATGATTATCCGTTTGACTATTCTTTGACCTCATCTGTCCAGGGTTCCTATTCAGGCGTACATCATCTTCAAAATCAATACACTCCACTGCATACATGGTGTAGCCTTTCGATTAAGCCGGAGAATCTTCCAAAGAACCTTGAGCCGAAAGCGGTAATTGTTGCAGTTACACCGGGTAATAAATTTGTCAGCAAAGGCGGCACCTGGGAAAACGGATGGATAACCACAAAAATCCGTGATTTTGGGAATTATACGGTCACCGTCGACACAGAGCCGCCAATCATAAGAGCGATCAATGTGTTTCCGAAAAAGAATGTTAAAAAACAATCTTCCATCCTTGTGAAAGTTTCAGATAATTTATCCGGGATCAAAACCTACAGGGGAACGCTCAATGGTAAATGGATCCTGATGGATTACGATGAGAAGAACAGGTTGCTGACTTATGCCTTCGATGAGATGATGAAACCAGGGAAGAACCTTTTTGTGCTTGTAGTGACGGATGCCGTCGGAAATTTTTCACGGTATGAAGCGCCATTGATCCGATGATTGAATTTAATATATTTGCACCATGCAAGAAACCATTCTGATCCTGGATTTTGGTTCCCAGTACACCCAGCTCATAGCCAGGCGGGTACGTGAACTGAATGTGTATTGTGAAATTCACCCGTTTAATAAAATTCCAGCACTTGATCATTCTGTTAAAGGGGTAATTCTGTCCGGTAGTCCTTATTCCGTGAGGGATGACAATGCTCCGGATCCTGGTCTGACAAACATCCGGCAATATATACCTCTTTTGGGTGTCTGTTATGGCGCCCAGTACCTTGCCCAATCATCCGGCGGAGTGGTAGCCCCTTCGAAAATCCGTGAATATGGCCGGGCAAATCTCTCCTCCATGGATGAAAACAGTGAATTGCTGCGGGGTATGTCGTTGGGCACACAGGTGTGGATGTCACATGCCGATACAATCCTTGTTATCCCCGAAAGTTTCAAGGTTATTGCAAGTACCTCCGATGTATTGTATGCCGGTTATCAAATCGCAGGAGAATCAACTTATGGCATCCAGTTTCATCCCGAAGTGTATCATACGACGCAGGGGCTGCAATTGCTTAAGAATTTTGTTGTTGATATCTGCGGGTGCCACCAGTCATGGACACCAGAGTCGTTCGTGGAAACAGCGGTAGCTTCATTAAAGCAAAAGTTGGGCAACGATAAGGTCGTGCTTGGTCTTTCAGGGGGAGTTGACTCTTCGGTTACAGCGATGTTGCTGCATAAAGCCATCGGAAAGAATCTTTATTGCATTTTTGTCGACAACGGTTTGCTCCGTAAAAATGAATTTACCAAGGTGCTTGAACGTTATAAAACCCTGGATTTGAATGTTGTCGGGGTGGATGCCCGGGATCTTTTCATCGATGCCCTGAAGGGTGTTGCAGATCCCGAGAAGAAACGGAAGATCATTGGCAGATCCTTTATTGAGGTTTTCGATGCTGAAGCGCATAAAATACAGGATATCAAATGGCTGGCACAAGGAACAATCTATCCGGACGTCATTGAATCCCATTCGGTGAAAGGCCCTTCCGCCACCATCAAGTCGCATCACAATGTGGGCGGACTGCCGGAATACATGAAACTGAAAATTGTTGAACCACTGAACAGTCTGTTCAAAGATGAGGTTCGGAAAGTTGGTCGTACGATCGGACTCGATGACGAATTTCTTGATCGTCATCCCTTTCCCGGCCCCGGACTGGCTGTAAGAATCCTCAGCGACATCGATCGTGAAAAAGTGAGCCTTTTGCAGGAGGTTGATGATGTTTTTATCTCAGGGCTGCGTACATTTAACCTGTATCATACGGTATGGCAGGCTTTTGCGGTTTTACTCCCGGTTCAATCGGTGGGAGTAATGGGCGATGAGCGTACCTATGAAAATGTGGTAGCTTTGCGGGCGGTGACTTCAACAGATGGCATGACCGCCGACTGGGCACACCTGCCGTACGAGTTTCTGGCAAAAGTGAGCAATGATATCATCAACAAGGTAAAAGGAGTGAACAGGGTGGTATACGATATTAGTTCAAAACCTCCCGCCACCATTGAGTGGGAGTAAGGAATGCCAGGATGTGTCCTAACCCCGGACTTCAGTCCGGGGAAAAAAAATAACCATGAAACAACTCATAAAGTTTATCCTGCTCATCGCACCCTTCATCGTTTCAGCTCAATCGACCCAGGAACAGCTGAAGCAAATGCGGTCAACGGTTATTGAAAAAATTGATGGTAGGGATTTTTACATTCATACCATCAAACGTGGACAAACGCTTTACATGATTTCTAAGGCTTATGGCGTGGAAGTCAATGACCTCATCCGTGAAAATCCCGGGGTCAGAGAAGGAATTAAAGCCGATCAGAAACTCAGGGTTCCTGTTCCGGGGCAAAAACCTGCAACCATCCCCAAGGTACCAGGAGGAAAGGATAAGGTGCCCACCGAAAAAGAAAATATCACCGGAATAAAGAAAACAGATGTAAAAACCGATACAGTGGTGGTATCTGAATTGCCTTGTGGCCAGGATACAACCACAAAGAAATCTGTTTACAGGGTTGCCCTGATGCTGCCGCTTTTCCTGGCCGGAGTTGATCAAATCGATTCGGAGAACCCCGATCCCAAAATATTTGAAACCTCCAAATGTTTTCAGTTTCTGCCGTTTTATGAAGGGTTTCGGATGGCACTTGATTCGATGGGCAAACTCGGGTTAAAAGTAAAGCTGTATGTGTATGATGTTGAAAAAGATACGGTTAAGACAAGGCAGTTGTTAAAGAAGCCAGAGATGAAATCGATGGATCTGATCTTTGGTTTGCTGTATCATCAGAATTTTCAGATCGTGGCTGCTTTCGCCAAAAAGAACAAAATAAACCTTGTCAATCCGATTTCTGAGCGAAGCGAATTGATTGCAGGAAACCCTTACGTTTTCAAGGTACAACCTTCAAAAAGGGATCAATCGGATCAGTTGGGGGCTTATCTGGCAGAGACATGCAGGGGCGGTCAGGTGTTGATTATCAGGAACGGAAAATATAATGACCGCGATGCCCCCGACCGCCTTAAAAAAGTATGCCAGGAAAAAAACCTGAAGGCTCAGGTGGTCGAAGGTCAGGAAGCTGCGATTGGCAAATATTCAAAGGATAAACCAAATTATGTGGTGGCTTTTTCTGATAATCAGGAATATACCCTCGATTTGCTGAGAGGTTTGTATAAATTACGCAATGAATACAATCTGACACTGATCGGATTGCCAGACTGGCAAGGCATGGAAGGACTGGAAAACGAATACCTGGTGGCACTAAAAACGCATATATTGGCCCGGTCATTTATTGATTATGACGATAAACCGGTGAGGCAATTTGTAAGCGAATACCAAAAAATGTATAAGACTGACCCGGAACTACTTGCCTTTCAGGGGTTTGATCAGGCGTTTTATTTTCTTTCCGCGTTGAATTCTTATGGAACAAACTTTGGCAGGTGCCTGGCTGAGTTGAAGATCAATTCAATGGAAACCCAATTTGATTTTATTAAAACCAAAGATAATGGGTTTGAAAACCGGCATTGGATGATGTATAAATATGAGAATTACCGACTGGTGACCATCAAATAAGGTTCAGGTGCCGGATGGTACCGAAAGCAGCGGAACATTTGTGGCAAAAAGATTCTTCTTGGTAATATTTTTAGTAAAGAACATGTAAAGCAGGTTGTGTTTGTGTGGCTGGAAAGCGATCATGTCAATTTTTTTCTCTGCTACAAACTGATCAACAGCCGCCTGATTGTCTTCAGCAACTTCAACCACCTCAAAACTTACCTGGTTGGTCTTTTCCTCTTTACCAAATTTCAGCTGTAACCCTTTCATCCGCACATATTCATCGTTTTGCTTTGACTTGGTGATAAAATGTACGACATGGATTCTGGCTGAAAATGCTGAAAAAAGATCAATCAATCCCGAAATAGTTGCAGCATTTCCCGCTGAGAGGTCTGCTGCGAACATAATGGTTCCGAATCCACGAAAACTTTTGATTTCCGGTACGGTGATCACAGGTACTTTTGCATGATCAATGATGAAGGATGATACCTTGCCCCAAATGTTTATATTATTCCCTTTGCCAGTGGTGCCCATCACAACCAGGTCGGGGTGGAATTCTGTGCAAATTCCTTTCAGCTCATATTCAAGTTCACCGCCAGTCAAAATGGTGGTAATTGTAACATTCGCAATGTTTTCTTTTTTGATCAGGTTGTTCACCTTTTCTTCAAGCTCAGCCATGCTGCGTTCCGCCTGGCGGAAAATCTCCTTCATCAACTCCTCATTGTAGATCGTACTCATGTCGAGGGTGTCGGGAAAACTGGTATCGGCAATGATAATCTGGTCAAAATAAGTGTGGAAAAGCTTGATTTCAGCGCCAAATACCTTGGCAAATTCAATGGCATAGCGGCATGTAATGTCGGTGTGGCCGGAAAAATCGACGGGTACTAGAATTTTTTTCATAATGGCTGGCTAAGAACTTATAAAGGTATGCTAAAAATCAACGCAAAGTTAAAATCTCCGTGAGCAATTTGCAATTATTTTGGTTGGAATAATGTTCCATAAGGAGTAATTGCCTGTTATGAATTTGTTTTTGAGTGAATTCCAGTGAGAAGAGGTGGAGCAACTCTTTCTTTAACCCCTGCTCACCGGTTTCAATGATGCAGAGTTTTTCCAGGGATGTTCCTGCGACCATTTCGGGGTTGACAAGACAGAACCTCCCGTTGAAAAGGGCATTGAGTAGTTTTAGTTTGAGTCCGGTAGGTTGAAAAGTAACCATGATATTCACATGGGCTTCGCGGATAAGGGAGAACATCTCGTCATCCGAAGGATTTTGGATGATTTGGATGTTGGCATGATGTGATGCCAGCTTTTTAAGCCAATCGGGCGGATCGAGCCCTGCAATCAGCAATTGAGGAAAAGAATCCTCCCAGATTCTGGTGATCAGAAATTCAGCGGCCACACTGTTTTCAGGAACGGAAAGTTTACCCTGGTACAGCGCATAGGTTCCTTTTCCGGGGAGTATTTTTACGTCATCATCCCGGTGAAAACTTGGAAGGTATATCACCTTTTTGGAAGGAAATGCCTTCGTGAGATAATCAGTGTCGTTGCGGGAAACCGCCAGCATGACCGATGCGTGGCGCAGGATATTCTGAAAGAGTTTAAGCCTGACGCTTTCTGCCAGGAAGTATAGCTTTTTTCCCGGATTTTTCTCAGCCCTGAATAAGTGGTAGTAATAATGGTGTTCGATGTTGCTTTCGCGATAGATCAGAAACCGGCCATGCAATCGTGGGTCCGAAATGATTCCACAGGTATGAAGCCCTTCGAAAAGGATGGGGGCATCATCCCTGAGCAGGTTTGTGACGAGTTCCTCCGACATTCTGCTCGCAACGATATAGGGTTTTACCCCGAAGTTGGCTTGTAAACCTGTGTTTCGCTGATAATATTGAACAGTAGCGCAATACTGATCAAGCTCTGCAGCCGGTCCGCGTTTGTATTCAAAACAATGGAGATGAATACTGATACCTGCCCGATGCAATGCCTTTAATTTATAAAACACATCAATCACCCCGCCATAGTTGGCTGGAAATGGGATGTCGAAGGCGATCATGTGAAGGGTGAGGGGGCTCAAGGGAAATTGGAAATTGAAATTAGAAATTAGAAATTGGAAATTGGAAATTGCATTCTACCTGTCACCTGTCACGCGTCACCCGTCACCCGTCACCCGTCACGCGTCACCCGTCACCCGTCACGCGTCACCCGTCACGCGTCACCCGTCACCCGTCCAATGGTCAAAAGTAACGTTTTTTCTTCATTTTCCCAACAAAGTTCTTCTGCCGCCTTCAACAGGTTTTGTTTGTACCCGATCATTTTTTTAGCGTTGTTCAACATTGCGTCTATCTGACATGCCAGCAACTCAGGGTCGTGGCTCGCGATGAATTCCCCTATTTCATAATGATCAACGATGGCTTTCATTTCCGGGAATGGTGAAACCAAAACAGGGACGTTGGCCTGTATGTAGTCAAGAAATTTATTGGGCAGGCAATAATGGTAATTGATGCTGACATCTTTTTCAATGGAAAGCCCAAGATCGGCAAGAAGTGTCTTGTCATGCAAATCCTGGAAAGGTACCTGCCCAAGGAACATTACTTTCTCTGACAGCCCTTGGTCATTGGTTGATTTTATAAGTGTTTCATAGATATCCCCGACACCTGCGATGACCAGGATCGCATCTGATTTGATGTGTTTCATCGCCATGATCGCCTCTTCAAGCCCACGGTCAACATTTACAGCACCCTGATAAAGAATAATTTTCCGGTCTGGGCTTATATTCAGGGATGTTTTGTCTCTGCAACCCTTCAGTGATTTCCTGAAAGGGACATTCCTGACAACTGTAATTTTGTTGCCATATTCCTTCGAATACAAATCAGCAACAGATTGGTTTACGGCCACCACCCGCTTTAATTTTGGAAAAATCCGGTCTTCTATCCATTTCCAGATCCTCGTTACCATTTTTCTGCCGGTAAGTTCCGGTACGCCGCGAAAATATTCGTGGCAATCGTGGAGATGATGAGATTGGAGATTGGAAATTGGAAATTGGAGATTGGGACTTGAGATTTGGGACTTGGGACTTGGAATTTTCCCAGTCGGATGTTTGATCAGGTTTGCGAGGTAGTTTGCCGGAAGGGTGTCAAGGTCGTTTGACACAATCAGGTCGTATCTGTACATCAGCAGGAAGAAAAACAACATCAGATTGTATTCGGCATAGAAAAGGGGGCCGCTGTCGAAAAGAAGTCTCATCCGGTGCATCTGGTAGGAGCGGGGCATCAGTGTTTTGCTGTTCCTGAGCCTGCGGCCAACAAGTAACACATCAAAACCAGATTGAACCAATGCCCGGCAGGTTCGGTCAACACGTTGATCGGTGGTTAGGTCGTTGGTAACGGAGATGATGGCGGAGGGGAGGGGAGACATTTGTGGGATTTACGATTTACGATTTATGATTTACGATTTACGATTTGGGATGAACAAAATTAGTTTTTTTCGCTGAACCTTCGGGGAATTCGTTTAATTTTGGGGTTTCTCAACGCCATGCATTTAGACCAGAAAGTTTCCCTGAAAGCACTTCATACCTTTGGAATGGAGGCTGAGGCCCGTTATTTTGTTGAAGCAAAAACCCATTCAGAGGTTTTAACTTTGCTCAACTACCGTCACATGATCCACATGCCGATTCTCTTTTTGGGCGGTGGCAGCAATATACTCTTTCTCCGGAATTTTGCGGGCATTGTCATCAGGATCAATTCCAAGGGTATTGTTATCAGGGATCAGGATGAAAATCATGTGTTTGTTACTGCTGAAGCAGGAGAGAACTGGGACGAATTTGTTCAATATTGTGTTGGCAACCATTGGGCGGGGCTTGAGAACCTCTCTTTGATCCCGGGAACAGTCGGCGCAGCGCCAATCCAAAACATCGGGGCCTACGGTGTTGAGGTGAAAGATTTGATTGATTCAGTCCAGGTTGTTGAAATCAATTCAGGGAAACAAAAGCGATTTACCAATGCCGACTGTCAATTCGGTTATCGCGACAGTGTTTTCAAAAGAGAACTGAAAGGAAAGGTTATCATCCTCAACGTTACCTTCAAACTACTTAAAACCATTGGTAACCCCGCCACTATTCCACCCGTCCACCCATCCACCCGTCCACTTGACCACTTGCCCACCTGTCCACCCTTTCTCAAACTCGACTATGGTGATATCCGACCTGAACTTAACCGCCTGGGCGTATCTGACCCGACAATAAGCGATGTTCGTGAAGCCGTATGCAATATTCGCCGCCGCAAACTTCCCGATCCGGCTGAAATCGGCAACGCAGGCAGTTTTTTCAAGAATCCGGTCATCAGCCATGAACGTTTCAGTGATCTTAAAAACCGGTTTCCAGGAATGCCGTGTTATCTGCTTTCGGGCGACAAAGGTCCGCTGCAGGGAAACATATCAAATTCGGAAAACCTGGCCAATCCTGATCATTTGATGGTTTCTGATCATGTTAAACTTCCCGCTGCATGGCTCATTGAACAATGCGGATGGAAAGGATACCGTAGCGGAGATGCAGGGGTTCATCCCGATCAACCGTTGGTACTGGTTAACTATGGTACTGCAACAGGCCCGCAAATTATTGAACTGGCAAATCAAATTGTGGATTCGGTGGAGCAAAAGTTTGGGATACGGTTGGAGATGGAGGTGAATGTGGTTGGATGAGGGGGTGAGTTGGTAAACTGGTAAAGTGGTAAAGTGGTAAAGTGGTAAAATGGTAAAGTGGTAAAGTGGTAAAGTGGTAAAGTGGTAAAGTGGTAAAGTGGTAAAATGGTAAAATGGTAAAGTGGTAAAATGGTAAAGTGGTAAAGTGGTAAACGGGGGAAATATCGGGATATGATGAAAATGAAAAGAGTTTTTTATGGTTTGATGCTGGGAATTGCGTGGTGTTTTGCGACACAAAGCAGCCGCGCTCAAATGGCGCTTAGCTTTTCGGTGGGCCCTCAGTTTGCTTTTTCGTATATAACACATACCGAGTATAAAAGCGACGTAACGCCCGGATGGGGTTTCAATGCCGGCCTCGTTGCCTGCTCAGGCGATGACCATTTGATGTCATTCCGGGGACTGCTCAACTTTTCAATGCAAAACACAGGCATTGAATTGAAATACCTCGGTGGAATTCCCGGAGGTGGTGGACATCTTAAGGGATCTTATTGGTTGTCGAATATCCTATTCTCTCCCCAGCTTAGTTGTAACTTGTTGAAAAATAAAAATATGTTCATCTCCATTGGGCCGTTTGTCCAATATATGGTCCATGCAACAGGGAAAGGGACCTTCGACGACGGATATTGGGGAAGTACGCCCTTCACAGGAGACGAGGTTATTTCAACATCTACTATTTTCAATGCGTTGAATTGGGGAGGAGGATTATCTTTCGGATGCCAGAAGATAAAAATCGGAAAGGTAAAGCTGAGTATTGAACTGAGGGAGCTGCTAACTGTTCAAAGTCTCCTGAAGGAGGATCTCACCAATGCCGAATGGTTATCCTGCACCACATCTTTAACTTTTGGGATTGAGTTTTACCGGGGGAAGTAGAACCTTTCATCCTGTTCATAACTTTTTTTGAATCGACAAACAATAACATAATATTATTGTATATTGCCTTGCGAACTGCCAAGGGCCTTTTTCACAGACACCCCATACTGTCCTGCTATTTTTTTTATTCCTTCCACTATTTCATTTTTGGTCATAATTATTGATCATGATTCTGTTTATCAATTATTTAATTTAACAATTTAATTTGCTGCCCTATGAGAAAAATTTACAGTATTTTATTTATCCTGATTTTTTCGGGATCGTGTGTTTACGCACAATGGGTTGATCAGGCGTCTGGTTTTACTACCGCCAGCAGGGGGATCAGGTGTATTTATGCTGTCAGTCCCACGGTTGTCTGGGCGTCTGCATACGACGGAGGTGGCACGGGAGCTCCCTGCCAGGACATCACCATGACAACCAATGGCGGAACTACATGGACTCCGCGTACTGTTGCCGGGGTTACCAATCTCGACATTGCAAATGTGGTTGCAATTGATGCCAATACGGCATGGGTTTGCATGTTCCCTCCGGGTGCGTCTGCCACAGGACAGGGGATCTATAAAACAACGAACGGGGGTACTACCTGGACACGGCAGACTACAGCAACCTTCAGCAATGGTTCATCATTTGCCAATCTTGTCTATTTCTGGGATATGAATACAGGCTATTGCATGGGTGACCCGATAAACGGTGATTTTGAAATTTACACGACTACGAATGGTGGTACAACATGGACACTTGTTCCGGGGGCAAATATTCCAAACCCTTTATCCGGGGAATGGGGTGTTACCGGGTATTATTCAACTGTTGGTAATATAACCTGGTTTGGAACCAACCTGGGCCGTATATACAAATCTATTGATTATGGATTGAACTGGACAGTTTCCGCCATCCCCGGATGGGGCACAAAATATGTTCAGCCATTCTTCCGGGATGCCCTGAATGGAGTGGTTCAGGACAAAAGCGCAGGCTCAACCGGTTCTCTCGTTAAAACCACAGATGGCGGAACAACATGGACCCCGGTCACCACCACCGGATCCGTATTTACCACTGATATGGCCTATATACCCGGCACCCCATCCACATGGGTTTCAACCGGCGCTGCAACCGGGTTCACCGGTGTTACCTATTCCTTTAATGATGCTGTAACCTGGAATAACATGGTTCCTACCATCGGCATTCAGTTTCTGGCAACGGACTGGATAAATTCCTCCACCGGATGGGCGGGAGGTTTCAACACGAGCGCAACAGTAGGTGGTATGCGGAAGTTTACCTCTGTTCTTGAATCACCGGTTGCCAACTTTGTGGCCAATTTTACAAACATCGCCCTTGGCGGACAGGTACAGTTTACGGATCTTTCAACCGGCTCACCTACTTCATGGTCATGGTCGTTCCCCGGTGGTACACCGGCAACATCCACCCTGCAAACTCCTCCTCCTGTAACATATAATACCGCCGGTCAGTATAATGTTACTTTAACCGTAACAAATAGCTGGGGAACCGACCCCGAGGTAAAAACCAACTATATTGTGGTAAGCAGTTCAGCTCCCCCGATCGCCAATTTTTCCGCCAATCAAACTACTATACCGGCAGGCGGGCAGATTCAATTCACTGATTTGTCGACCGGTACCCCAACAAGCTGGTCGTGGAGTTTTCCGGGCGGAACTCCTGCAACCTCAACCCTGCAAACGCCTCCATTAATTACCTACAGCACGGCAGGGCAGTATAATGTTTCGCTGACGGTGACAAACAGCTTTGGTAACAACACCAATACCAAAACCAACTACATCACCGTAGTCAGCGCAGCCTTGCCGGTGGCTGATTTTTCGGCCAGTCTTACGGCAATTGTAACAGGGGGCATGGTTCAGTTCACTGATTTATCGACCGGATCCCCAACGAGTTGGTTGTGGACTTTCCCTGGCGGCACGCCGGGCTCATCCACCCTGCAAGCTCCTCCGCTTATCCATTACAACACGGCCGGGCAATATGATGTAATCCTCACTGCCACAAATCTTGCGGGTTCAACTACCAAAACGAAGGTTCAGTACATCAACGTCATGGATCCTCCCGCAGCTGATTTCACTGCCAATCAAACAAATATAACCATTGGTGGCCAGGTCCAGTTCACTGATATGTCGAGCGGTGCCCCGACAAGCTGGACATGGAGTTTCCCGGGAGGTAGTCCGAGTATCTCCTATCAGCAAGTCCCGCCATTGGTAACTTACAGTATAGCCGGACAGTATGATGTCATGCTGACCGTAACAAACCCAATTGGTAACAATACCAAATCAAAGGTTAAATATATTAACGTAACCAACCCGCCTGCTCCTGTTGCTGATTTTAGTGCCAATCAAACAAATATCCCGGTTGGCGGCCAGGTTCAGTTCTCAGATTTGTCAACCGGAAATCCAACAAGCTGGCAATGGACCTTTCAGGGTGGTACACCCGGCACATCCTCCCTGCAAACCCCGCCTGCAATTGTCTACAATACGGCAGGCCAGTATGATGTAACACTTACCGCTACAAATGCCGGGGGGGCAGGATCAAAAACCAGGATAAAATATATCATTGTCGGTAATATAGGTTTTCAGGAAAACAGTCAATTGTCTGTCCTGATGTATCCAAATCCGGCCAGCGAATATATTATCGTTAAATCTAACAGTCCGCTTAAAAACATCTCGATGCTGAACCAATACGGAGAGGTTGTTTTAAGCGCAAAACCGGATTCAAAGGATTATATGATGCAACTGGAAAATATTCCATCCGGCCTCTACTTCATCCAGCTGACGGCGGAATCGGGCAGTACCTATAATAAGGTGGTTGTTACAAAATAACCATGCTTAGCTCGCTTTTAGATGGTAACCGTCAGCTGAAGTTGACGGCAATAGATTGCCGGGACAATTGGTAACCGTCAGCTGAAGTTGACGGCAATAGATTGCCGGGACAATTGGTAACCGTCAGCTGAAGCTGACGGCAATAGATTGCCGGTGACAATTAGTTGAAGCTGACTGCAACAGATTCCCGGAATGGGCGTTTCTGTTGCAGTTGGCTTTTCGGAGAGGCCTCAATGTTGACAGATGCGGATGTTGACAAGTTAGAACAGAACGAATAATAAGGAATACCCGATTGTACCTTATTTCGGGTTACTCCGTTTTAAGGGCACCCACCAGGTCGGTGGTTTTTTTGATGTTATGCCGATCCATGTATGCAGCGATGCCGTCAACGATTTTGACAGAAATTGTCGGGTCGATGAAATTTGCTGTGCCGACCTGGACTGCTGATGCACCAGCCAGCATGAATTCGATGGCATCGGTGGCGTTCATGATACCGCCAAGTCCGACAATGGGAACGTGAACAGCCTTATGTACCTGCCATACCATGCGCAAGGCCACAGGTTTAATGGCCGGGCCTGACAAACCGCCGGTGATGGTCGATAAAACAGGGCGTCGGCGTTCAACATCGATGGCCATTCCAAGCAGGGTGTTGATCAGGGTGATGACATCCGCTCCGCCATCAACCACAGCTTTGGCAAGGTCGGTGATGCTGGTGACATTGGGAGATAGTTTCACCATCAGCACTTTTTTGTAAACCTTTCGCACTTCGGCGGTGACTTCAGTGGCCATCGCAGGTACGGTGCCGAAGGCCATTCCACCCAGTTTCACATTCGGGCAGGAAATGTTGAGTTCGATGGCCGGAATCTTGTCAAGTTCATTGATGCGTTCGGCCACTTCTATGTATTCTTCAACAGTAGAACCGGAAACATTGACGATGATATGTGTATTGAAATTTTTGATCCGTGGATAGATCTCCCGGCAAAAATGGTCTACCCCTTTATTTTGCAAACCAACAGAGTTCAACATGCCGGATGCGGTTTCAGCCATGCGGGGATAGGCATTGCCATCGCGATTTTTGCCGGTCACCGCTTTTACAAAAATGCCCCCCAGTCTTCCAAGGTCCATAAAATCAAGAAACTCATCACCATACCCAAAAGTTCCGGATGCCGTGGTGACGGGGTTCTTAAAGTTTAATCCTGCAATATTTATCGAAAGATCCGGCATTTTATAATTCGTAAATCGTAAATCGTAAATCGTAAATCGTCACTTTTATATCTACCATTTCAGCCTGTTAATATTAAACACGGGTCCCTCCACACACACACGTTCATTTCCTTTGTCGGTGGGGGTGATGCAACACAGGCAAACACCAAATCCGCAAGCCATGGTGTTTTCGAGCGAAACCTCACAATCGGTTCTATGCATGCGGGCAATTTTCGCCACGGCTTTCATCATGGCATCGGGGCCGCAACAAAATATTTTTTTAAACGGTATCCGTTCACGCTGGAAAATGGAATGATCGACTACCAGCCCTTTTTCGCCCTCTGTTCCATCATCGGTGGTAATCAGTACTTTGCCATATTTTGAATATTCTTCGATTTCAGATACCTCTTCCTTTGTGCGAAATCCCAGCAGGATGGTCGGATAGATTTGGCTCTGGTTCAGAAATTGTGCGAGGAAGAGCAGTGGAGCGACACCGCATCCGCCGCCAACAAGCAGCACATCTTTTGTGAAAGGCAGTGAAAATGAATTTCCAAGGGGGTAGATGAGATTGAGATGATCGCCGGCTTTTAAACCTGCCAGATGCCGTGTGCCGTCACCCTTGATCTGGATCAGCAGCCGAAGGGTGTTTTTCTGGTAATCGACCGAATGAATTGAAAAAGGCCGGCGAAGAAATGTTGTGGGGGAGTTTTCGACAAGCGCCTGGGCAAACTGCCCGGGCAGGATCAGCGGGAATTTTTCGGGGGCAAGAAGTTCAAGGATGAAATGACGTTTGTTTAAACGAGTAGTTTCAACCACCAGAAGATCCTGTACAAACTTTTTTATATCCATTGATGGTGGGCAATTATTCCCTTGACAAAAAACAAATGCGTGAACGAAAGGTCATTATTTAGCTTCGGTGGTGTTCTCAGGTGATTCCACGACCTCGGTAGTTGTTTCACCTGCTTCGGGTTCTTTGGCCTCTTCTGTAAAATCGAGAAGTCCCTTTTCAAGAAGTGTGTTGTACCATGCCACCATTTTCTTTATGTCAGAAATATAAACACGGTCCTGGTCAAAATCGGGAACCATTTCCAGAAAGAATTTTTTAAGGGTGGGGTTATCCGATTTATGATCTATGGCCGCTTTGCCTTCCAGTTTGTCATGAAATGCTTTGAACACGGTTTTCAATGCAATATCGTCGCCGGTTGTGAATACGCTGATCTCCTCCAGTGAACTCATCTTTTCATGGGCAAATGCAGGGAATCGCTTGTTATCATTGAGTGATTCAACAATTACAGCATTTTTTGCCTGTGAAATAACTTTAAACAATCCGTTTTTACCCGCAATCGATAATATCTTACTTAAATCCATGGTCTGATAGTTTTTTTGCAAAGATAAAAAAAGAATACCACTTTGTCATTTGTCATTTGTCATTCGTCATTTGTAGTTGATCGTGGTTTTCTTTACGATGGTGTAATTTCTATATTCCCCGATCCTCCAGCCTGTTTTCTTTTCAATAAAATGAAGGATGGTCGATTTTAACGAATGGTTATCTTTTGCGGGGTTGGGGCTGAATGTCCAATTCTGTTGACTTATCCTTTTGCTCATGACCTGAGGATGGGTTGATGCAAAAAGCGACAGAAAGCCCATTCCGGAATAATTATATGTTTCAGATGTTGATATGGTTTTATTGATCCAGCGGTCACTATGCCAGTATTTGTGAAAAGTTTGCAGTTTAGCCTGCTGGGTCTTTGGTGGTTTTACCCATCCGTAGTGATAAACAAAGGCATCGACAGGTGCCACATTCAATTTCCGCCCATCTTTTCTGAACCCCTGGGCATCGAGATAGGAGCGGGTTAGCTTGTCGTTGCGGATAACTCTTACCTCCCTGCGGTACCATTGCCGGGAGTCGCCGATATATTGGTATGAGCCATAAAAATGGGTAAAGTTGAAAACCAAACCTTCCACATTCATGTCTGATTTCCAGCGTTCCATAGCAGCTCTGATAACAGGCAGGTACTTCTCATGAACTACTTCATCGGCCTGGATGTAGAAAGCCCAGGTGCTTTCGGGGGAGATGGCATCCAATGCCTTATCGGTTTCCAGGGCAAGTACTTTTCCGCCTTCGCGCAAGGCGTCATCCCAGATCGTATCGATGATCCTGATTTTCGGATCACCGATTGACAGCACGAGATTTCTGGTATCATCTTCTGATTTGCCCACAGCCACAATAAACTCATCACAGATTGGCAATATCGATCTGATCGATTCCACCACCGGGTAGTCGAATTTAATGGCATTGCGGACAATAGTGAATCCTGAGATTTTCATAATACCCCAATGATCCCGATGTAATTTTCCGGAGTTACAGACTTCAACTCATCCCTGACACTTTGTGGAATGTTCAGCCCATCGATGAACTGATGCATGGTAACCCGGGTAATCCCTTCATTTCCCCGTGTGAGATCCTTCAGGGCTTCGTAAGGATTGGGATAGTTTTCGCGGCGCAGAATGGTTTGAATGGCTTCAGAAATCACTGCCCAGTTTTCGTCAAGGTCTTTTCGTAGTTTTGATTCGTTCAGAATCAGTTTATTCAAGCCTTTGAGCAGTGATTTGTAAGCGATGAGAGAATGGGCCATCGGTACGCCAATGTTGCGGATAACGGTTGAGTCGGTGAGGTCGCGTTGAAGCCGCGAAACGGGCAGTTTTGCCGACAAATGTTCAAAAATTGTGTTGGCCATGCCCAAATTACCTTCTGAGTTCTCGAAATCAATGGGGTTTACCTTGTGTGGCATGGTGGATGAACCGGTTTCGGTTGCCTTTACCTTTTGTTTGAAATAATCCATAGAAATATAGGCCCACATATCACGATCGAGGTCAAGCAGAATGGTGTTGATGCGTTTAAGGTTGTCGAAAAATGCCGCCATGTTGTCGTAGTGCTCTATCTGCGTGGTGGTTTGACAGCGTTCCAATCCGAGGGTCTCATTGATAAATTTATTGGCGAATTTAACCCAGTCGATCGCCGGGTAGGCAACATGATGTGCATTGAAATTTCCCGTGGCACCTCCGAATTTGGCTGAGATGGGAATGGTTTCGAGCAGTGCCAGTTGCATGCCAAGCCGTTCAACAAATACATAGAGTTCCTTCCCGACAGTTGTGGGCGATGCAGGTTGGCCATGGGTGCGGGCCAGCATGGGTATTTGGTGCCATTCCCGGGATCTTGCCAGTAGGTTGTTGTAAATTTCTTCCAGAGATGGTCCAATGACATTATTATAGGCATCCATTAGCGCCAAAGGAAAGGCTGTGTTGTTGATGTCCTGGGAGGTAAGTCCGAAATGGATGAACTCCTTGAAAATGCCAATTCCGAGGATGTCGAATTGTTCCTTCAGGAAATATTCGATGGCTTTGACATCATGGTTTGTCTCCTTTTCAATCTCTTTCACCCTGAGCGCATCTTCCGGCTCGAAATTTTCATAAATGTTTCGCAGTTTTCGGAACGCCTTTTTGTCGAAACCTTTTAACTGAGGCAAAGGGAGGCGGCAGAGCGCAATGAAATACTCCACTTCTACCAGCAGGCGGTAACGGATAATGGCCCCTTCAGAGAAACAGGCTGCCAGTGGATGTGTGATTTTGCAATACCGGCCATCGATGGGGGAAATTGCGTTTATTGAGAAGTCCATGGGAAATTGGAAATTAGAAATTGGAAATTGGAAATTGTTGTCGCAGGCATTCTGCCACTACAGATCATTTGTCATTCGTCATTTGTCAATATTTACCTTGGTATTTCTTCCACAGAATGGAACGAAACACCCAAATTGTGGTTCCAGATTATTTTTTTTCCATTGAAATGGAGTGTTGGCATGGTTTATTTATTATTGTCTATTTTATATCCAATCGGATTTCTTGGTTCTGTTGTTTTCTGGTGCAATGCATCAAGTTTGTCGAGTAAATATTTGAATGCCTGATTGAGTTTGGCATCGAGTTTAAGGATTTCTTTTTTCAACTCTTCATTTTCCCGTAGCAATGACCTGTAACGGGCAAAAGCACGCATAATTTCGATATTGATTTTGATGGCTTTGCCGGAACGCAACACCGATGAAAGCATGGAAACACCTTGTTCTGTGAAAACCATTGGGTTTATGGAAGAATGTTTGAGTATTGATAACCGGTCACAATTTGTGACCAGTTCATCTTTCTCATCCTTAGATAGTTCAAACATGAAATCTGCAGGAAATCGTTCAATATTCCTTTTAACCTGTTGTTTTAAAGCTTTTGTCGGAACACCATATAAAACTGCCAAATCAGCATCAATCATTACTTTGAAACCTCTGAATTGAAAAATCAGCGTTTCATATTCAGGCTTTATTAAGCTATTCATTGTTCGTCCTGTTTCTTATATTGCAATTGTTCTCAAGTAGCCTTTAATACTTCAATGCCAAATTTTTCCTCTCCCCCCTTCACCCGTTTACCAGCTTACCCGTTTACCCGTTTACCTGCCGATTGCCATTTTTCATTCGCCCATGCTTTGTACTATGAGCAAAGATATAGAAAAAGTACCACCAGTTTGTTTCATTTTTTGTTCCCGGATTCATGAAATTATTCAATTGCGAAATCCGTGTCGGTGTCTTTACCATTGTTAAACCGCAAAGAACACAAAGAAAACGCAAAGGGCCGCAGAGATAACCCGCAGATAATTATAACCTGGCGGCCCTTTGCGAAAAAGCTCTGCGGCCCTTTGCGATACAATTATTTGTTCTCACGCTCATCGGAGTGGACTCAATGTTATTGTTTTGAAATTTCAACTCTGCGGTTTTTTGCCCTGCCTTGTTCTGTGCTGTTGTCAGCAATTGGTTTTGACTGTCCCCATCCTTTAGCTTTTAAACGTGTTCCATCAGTACCTTTTGAAATCAAAGCATTCAGAACTGATTTTGCTCTTGATTCGGAAAGTTGTTGATTGGCTATATCGCCACCTATATTGTCTGTATGTCCTTCAATGTTGATTTTCAGCGTTGGATTTTGTTTCAGCATTGCTGAAAGCTGGTCAATTATTGGCTGTGATTCGGGTTATATATCAGATTTTCCAGTTTCAAAATTGATATACAAGGTTATTAAGCCCTCTTTGTTTATCTTTTCAAACATTTCACAGGCAACAACCTCCTGTTTCATTGATTCAATTTCAAGAACATTTAACCCAAAGGCTTCTACTTCAATTCCATTGCCTGCAAATTTTGTTAGTTGAATCCAATATTCTTTTTCTTTGGTTGAAAGGTATAATGTAGCCTCAATATCACCTTCTGAACCATTTGTGTTTTTAAAAACCAATTGACCACCATTTTTAACTACGGCATTTTCATAGTTTTTTACGATTTGCAAAGGGCTTTTCATTTTTACACCTGCATCAAAATTATATCTGTAGTAATAAAAATAAAGGTTGCCCTCTTTTGTTTCCGTTTTACCAAGACTGGTACGAAGCTGAAGTTCATTGTAGTTTTCACTGCAATCTGAAATGTTGAAGTTCTCCAGTCTTGTTAAAAGTGCATGATCCTTGCATCCATCTGCATCGTTCTGAGCAGAAGCAAAAATTGATACTGTTAAAGCAATCATTAAAATTGAAATACATTTTTTCATAATAACCTTCATTTTTTAATTAATATATCTGTTTTCACCATTTAAAACTGTCAATCTTCAAGCCGGTGACATCAATACCTCTGATGGTGCTATGAAACCCGGGCAACTTGTAAATCCATGATTGGTTCATGGCGGGTGTCAGGTGCTTTTTACAATTTGTTAATTTGAAACAATTATTTTTTTGTTACGAACAACGCCATCATTACTTGTTACCCGCAGTATATAAATCCCGGCAGGAACTCCTTGCCTGTCAAAAACCACCTCGCTTTTTTGTACCAGGGTATGAAAAACAATTCTACCATAAAGATCCATCATAAATATTTCAGGGTGCGAAGAAAGATCAAGGTTTATTAAGGAAATTGTTGATCTTGAAGTAATCGGATTAGGAAAAACTAAAACATGAACTTCGGGGAGCAAAAGTTTATCATCAACTGGCACTAAAGTATTACAAGTTGTTGTAACCGGGGTCCCCCAAGTTTCCGTTCCTTTTTTAAAGTAAACCAAGTTTTCATGTGCTGAAGTAGGTTGTAGTTCCGGGATGACATAATATGAGTAATATGTTTGACCTAGTCCTTCAACATAGTTATAAGTGTAAACAGGGGTACCTCCATATCCATAAAATCCCCAGCAATTTTGAGCAGATGCATAATGATATTTGTTAATGTCACGACCTTTCAAATGACGACCATTGAATGCATTGATATTTTGAAAATACCGATCTGAGAAAGCTCCAGAATGAACAAATTCATCCGGCAGTCTATTTATAAACGAATAATTCAGGTCATATAATGCCCAATTATATTTTACTGTGATTGTATCAAAGGTATTAGTTATTGCAGGCGGATATCCGGAAGAAACACGCTCACAATGCTCCATTTTATATTCAACTGAGTCATTGTTGCCGTAAACCGCTTTTGAAAGGACCCTGTAAATTTTGTTCCAACTGCCGCCACCATATTGTGAATTCCAAATTCCTGAATAATGAAAAATGTCACCTTCATTATAATTATAGATGTCTTTCCACTTGAGGTTCTGGATTCCAAGAGACAGGAAGGTTTTGCCACACAGAGTATAGGGAACAGTATCGTTGGGCATGAGATATAAATCATACATTTTCGATATCCCATAATTTTTACTAAGTCTGATCTGTTTTTGATTGAAAAAATGAGGAATGTTTATGTTCAGGTTATTTTTTGCCTGAAGAGTGATGATTTTAACCTGGTCCAGGTTTCCGAGAACAGAATCCATAACAATTGAAGTTATTTCAGCCTGCAGGTAACAACTGTTTGGCAAATTACAGAATTTCCAGGTAGTGCCCGTCACCCCTTGACTATTGAGAAAAATTGTATCATTTCCCCTGTTGAAGAAATAGAACCAACCATCATCTCTCTTGAATACCTTTCTGCCCATCACTGATCCTCCAATTGTATCCTTACATGCAGTGCCATCAAGGTTTAGAATGGTACGATACGAATAAAAGGTGGTATCGTTCATTCCTGTTATTACAGTAGAATCCCTTCTGAACGCCTTCAGACCATAACCGGGAGATTTATAATAGGTGGTCTGGGGTGAACATATATTTTGAAAGTCCTGACTATGAACAAAGATCGGCAGAAACACAACCAGCAACATTGTAAGATATCTCATGTGTCGTGCATTTGAATTTTATGAACCTAACCTCTTATAGCACTTTTAAAATTCCACCTAATGTCCCGCCGGCAGCCGCATGCCGGGTTTAGTATAGTTTATGTTTGCTTTTAGATCGCATGTTTATTAAATCCATTCAACTTCCCTTACCAACTGCCCCGGCTTGCGGTTGACGGTTCGTGGGAGCAGGGCAATATTATTCTTTTATGAATTTTCCAAATTGAACTTGATTCTCACTTACAGCTTTCAAAACATATATTCCAGTTTTCAAAGGACTTATGTTGCAATGAATCCGTCCGCCACGGAACTCTTTATTGATAACTACATTTCCACGCACATCAATGATTTCTATGTGACCGGATAATTCTTTTTCGGATATCTCAATAGTAATCTTATCAGTAGATGGGTTCGGGCATACATTTATGCAGGATTCAACTGATGGTCTGTAATTGACATCAACTGGAAACCCACCCCCATTATCGGTCTTCAAAATAGTTCCGTAATACCCGGCTGCAAATCCTGTATTTGGACCGCTGAAATTAATGGTGCAAAGGTCTTTGTAAGTACCGCTCCATTGCGGGGTCCATGTATTGCCTGCATCTTCTGTACTTAGTATTATGCCAAACCGCCCGCAGGCATATACTATATTGGAATCGACGGATTCTACAGCCATAAGAGCATTGGCAACTCCACTGGGCAAAACAGACCAGTTTTCTCCGGCATCGGTTGTCCGGAGAATCAAACCATTTTCGCCAACGATGAATCCTATATTGTTATTGGCAAAATCAACATCCCATAGGTAAGAATAGTTGGTGCCGTATGGAATCCATGAATTACCGCCATCTGTAGTTTTAATAATGGCACTGCCAACAACCCACCCAACTTGAGAGTTTATGAAAAAAACACTCCCAAATAGTGGCGTTGAGCTGGTTGATAAAAATGTCCAGTTTGACCCCCCATCTGTAGTTTTAAGAATGATCCCACATTGGTTATCGAAATCCTTGCCGACAATATATCCAGTATCGATCGTAGGAAAGCAAACATCCAAGAAAGCGTGGTTGGTTATTCTTGGTAACAAAACCCAGGATGAGCCGCCATTGTTCGTTTTTATGATAGTACCACTATCGCCGACTGCATATCCGATACTTGAATTAATGAATGTAAATCCCGATAGTATCTGGTTGCCTAAATAGACATCATTCCAGTTCGTTCCGTCATCTGATGTTTTCAAAATATGCCCGCTATAGGATGGATAGTTATAATACTCCCCAAATTTCAGACCACGAGTTAAGTTGAAAATTTTAACTAATTTAACCGTGTATTATGAAAGCAAAAAGAAGAAAATTTACAGCGGCCTTTAAGGCCCAGTTAGCCATTGAGGCTCTCAAAGAGAGGGAAACCCTGGCCGAATTAGCAAAACGATATGAGGTTCATCCAAACATGATCTCAAAGTGGAAGCAGGAATTCATAGAGAGATCTTCCGAGATCTTTGATACTGCCGCACCCGAAGAAAGCTTTGAAGCAGAAAGAGAGAAATTATTTGCTAAAATCGGGCGACTCGAAATGGAGCGTGATTGGCTAAAAAAAATTTCAAAAATGGCCGGACTATGAAAGAGGTCATGGGTTATATTACTGAAAATAAGAACATAAGCGTTAGGCATCAATGTGAACTTGTGGATATCCATCGTAGCAATGTTTATTATCAAACTGTTGGGGAATCAGCGGAAAACCTTCATTTCAAGCGACTGATGGATGAGAATTATCTCGATCATCCGACCTATGGCGTGCTTCAAATGCAGGATTTTTTGCTTTTATTGGGATTTTTGGTCAATGTTAAGAGGGTTCGCCGATTGCTGCGAAAGATGGGTCTTATGGCAATTTACCCAAAACGTAATCTGAGTAAACTGGGCTCTGCCAAATATATCCGACCATATCTTTTAAGAGGACTAAAAGCGGAAAGGCCTAATCAGGTCTGGGCGGTCGATATAACGTATATCCCGATGGCTGGCGGGTTTATGTATCTTACTGCGATAATTGACCTGTACAGCCGTTACGTTGTTGGCTGGGACGTTTTCAACACCCTTGCTGCAGAAAACACCCTGGAGGTGTTTAAACAGGCCGTAGTGACTCATGGCAAGCCAGGGATTATCAATTCGGATCAAGGCAGTCAATTCACTTGTGCATTATGGACTGAACACGTTGAAAACGAAGAAGTAAGAATAAGCATGGACGGTAAAGGCAGAGCCATTGACAATATCTTCATCGAAAGGCTATGGCGTACTGTGAAACAGGATTATGTATATTTACACCCCGATGATAACGGAACAATCATGTTTAAAGGGTTAAAGGGTTTTTTCGAGAAATACAATAACAAGAAGCCACATCAGGGAATTGGCAGAATAAGTCCAGTACAATTGTATAAAGTAGCTGCCTAAAAAGTTATGAACAAAAGAAAAAAGAAGCAAAAAAGAAAAGCTGTTAATAGCGAGCATAACTCTACGAGTTATTGCCCGCTATTAACAGCAATAACAACACAAACAACCCTAATTAATTCAATTAAGAAAAGACATTCGCTGGTCTAAGAAATGGGGAGTAGAATAAGTAACCTGACCAGCCAACTGCATATGCCGTTCCGGGAACAATAATACGGATTTTCTCCACCCAACACATCGGCCCGGCTCTCGTCATCGTCAAGGATGCGCTTCCATTATTGGTTTTCAGAATTGCTCCGTCGTTACCAACAATAATTCCGGAATTAGTATTATTAAAAAAGACATCGTACAGCCAAGTCGTTGTTCCGCTTGACAGGAGGGACCAAGTGTTTCCTCCGTCGATGGTTTTAATCACCCAACCGTTATCAGCTACAGCGTATCCTGTATTCCCATCCGGGAAATAAACAGAATACAGCGTATTCGATAAAGGAGACGGTACGGAGTTCCATGTGACGCCCGCATCTGAGGTCTTATAAATGAAACCGCCACCCCCCACAGCAATTCCATGTGAACTGTCTGTAAAAAAAACAGATTCACTGTAATAACAACTTGAAGGGGAATAACAACTCCAATTTTGTCCGCCATCTGAAGTCTTAAAGATATTAGCACCAACAATGTAACCGGTCATAGGGCTGGTAAAGAATACCGATTGAAGTTGAAAACTACCGCCTATATTAGCAATGGTCCAATTGAGCCCTGCATTAATCGTTTTAACAACTGTACCGCTGTCACCACAGGCATAACCGGTATTCTGATCCGCAAAAAAAACTGAATGCAGGTCATTAGAGGTTCCGCTTGCAAGTTTATCCCATGTAGTCCCAGCATCGTTGGTTTTCAGGATCATACCGCTGTCCCCCACAGCATAACCAATATTTGAACTCGTGAAGAAAAGGGAATTAATATCGAGATGTGTCTCACTGGTCAATGAATTCCAAGTTGATCCCCCGTCATTTGTTTTGATGATGGTGCCATAGGCTCCTGTAGCATATCCGGTATTCGCATCGATCATTCGGATTGAATACAAGGCATTTCCTTGTGGACGGGGATTCGACCATTTCCAGCCTTGGGCATTCAGACCCGTGACCAGCCCGTGAAGCAAAAAGATAAGAATTATTCTTTTCATCATGCTTTACTAAGAAAACAATTATTGGCTTGCTCCCAACGCTCTGCAAAACCCAACCGATCGTAACATTATGCTTGAAATTTCCAAAGAAAAAACCCCAGCCCCCGGAAAGTTACCTGCCCACCTGCCCACTCGTCCACCTGCCCACCTGTCCACCTTTTTCCCCGTCGATTGCCATTTTTCATTCGCCCTTCCTCCGCACTATGAGCAAAGATATAGAAAAAGCACCACCAGTTTGTTTCATTTTTTGTTCCCGGTTTCATGAAATTGTTCAATTTGGTTGATCACGATTGTACCAATAGATTTGAATAAGCCGGTTTGACCAGACCCCGGAGGGGTCATATATTGGCAGTATAAATGTCCCCACATGGCATTCACGACCCTGTAGGGGTCGAATTTTTGAATCAATGATAGATAGTCAAACATGGTTTGAAACGTTGTGTTGAACCGGAAATGGTTTCTGTGGTTTGATATGTTTTCATCATACGACCCCTACGGGGCCGATAAATCATATCGCTGTTGGGTTCTGCCAAAATTGCGCTCCGATGGAGCTCAGCGCTTACATTTATTGATATTTTTATGAAGAATGCCATCAGGAAATTCTTTTCTGCAGGTTAAAAGTGAGTTCATACGTTGATTTCACCTTTTGAAAATCAAGATGGTTGGAGAAAGACCTAAGCTTGTTTGTTAATTTCCTGCTCTTTTTGAAATAATCAGCTTGATTCCGTAAACGGAAAATAAGATTATCAAAATGGTGAAAGCTATAACCGCAGAGGAGCTTTTTGCGACCGAAAATACATTGGTGGTCTGTGTCAAAAGGTCTGAATTGGCAGGATAGTTACTCAATATTGTAATTATTCCAATGTTCTCAAAATAATCAAATAGTCCTGAAAAAAGTGGAATGAAACAGAGGTAGAATAAAAAGCTGTCTAACTTTTGTAGTTTATTCAAAATATATGCAAGAAGCAAACAATAGGTAATGCCAAAAAGGAGCGGATAGATCATATCCAATGGGATCTGGTTGAATAAATAAGCATCTCTTCCCGCAGGACCTAAAGCACTTAGAAGAGCGTTGACATATTCAGAATTGTAACCTGTTGGCATCATATCCAATAATTTCATTCCTTCAGCAAAACTCATCACTTTCGGAATCGTGATTGTAAGCATAATTGCATAAATGACATTCGTCAAAATAAGGAGAAGTAAAATTTTCCTTCCGTTGATGTTTTTTTTAATCAGGTCTTTCATTGTTTATTTGTCTGTTTATCATAGCACTGTGACTTGTTACAATGAGTGCAAACACTCTTCCAAACCCCTCCACTCGTCCACCTGCCCACTCGCCCACCTGCTCACCTTCCCACATTCTTCATCAACCATTTCCCAATCAGTTCAAGCGCTGCCGGAGAGATGGTCTCTTCTATTTTGGCGTATTCTGTCGGGCTGCCGGTCGTTGCTGTCTGGAAAAGATGATTCAGCCCGGGAAGTTCCTCGATGACATACGTTGAGTTTCCTCCGAAGATCAGCCCTTTTTCAATGGCTTCCAGGTTCTCTTTCGGCGGAACCTGGAGGTCAAGGCTGCCGTTGATGGCCAGCAACGGGCATGTTACCTTCGAAATATACTCTTCGGGGTTGAGCGTGAGGAAGCAGCGGAACCAGGGCGAGGTAAGGCTTTCAACCTGGGCGTTTATCTCAGCCTCCGACATCGGATGGTAGCTTGTGTCTTTTACATTCTTTTTGTCAAAATCCGCAATGAGCCGTTTGATCTTCTGGCCTGCGATGTTGTTATCCTGAATTTTTTTCAATACGGAATAGATATCCCTGCTGAGTTTGTTGTTTACCTTGATACTGTTGACATCTGCGCCCTCAGCCTTGGAGATCAGGGCTGACTGCAGCAGCAGGATTTGTTCGCCGGTGATACCGGGCCCGGCCATCAGCACAATATAAGCAACATCTTTCGATCGTGAGGCCACGATCGGTGCGATGATGCCACCTTCGCTATGACCGATCAAACCGATTTTTGTTGAATCGATGCCCTGTTGCTTCTTCAGAAAATCGAGTATGGCTTCTGCGTCGGATGCAAAATCGAGTGTGGTGGCAGTTTTGAACTCCCCGGTCGACTTTGCCACACCCCGGTCGTCATACCGCAGCACGGCAAATCCCTGGCGGGTCAGATAATCGGCGAGCAACAGGAAAGGTTTGTGCCCGAGTAATTCCTCATCACGGTTTTGTGGTCCTGAGCCTGTAATGAGAATGGCTGCCGGATATTGCCCTGCCTTTTCCGGGATGGTGAGGGTGCCCGCTAATTCTACTCCTGCTGCCGGATTCGGGATGGTGACCTCTGTTGATTTGTACGGGAAAGGTGGTTTCGGTTCCTGCGGACGGTTCATCGTGATTCTCGTTGCCTGTCGTTCAAGGGTGAGCGGCAATGCCATGCCGCCCTGTTTCCAGGTTCCGGAGATGGAGTTTACCCCTTCATTGATTTTCCCGCTGAATTTTCCACCGATTGCTTTCGAGGAAACGAATATGGAGTCGTTTGCCAACCTGACCTTACTGGTAGGCAAATCCTTCGCTCCCTGGTCGGGGCTGTCGAATGTGACAACCATGCTGTCGGCTGCATTGAACGAAATATTCATCACCAACTTTAGCTGTGTGCTTTGAACATTCAGTGTTCCGGCCCAGCTTCCTGCAAGCTTTTTTATCGTTGAATCATCCTGGGCATGGATTACAACTGGCAATATCCACATAATCATCAGGATCAGACAATATCGGTGGGAAAAATACTTTCTTTTCATCGGAATAGATTTGAATAATTAACGAACAAAGTAACAAAGAAATTATAGAAAACCAATGTTCTGTGATGGCTGATCTCTGGAAAGATGAACATTTATCATCGGAGAATTGTTTGATGTGAAATTTTTTCTATTTTTGATACACAATTCATTCATTCACTCATAACAAAGGAGACTCTTATGCCAAACCGCGGATTTAACACCAAAGCCATTCATGCCGGGAAGACAGAATTTCACCCTGATTCGATGTCAGTCCCCATCTATCAATCGGTAGCTTATCCTTATCTCGATGCCCAGGAGGCCGCTGCTATTTTCTCCGGGGAGAAACCCGGTTTTACTTATGGACGGTGGGATAATCCAACCGTTCAGGTGTTTGAAAACCGCATGGCCGCGCTTGAAAACACCGAAGGGGCCATCGCTGCTGCTTCCGGTATGTCGGCGATTTTTCTGTTAGCGCACCATTTGCTGAACCCGGGTGATGATGTGGTCTCTTCCAACAGGGTTTACGGGGGTACCTTCGGATTGTTCAATGTTGGCCTGCCCAAGATGGGGGCAAAGGTTCACTGGGTTACAAATCCTGAATCCATAGATGCCTGGGCTGCTGCGATCACCCCGAATACAAAATTTCTGTTTGTTGAAAGCCCCAGTAATCCCTCCCTTTTCATAGCCGATATTCCTGCTCTTGCTGCTTTGGCGAAATCGATGAACCTGCCGCTGGTGGTCGACAACACCATTACCACACCCGCTTTGCAACAACCGGTATTGCTTGGTGCCGATGTTGTTGTACATTCAACCACCAAATACATCTGCGGGAATGCCACAAGTTTAGGCGGCATCGTTTGCGGATCAAAAGCACTTGTCGAAGGCATCCGCCAGAGCAGTCTCCGGTACCTTGGCCCGGCGATGGCCCCGTTCAATGCATGGCTGAGCCTCAATGGCCTTGAAACACTGTCTCTCCGGATGGAACGGCATTGCCATAATGCCATGGTCGTTGCTTCATATCTTGAAACACATCCGAAGGTGAACCATGTAAACTACCCGGGATTAACCTCCAATCCATACCATAAAATGATTGCACCGCAAATGAAAGGGTGCAGTTCGCTGATGTCGTTTGAATTGAATGGAACCTATGAGCAGGCAACCCGGTTTATTGACAGCCTCAGGGTGATGACACATGCCACGCACCTGGGAACCTGCCGGTCGATTGTAACGCATCCTGCATCCACTACGCATTCGGCGATGGGTGAGGCGGAAATGCGCAAAGCCGGGATCTCTCCATCCATGATCAGGTTTTCGATCGGTATCGAAGATGAAAAAGATTTAATCGATGATCTCGCGCAGGCATTCGAAAAAATTGACAGCGAACCCAGGGTGAAAGAAGATTATAAGACAGGCAAGTATCCTCAGGCATACTGATTATGGAACAACCACTGCTTTATTACTCCACTAACCTGAAAGCTGAAGCGGTCCCGTTCAATCAGGCTTTGCTGACAGGTCAGGCACCGGACCGTGGGCTTTATCTGCCACAGTCAATTCCGCAAATATCTCAGGATAATATTTTTCAATATTCAGGGCTGCCATATCATGAGATAGCCTTTGATGTGATTTACAGGTTTTTAAACGGGGTAATCGCCGAAGATGAATTGCGTGCACTTGTAAAGGATGCATATAATTATCCGGTGCCCCTTGAAAAGGTGTACGACCGCAAATATATCATGCGCCTCGATCAGGGGCCTACTGCTTCCTTCAAGGATTTTGCCGCACGCATGATGGGCCGCCTGATGCAGTATTACCTGAAGAAAAGCGGGAAGAAACTCCTGATCCTTACAGCAACATCTGGGGATACCGGCAGTGCAGTGGCCAGTGCCTTTTACGGGCTGGACAATATTCAGGTGGTGGTTTTGTTTCCCAGGATGGAGGTGACCGATCGTCAGCGCAAGCAGATGACCACCATGGGAAAAAATGTTCATGTTCTTGCACTCGATGCCAAATTCGATGATTGCCAGTGGCTGGTAAAGCAGGCATTTTCAGATCCCGACCTGCAGCAACTTGACCTTTCCTCTGCCAACTCAATCAACATCGGAAGGCTGATCCCGCAAATCGTTTACTATTTCTACGCCTTCTCACAACTGAGGTTGGAGAATCATCCCGAGCGGATCATTTTCTCCGTTCCTTCCGGAAATTTTGGTGATATGATGGGGGGGATTTTTGCCATGAAGATGGGGTTGCCGGTCAAAAAGTTCATTATCGCCACCAATGAGAATGATGAATTTCCAGCTTATCTTTCCTCTGGAAAATATGAAAAAATCGAACCATCCAGAAATTGCATATCCAGCGCCATGAATGTCGGGCACCCGAGCAACCTGGCCCGTTTGGTTGCACTTTATGGCGGGATGATGGATGAAAAAGGGACCATCCATCAACCGGCAGATCTGGAGCTTATGCGAAGAGAGATTTTTTCAGTGAGTATTTCCGACCAGCAAACCAGGGATGTCATGCGGAATGCGTACAAGGACTATCAGCTTATCCTCGAGCCACATGGAGCTGTGGGCTGGGCCGGGTTAGCCGCCTATCTTGACAGGAACCCATTGGATAACAAGGCTGAACAACTTTGTGTTTCACTGGAAACGGCACATCCTGCAAAATTCCCGGAGGAGATCATCCGGCTGACCGGTTTGGAACCACCGCTGCCAAAGAGTCTTGAAGGGCTGGAAGGCAAACCGGAATTTGTCACAGCCTTGCAATTGGATTACCAGGATTTTAAGAAATTTCTCCTGGATACATTTTGATTTTATCAGAAACTTTAAAAGTGAACCAGCATGTATATATTATGTTCTGATCTCGAAGGCGTTTTTGTTCCGGAAGTCTGGATCAATGTGGCCGACAAAACCGGTATTAATGAATTGCGCAGGACCACACGTGATGAACCCGATTACAATCTGCTGATGCGGAGCCGGATGAAGATCCTTGATCAGCATGGGTTAAAGTTACATGACATACAGGAGGTTATCGCACAAATACGCCCCCTGCCCGGTGCAAAAGAGTTCATTGAATGGGTAAAGGAGAGAACGCAGCTGATCGTGGTTTCAGATACATTCATTCAATTTGCTGATCCGCTCATGAAACAATTAGGTCGTCCGACGCTTTTCTGCCATACCCTGGTGATGGATGAAACCAATCGTATCATCGATTTCCGGCTTCGGCAGCCCGACCCGAAACGCCGGACGGTGGAGGCATTGCAGGGGCTTAAATACCAGGTTATTGCCATGGGC
Source organism: uncultured Bacteroidales bacterium (assembly GCA_903875045.1). Lineage (GTDB taxonomy): Bacteria > Bacteroidota > Bacteroidia > Bacteroidales > FEN-979 > CAIVAT01. The sequence continues at coordinate 105,793 of CAIQUS010000017.1, forward strand.
GATTCCTATAACGACATCAGTATGCTGAAGCAGGCTGATGTTGGTATTCTTTTCCGTCCGCCACAAAACGTGATCAACGATTATCCTGAATTTCCGGTCATAACAGAATACGTAGATTTGATGAAACTCCTGGCCAACTATATCTGAATCCCGCAATTGTAACCCCGCAATCGTAAATCGTAAATCGTAAATCGTAAATCGTAAATGGAAATCTCCTTCCCCAACAAAATCGTCCTCGTCACCGGTGCCTCCCGCGGCATTGGAAGGGCTACTGCCCAATTGTTTGCCGGTTCGGGTGCAACAGTGATGGTTCATTATCATCAGAATAAGGCTGCCGCTGAAGAGGTTTTATCGGGTTTGCCTGGTCAAAACCATCGGATGGTCCAGGCTGATATGGGTCATCCCGGGGATATAAAAAAAATGGTGGATGAAATTATCGGGAGCCATGGCAGGATCGATATTCTGGTCAACAATGCAGGCATTTTTGAAGAGAGGGATATGACCGGGATTTCCATGGAGGCGTTTATGGATTACTGGGAACAAACCATCAGGGTGAACCTGACAGGGCCAACGCTGCTTTCAAATATGGTAGCCCGGGAAATGATGCGGACCGGCGGCGGTAAAATTGTAAATGTCACCTCGCGTGGAGCTTTCAGGGGTGAGCCCAATGCCTGGGCTTACGGGGCAAGCAAGGCCGGATTGAATTCCGTTGGTCAGAGTATGGCTAAAGCATTGGCCCCGCATAATATCCAGGTGTATACCATCGCCCCCGGATTTGTAGAGACCGATATGGCCTCAAAACATCTTACCGGGGAGAAGCGAAAAGAGATCGAAAGCCAAAGCCCGATGAACCGGGTGGCGCATCCCGCAGAAATTGCCAGGGCCATCATGATGCTGGCCTCAGATGGCACAGAATACATGACGGGCTGCATTCTTGATATGAACGGAGCATCGTATCTGAGAACCTAATCTCTTCCGAGGAAAGAAAGGGATGAACCCTTTAGCCGTTATTCCACTTTCAATTTGTATTTTTGTTGCGTGATGTCGAACGCGACTGACTGTTAATTTAAAAAATGCGAAATCTGAAATCTAAAATCTAAAACCTGAAACTCATGCAACCTGACCCCTCTACAAAAATCTTCGATCTGCTGCAATTCGGCGAATACGGCGACGTAAACCCATCCGTTTGTGACTCTGCCACCTTCACCTTCATGCAGGCTAAAACCATGATGGATACCTTTCATGGTGAGGCTGAAGGATGTTTTCTTTATTCACGTCATTGGAATCCAAGCAATAAATATCTTGCCGATGCCCTTGCCGCCATGGAAGGAACTGAATCGGCCTGGGTTACAGCCTCCGGAATGGCTGCCATCACCTGTTCAATTCTGCAGATTTGCGACAGTGGCGACCATATCGTGTGCAGTCTGACAACCTACGGGGGCACCTTTGCTTTCCTGTTCAACTATGTCAAGAAATTCAACATCGATGTCACCTTTGTGGATATCACAAACCTTAACCTGGTTCAACAGGCAATTCGCCCGAACACAAAGATGATCTACACCGAATCGATGACAAATCCTTTGCTGCAGATTTCAGATATCCCGGCCCTGGCGCAGATAGCCAATGATCACCAAATCAAATTGGTGGTTGACAACACTTTTACCCCTATGATTATTGCTCCAATTAAATTGGGTGCCCATGTGGTGGTTTACAGCATGACCAAATTCATTAATGGTAAAAACGACTGTGTTGCCGGTGCCATTTGTGCTTCCAAGGAGTTCATCATGTCTTTATCCGATGTCAACTCCGGTACTGCCATGTTGCTGGGCCCTGCGCTGGATCCATTGCGTTCTTCCAGCATCTTGAAAAATCTGCATACTTTGCATATCAGGATGAAGCAGCACAGCAAAAATGCCCTTTATCTGGCCGAAAAATTCAAGGAATATGGTTTGAAGATCATTTATCCAGGACTTCCGGGAAATAAAGGGTATAAGAAACTGACAGAGATGATGAACCCCGAATTTGGATATGGTGGGCTGATAGCCATCGACATGGTCACTGCAGAAAGGGCCGCCAGGCTTATGGAGATGATGGAAAAGGCCGGTGTAGGCTACTTGGCAGTCAGCCTGGGCTATTTCAAAACGCTTTTCAGCAATTCCGGTAAAAGTACCTCCTCTGAGGTTCCTGAAGAAATACAGCGTGAAATGGGGTTGTCGGAAGGACTTGTCCGGTTTTCGGTTGGCCTCGACAACGACATCGAAAACTCGTGGCAGAAAATCAAGGGCTGCCTTGATCAAATTTAATTCCTGATGGAACTTGACCCAAAGGCAAAGGCGTTGCTGACTGCGATTGCTGTTGCAGGAGAACCCGACATCAGCATAATCCCGCTGGATGTTGCCCGAGAACAGGTGGAAAAAGGATACGCACGCATGAGGATCCCGGTAAAACCGGTTGGTTCGGTACAAGATATTTCAATCCCGAATGCAGAGGGTGAGATCCCGGTAAGGATTTACACCCCGGAAGGCGAAGGCCCCTTTCCGGTCATTGTATTTTTTCATGGTGGCGGATGGGTGTTTTTTCATCTGGATGCGTACGATCCCATTTGTACACATCTCTGCTCGGCGACAGGTTACATCGTTGCTTCGGTCGATTACCGGCTCTCCCCGGAGTATAAATTTCCGGCAGCTTCTGATGATTGTTTTATGGCAACGCATTGGATTATTGAATATTGCAAAAAAATAAATGGTGACCCGTCGAGGCTTTTCCTGGCTGGTGACAGTGCGGGCGGAAACCTGGCAGCCGTCACAGCCATGCGGCTCCGTGATGCATCAGCAGGGGAGACCTTGCATACTAACGCGCAAATCAGGGGACAGATTCTGATTTATCCGGTTACCGACTATTATAAACCCGAAAAATCTTCATACACTGAGTTTGCCGAGGGCTATGGCCTGACAAAGGGTGCCATGAAGTGGTTCTGGGATAAATATCTCGAAAGTGAGACGGATGGCACCAACCCCCAAGCAGCACCTGTACTGGCCACTGATCTCACCGGGCTTCCGCCTGCCCTTGTAATCGTTTCAGGATATGATCCCCTTCGGGATGAGGGAATTGCATACGCAGAACGACTTCAGGAAGCTGGTGTTGAGGTAAAACTATCCGTTTATGGGGATATGATCCATGGATTTATAAGCTACCTTGGGATTCTTAAACAGGCAAAAACAGCCATTGATGAAATAGCCGGGTGGGTGAAGCAATAAATGAAAAAACCTTCCAGGTTTTTAAAACCTGGAAGGTTTGGAATAGCAAAATGTGTTAAAAGATTAATTTGTTTTAATCAGTTTGATCGTTCGGTTATACTCCCCGGATACGATTTTGACAAAGTAGAGCCCGGCAGTGAGTTCAGCGATGGAAAGTTCATATTTCCTTTCTCCTGCCAAATCCCTGGAAAGTACTTTTTCGCCATGCATGCCATAAATGGCAACCTTCACAATTCCACCTACCATACCACCTGTTTGTTCCAGTGTGAACTTCCCGGTGGTGGGGTTGGGATAGAGATTGAAAGCAGATTGTTGCGTCATCACCGGCAGTTCGTCTTCTCCGGTAATAACTGTGACCATTGAAGTTGGTTGTTGTCCGCAGTAGGGGCCATTCGGGGCGATTTTGCCAAGCATGTAGCCTCCCGGTTCAACCAGGGTTCCCGGCAGATAGATGATGTTCTGCCCGGCGATCATGGTTACCTGTGCCTCGGGGTTCACAATGAACGAATTCCCGCCACCGGCCACCGTGATGGTTTGTGTGGCATCGTAACAGATAATTTCGCCGGGGGTGACTGTACCGTTGACCGTAATGACCGGACAAACCTCGGGAACGATGATGTTCACAATATTGGAGGTTGCCGGACTGCCTGTTGTACAAGGCACCGGTGTGGTTGTGAGCACACAGGTCATTGCGGTGGTTGGGGTGTATGGATAAAACCCATACGTTGAATTTGTGGCTCCCGGTATCGTGAGGCTGTTAATCTTCCATTGATAGGTTGGGTTTGTCCCTCCGTTGGTTGGAACAGCTGTTAAAGTGACATAAGTGCCGAGACAAACAGTACTGGCATCGGCTGTAATGGCCACACTTACCTGCAATGATGGATAAACTATTACTGTTACACTATGCGTATTGGTGCAACCGGTCGCAGTGATGGTTTCCACAAGGGTATACACGGCGGTTACCAGCGGAGCGACCGTTGGGTTGGCCTCTGTTGAGGTCATGAATACCGGCAGGGAAG